>CAJFPC010000054.1 GCA_904398325.1 Candidatus Neoruminococcus faecicola | reverse complement strand
GAGCTGCCGGAAGAGGAACTACCGGAGGAAGAACTGCCGGAAGAGGAGCTGCCGGAGGAGCCGGAAGCGCTCAGGCGGCGGTCGGAAATCACATAATAGGCGGGATGCTTGGTATTAAAGAACAGGTAGCCGTCATCCTCCCGGGCGGAAATCGAGGTCAGCTTGCCGTTAGAACCGATCTCATAGACATAGCGCTCGTCATTATCCGCCACTAGGCCTACCTTGACGCTCTGGCTGAAGGTCGGGGCCTCCTTGAAGTTGAAGAACGTCAGAGTGGCGTTATCCGGGGCATCGTAGTAGACGTCATCATCCACATCGTCGTAAACCATGTGGAATTTCAGCAGGTCATCCTCCCGGGCGCGGGCATAGACCAGCGCATAGCCGTCGATGTCGATTTCCAGATCGCGGATGGTTTCCTCGCACTCGATGATCGAGGTCTCCCCTTCGGGAATATCCAGATAATCATCGTCCCGATCCACGGTATAATCCACATTGTTGGCATCAGAGAGAATGGTGAATTTATACTCGTCCGAGGTCCAGCGGTTGGAGGAGCGGTCGCGGTCCCTTACCTCGATCTCAAAGGCATAGTCGCGGTCGCGCTTGCTGGAAAAGCTGTTGGTCTTGATGCGGGCATAATAGTCGCCGTCATCTTCGTGCAAGCTGACGGAGGCGTAGGATTTTCCGTCCGTCTCCTTGAAGGTGACGCGGAAATCATCGTCAAAATCGTCATCCATATCCTCTTCGTCATCGCCGCCCACGCTGCAGACCAGAGGAATGTCGTAGGTGGTGCCGGCATCCAGCTCATAATCGTCATTTGACATATCCAGCTCCACATAAGTGCCTTCAAACTCGCTGCTGGAGAGTGCAAACGCGGTGGTCGGCGTGAGCAGCATGGATGCGGCCAACGTCGTGCTGAGTACTTTTTTTAGCATGGTTCTAACCTTCCTTTCCAAAATCGGGCACCAGTTTGAACGTGTGGGGAACACAGTGCCCTTGCCCCTATTATGGGGGATTTTTACAGCCTTGTCAATCGCTTGTGCATCACGGAGGAAGAAAATCCCCCATTCGCCATTATAGTGCGCGCCGGCTGCCAGATTATTGCATGGAGAGAAAAAAATTTTTGCACCAAAACAGGGTGCTGCCCCGCTTAAGCAGAGCGGCGCCGGCGCTTGACGTAACTTGAAAAAATATTGGCAGGCTGTGTTCGTTATTCCTGCGACCCACTTTGCTCTGTTCCATCGTGGATCATGTCCAGATACTGCGTCAGCATATACTCGATCTCCTTGTTGGCCGAACGGCAGTTCTTTTTCGCCCTCGCCTTGATCCTTTCCAGCAGTTCCTCCGGAATCCGCAGCGAGAATGGCGTATAGTAATCACCCATAAGCTGTCATCCTTTGTCGTTTGATATCAAAATTATAGCAACTCTTGTAAAAATGCACGAATGAATTTTGGCTGAAAATGATATCGTTCTCACTTTGAAATAATATCAATTCCACAATGGTGTGCCTGCTACCCTGCCAGCTGCCCCGAGACCACGGCCCCCTTTCTTCTGCATAAAATGGGCTGGGGAAAGAAACAAATGCCATTGTACCATAATGCCGTGGCTTTTGAAAGCGTTGACAAAATGCAGCGGCGGTGTTAACGATAGATTCATTTTTGAATTATATTCATTATATTTGAATTTCTTTTCATGACAAATGGCCTTTGACAGCCGGTTCCTGCAGGAATATGATAAGTCGTTCAGACTGCATAAAAGAATAATTATAAATTATTTTCATTTCATGTAATTCGTGACATCTGATAAATATCACAGTAAATTCGACATGTTTTTCAGTTTAACCGATAAAGCGACAAAAAAAGTGCCGAATAAATATGCCGCGGTTATTCTTTTTTATCTGCTTTGGAGAATTTTTTCAGCGAAATGAACAACATGCAGTAATGGTTCGTGTCCATACAAAAATGAATGGCATATTCTTCCCCAAGGAGGGATCGTTTATGTCCTTAAAAACTGCGTTTTCCCGAGAAGTACTGCATGCGCGCACCAGCCTGGGGCTGACCCAGGAGCAGGTCGCGGAAGCTGCCTCGATCTCTGTGCGATGGTATCAGTATATTGAAAGCGGCACGTTCCTTCCCAGCTCTGTGGTGACGCTGCGGCTGATCCTGCTGCTGGGGATTGATGTGGAAATTTTCCGAGAGGAGGCGGAGCTGATTGTACCGCTATCGACCCGTTAAAATGCTGATCCGCTGCCCCGAAGCCGGGATCTGCTGCACCTATGGTATTCGCTGCTATCACAAAGGGCGCGGCCGCTGGCGGCAGGCAGCCTTTGTGGGGGACGTATCCCCTTCCCGGGCGTTTGCCGCCGGGCTGGCAAGGCAGTTCAGCCGCCTGCAGCTCAGTCCGGTCCATCTGAGGGATGCCGTGGAGGACGCCCTGGATTCCCCCTAAGCCGGCATTCTTGTATTCCGGGCGTTTTTTTGCTATACTGGCCTTGCCGCAGCGGAAGCTAATCCGCCGGCAAAGGGGGAAAAGGCGCAGCATGATCGGCACCATCACCAATACTCTCACCATCCTCACCGGCAGCCTGATCGGCAGCACGCTCAAAAGAGGTATCCGGCCGGAATATCAGACCACCCTGATGCAGGCTATGGGGCTGGCCGCCAGCGCCCTGGGCATCAGCAATATCGCCGCCAACCTGCCTGAGAGCGAATACCCGGTGCTGTTTATCATCAGCCTGGCCATCGGCGCGCTGCTGGGGCAGATTGCTAAAATCGATATCCGGTTCCAGCGGCTGGTGGGGCGTTTTTCCGGCGGCGGGAATCTGGCGCAGGGGCTTTCCACCGCGGTGCTGCTGTTCTGCATCGGCACCCTTTCCATCCTGGGGCCCATTGAGAGCGCCCTGCACAAGAACCACACCTTTTTACTTACCAACGCGATCCTGGACCTGGTCACCTCCACGGTGCTGGCCTCCAATTTCGGCATCGGCATCGCCCTGGCAGCGCCGATTCTTTTCTGCTGGCAGGGGGCGATCTATCTGTTCGCAGGGGTGATCGAGCCCTTTCTGACCCCGGCGCTGATGACGGAAATCTCGGCGCTGGGCGGGATTCTCATCCTTTCCTCCGGCATCTCCATTCTGGGGATCCAGAAAATCAACACGATGAACCTGCTGCCTTCCCTTTTGGTGCCGCCGGTGTTTTTTCTTCTCAAAAGCCTGCTTTGACCCGACGAAAAAGAGCGCTCGCGCGCTCTTTTTTTATGGCATAAAGCGATCCGGAAAACTGCCCTGCCCCTTAGCGCCGGCAGACGTCCTTAAGGCTGCTGTTCCAAAAAGGAGGCCCATCTGCGCTGGGGATCGCCGCTGCGGTCCGCCCAATAAAACAGCCGGTCGATATAATCCTGTTTGCGCTGTTCCACCGCCCCGGCGGCATGTTTGATGCCCAGCCGGCGGAGAATAGCAGTCAGATCATAGATGGGATAGCCCATGGCGTGGCCCGGGGCGTGCACCACTGCGCAGGCCTGCCCGATGGCATGGCAAAGCGCGATATCCTCCTTTTGCTCCAATTCCTTGGCGAAGGCGTGGCAATCCAGAATCTTCCGCTGGGCCTCCCGCATTTTTATCCTGCCTGACGCCCAATCCCAAGCGGCAGCCAGCGCCTCTTCCGGGCGCCGCTCCTGCGGGTATTTTTCTTTAAGCGCCGCGGCGGATTCCGCTGCAAGATCCAGCGCCCATAAGGTCAGCACCTTATGGTTCTGTTCCCGCAAGAGAGACCGCAGATCCTGCAGGTATACCGAATCTTTTGAAAAGAGGATCTCTCTTCTCTTTTTCAGCCGTACGGCCGCCTCCTCCATCCAATCCATGCTTCTTTCCTCCCAAAGGCTTATACCCCCTGTTTTGGGGTATTGTATCATATTTTGACAGCCTTTTCGACCGGTGAATGGCGCGCAGCAGAATCTCCCTGCCGGCACTCGCTTTTTTCCCGCTTTTGTGATATGATAATAAACCGAGTGGAATTCTCCCCAGAAAAAGGAGGAAATAGGCTTGAAGGAAGTCTGCAACTGCCTTTTGGAATATACGCTGGAGGAAGGCGGGGCCGCCATTCTGCGCTGCCGCAGCGAGGATGTGCTCATCCGCCTGCCGGAGCAAATCGAGGGCTGCCCTGTCACCCGCATTGGGCCTTATGCTTTTTCCCCGGCGGGAGAAGGGAAAATCACCCTGCCGGCCGGCACGCGCACCCTCTGGCTGCACGAGGAAGCGCTGGCTTCCCAGCCGCCGGAGGCCCCCTGCGCCGCCCTGGAGGAAATCTTTCTGCCAGAAATGACAACAGAAATCGGCAACTATGCCTTTTACAACTGCCGCAGCCTGCGCCGGCTGCACCTTTCCGACCGGGCGGTCAAGCTTGGCACCGGCATGCTGATGAACTGCTTTGAACTCAAGCGCATCGAAATCCTTCACACTGCCGGTAAAAAGAGCGGCGTCCACAACCTGGGCATGGAGGTGCAGCAGGAAATGGAAATCCAGCTGGACTTTTCCCCGCTGGAGGGCCCCGGCGCCGTGGCGCGGCTCTCCTTCCCTGAATATTACGAAGAGGCGGTGGAAAACAAATCCGCAGCCCTGGCCAAAAGCTTTGACTATTATATCCTGGGGGCGGGCTACCGCTACCGCCAGTGCACCCAGGACGGAGAAGTGAATTTCAGCGAGTACGATTCCATCTTCCCCACCATGTATAAAGAGCGCAACCCCGACACGGTGGTCAAGCTGGCCGTCAACCGGCTGGAATATCCTTATGAGCTGTCAAAGGAGCACCGCAGGCAATACGAAGCCTACTTGTCGGAACATATGGAGGATGCCGCCTCCCTGCTGCTGGAACAGGACGACCTGCCCCGCCTGCAGCTGCTGGGCCGGTTGGGCGTGTATACGGCCGACAACATCGGCACGGCCATCGATCTTGCCAGCAGAAAGGGCAAAACTGAGTGCTTAAGCTATCTTTTGGATTATAAAAACAGCCATTTTGCCGTGCGGCAGAAGACCTTTGAGCTGTAAGGGAGGGATCTTGTGGAACCTGAGGAACTGAGCGGCCAGCTGGCCCAGGTGGGGTCCAGCATTTTGAATGCGGCGCGGGTAGAGCTTTATTTGCACATGCGCTTTCTGGACCTGGCGCTGAGCAGCTTGAGCTACGAGATGGATTTTTCGGTGCAGGGGGTGGGCACCGACGGCTACCGCATCCTCTTCCATCCCCAGTATCTGATCCAGCGCTATGAAGAAAACCGCCAGAATATCACCCGTGCCTATCTGCATATGGTGCTGCACTGCGTTTACCGCCATTTGATGCGCCGGGGCGAACGGGAGGAAGCGCTGTGGAACCTGGCCTGCGACATCGCCATGGAATCCGTCATCGACTCGCTGCCCTACCGCAGCGTGCGGCGGGCGGTCTCCCCTTTCCGCCGGAGCATCTACCGGGAGATGCAGCGCAAAATGAAGGTGCTCACCGCCGAAGGCATCTACCGTGCGCTGGAGGGGATGGGCCTTTCGCCTGGCGCCTTTGGCCGGATGCAGTCGGAATTTTTTGTGGATGACCACAAATACTGGCCCAACGGCACCGAAGACCCGCCGGCGGCAGAAGATTTAAACCAGCGCTGGCAGGATATCAGCGAAAAAATGCAGACGGAGATGGAATCCTTCTCCAAGGAGCAGGCGGAGGGCTCCCAGGCCATGCTGGAGCAGCTGAAGGTGGAAAATCGCGAGCGCTTTGATTACCGCGCCTTCCTGCGCAAGTTCGCCGTGCTCAAGGAGGAAATCCAGCTGGATATGGATTCCTTCGACTATGTATTTTACTCCTACGGGCTGGAGCTTTACGGCAATATGCCGCTCATCGAGCCCCAGGAATTTAAAGAAGTGAGCAAGATCGAGGATTTTGTCATCGCCATCGACACCTCCATGTCCTGCTCGGGCGACCTGGTGCGCACCTTTCTGGAGCAGACCTACAGCGTGCTCAAGAAGACGGAAAGCTTTTTTAGAAAGGTCAATATCCACATCATCCAGTGCGACGACAAGATCCAGTCCGACCGGCTCATCACCTGCGAAAAGGACCTGAAGGAGTATATGGATTCCTTTGAGCTGATCGGCGGCGGCGGGACGGATTTCCGCCCGGTGTTCGAGCATGTGGCCGCGCTGATCGACCAGGGGGCTTTCACCAGGCTCAAGGGCCTGCTGTATTTTACGGACGGCCAGGGCACCTACCCTGCCCGGTCGCCAGGCTACGATGTGGCCTTCATCTTCATGCAGGAGGATTATGACGACGTGCATGTGCCGGCCTGGGCCATCAAGCTGATCCTGGAACCGGAAGACCTGCAGGAGGATACAAACGACGAGCAAAACAGCCTGTTGGGAGGAATGCTGCCATGAATATCAAGCAAGCGAAAAACGAAGTGAAAAACGCCATCCGGGCATACCTGGCCAAGGATGAATTCGGCGGGTATCTGATCCCCGCCATCCGCCAGCGGCCGATTTTGCTGATGGGCCCTCCGGGCATCGGCAAGACCCAGATTATGGAACAGATCGCCCGGGAGTGCGGCATCGGCCTGGTGGCTTACACCATCACCCACCATACCCGCCAGAGCGCCATCGGCCTGCCCTTTATCCGCCAAAAGCAATACGGCGGCAAAGAGTACTCTATCACCGAATACACCATGAGCGAGATCATCGCCTCGGTCTATGACAAAATGGAGTCCACCGGCCTAAAGGAGGGCATCCTCTTCATCGACGAAATCAACTGCGTTTCCGAGACGCTGGCCCCGGCCATGCTGCAGTTTCTGCAGTGCAAGACCTTCGGCAACAAAAAGGTGCCGGACGGCTGGATCATTGTGGCGGCGGGCAACCCGGCGGAATACAACAAATCCGTGCGGGAATTCGATATCGTCACTTTGGACCGCGTCAAAAAAATCGACGTCCGGGAAGATTTTACCGTCTGGAAGGAATACGCCTACCAGAACGGCATCCACCACGCCATTATCTCCTATCTGGACCTCAAGCGGGAGTGCTTTTATCAGATCCAGACCACGGTGGACGGGGTCAGCTTCGCCACTGCCCGCGGCTGGGAGGATCTCAGCCAGATGATCCAGGTCTATGAGAAGCTCGGCATCCCGGTGGACCAGGATCTGATCTTCCAGTATATCCAGCACCGGCGCATCGCCAAGGATTTCGCCAATTATCTGGAGCTTTACTACAAATACCAGAGCGACTACCAGGTGGAAGAGGTGCTCAGAGGCTGCTTCGACCGGGAAAAGGTCATGAAGCTGCGCAGCGTCCCCTTCGACGAAAAGCTCAGCGTCATCAGCCTGATCCTGGCGCGGCTGGGCAGCGCCTTCCAGCAGAGCTACCTGCAGGATCAGTTCGTCACCGGCCTGTTTGAGGAGCTCAAGAGCCTGAAGGCCGCCATGACCGAAGAAGGCGCCCCCCGCCCCGGCCAGGTGCTGGAGGCGTTCACCCAGCAATACCATGAAACGCTGAAGGCCAAAAAAGAGGCGCAGCAGATCGACCGGCTGGAGGAACACAGCATGCTGCAGGTGGAAAAGGCCCTGGAGAGCTATTACACCGTGCTGCGCGCCGAGCATCTGGCGGAGCCGCTGGCCGCCTTTGACCGCATCCGCAGCCTGTTCCAAGAGGAGGTCGAGCGCCGCAGCCAGATCATCGAGGAAACCTCCGCCATGCTGGACCACGCCTTCGACTTTATGGAGGCGGTTTTCCCCGACAGCCAGGAGATGGTGGTCTTCATCACCGAATTGACGGTGAATTTCTACAGCGCCAAATTCATCTCGGAAAACGGCTGCGACCGCTATTACCAGCACAACCGCGGCCTGCTTATGAACGAGGCCGAGGAAAAAATCCGCAGCCAGATCGACGAAATCAAAGAAACCCTTTCCGCCCCCACCCTGGAGTGACAAGGAGGGATCCTGCATGAAAAAGCGCATCGGCATCCTGGGCGGCATCAGCCTGGCCTCCACACTGGAGTATGCCCGCACCATCGCCCAGCTGTACTACGACCGGTTCCAGGATTATTACTATCCTGAAATCGTCATCTATTCCCTGGATTTTCAAAAATTCACCGATATGGAAAACGAGGGCCGCACCGAGGATTATATCCGCTACATCCTGCAGGGGCTGCAGGCGCTGGCGGCGGCCGGGGCGGATTTCGCCCTGATGGCGGCCAACTCCCCTCATTCGGTCTACCGCCAGGTCAGTGCACAATGCCCCATCCCCCTCTGCAGCATTGTGGATGCTGTGGGCCAGGCTGCCCAGCGGCGCGGCATGAAAACCCTGCTGCTGACGGGCATCCGCTACACCATGCAGGGGCGCTTTTATCCTGATACCCTGCGAGAGAAGTACGGCATTTCGGTCTTCACGCCGGACAGTTCGGATCAGGATATCATCAACGACATCATCTTTGGCCGCCTGGCCCGGGAGATCATCACCCAGGAGGACCGGGAGGCATTCCTTGCCATCTTGGGCAAATACCCGGCAGACGGGGTGATCCTGGGCTGCACCGAGCTGCCGCTGCTGGTGCATCAGGAGGATACCGAGATCCCTCTGCTGCCCACGCTGCAGCTGCACTGCCAAATGGCGCTGGACAAGGCACTGGAGGAAACGACATGAACCATCCTGACAACCTATTGCTGAAAACCGCCAGCTGGCTGCTGCTAATCCTGGGGGTGGCTTCCACCGTCCGCTGCATAATGGAACTGCTGGAGGGCGCGGTGACCCTGATCTTCCTGCTGTCGCTGTGCACGGCGCTGCTCTCCCTGCTGGCAGGCTGGGTGGGGCTCAAAGCATGCTTTCACCAGAATATGGCCCAGCTGGCCCTGTATACCGGCATCCTGCTCACCTTTGACCAGATCTTATATCTGGTGCTGCTCTTTTCCGCAGGCAGCCGCGAAATGCTGGGTATGCTGGCACAGCTGCTCCTGCCGCTCTTATATGTGTTCGGCGCCGTTCGGTGGAAAAAGTCTGACGGCAAGACTGAAAAGTAAATCAACTTTACATGATAGAAAAAAGCATCCCCCGGCCGGTTAGGCAGCTAGGGGATGCTTTTTAATTGTGTAAAGCTATTCAGCTTTTCATTCAACCGTGACGCTTTTGGCCAGATTGCGCGGCTTATCGATATCGCAGCCCTTCTGCAGCGCCATATAATAGGCGAACAGCTGCATATACACCATGGTCAGCATGGGCAAAAAGAGATCCCGCCCCTGCGGCACCAGCCAGCGCTCGGCAATGCCGGCGCCATCCAGCTCCGGATGGGAGGTCACCAACAGGATGGTCGCCCCGCGGGCCACTACCTCCTGCACGTTGCTCATGGTCTTTTCAATGATTTTCTCCTGGGTGGCAATGGCCACCACCAGGGTGCTGTCATCGATAAGGGCAATGGTGCCGTGTTTCAGCTCTCCGGCGGCATAAGCCTCCGAGTGCAGGTAGGAGATCTCCTTGAGCTTGAGGGCCGCTTCCAGAGAGGTGTAATAATCCATCTGGCGCCCAATGAAAAAAATATCCTTGCAGCTGATCTGCTGCCGGGCAAAGGCTTCCACCTGAGGCCGGCAATCCAGGATGGCGTCCACTTTTCCGGGGATGGAAAACAGCTCCCGCAGATAATCCGCGCTTTCCTGCGCGGTAATCTGTCCCCGCAACTGGGCCAATGCCACCGCCAGCACCGCAAACAGCAGCACCTGGGTGCTGTAGGCCTTGGTGGAAGCCACGGCAATCTCCGGCCCGGCCAGGGTGTACATGACCGCGTCGGATTCCCGCGCCACGCTGCTGCCGATCACATTGGTCAGCGCGATCACCCGGTGGCCGCGCTCCTTGGCCTTGCGCAGAGCTGCGATGGTATCCGCCGTCTCCCCCGACTGGCTGACGGCAATCAGGGTTTCCCCCTCGCCGCTCATCGTCTCGGAATAGCGGTATTCGCTGGCAATATCAGCCTCCACCTTGATCCTGGCCAGGCGCTCGATCATGGCCTTGCCCATCATGCCGGCATGATAAGCAGTGCCGCAGGCGACGATGGTAATGCGTTCCAGATTGAGGGCCTGCTCCTTGGTGAAGGGCAGCGTATCCCAACGGAAGGTAAACGTCTCCTCCTCCACATAATGCTTCAGGGTGGAAAGCAGCACCTGCGGCTGCTCATAAATTTCCTTGAGCATGAAATGATCAAAACCGTCCTTTTGGGCGGCAGAAGCGCTCCAGCTGATGTGAAGACTCTTTTTTTCCAGCGGGGTGCCGTCTGGATGATAAAAAGCAATGCCTTTCTCCTGAAGAACGGCGATCTCCAGATCCTCCAAAATAAACATATCGCGGGTATACTCCAGCAGGGCTGAGACATCGCTGCCCAGATAAGAAGCCCCGTCCGCGCTGCCCACAATCAGCGGGCAGCCCAAACGCACCGCAAAGATTTTCTCCGGCTCGCGCAGGCTGAGGATGCCCAGCGCAAAAGAACCCTGCAGCATGGGCAGCACCTTCTGCAGCGTGGCCAGCATATCCCCCTGGTCATAGTAGCCCAGCAGCTGAGCCACTACTTCGGTATCCGTCTCGGTGCGGAAGACGATGCCCTGGCGCATCAGCATCTCCTTAAGCTCCAGATAATTCTCGATAATGCCATTGTGC
Source organism: Candidatus Neoruminococcus faecicola (assembly GCA_904398325.1). Classification (GTDB taxonomy): domain Bacteria; phylum Bacillota; class Clostridia; order Oscillospirales; family Ruminococcaceae; genus Neoruminococcus; species Neoruminococcus faecicola. Next base: position 28,680 of record CAJFPC010000054.1, on the reverse strand, counting down.
ACCACCGCTACCCGGCCGCTGTGATCGCAGTGGGGGTGGCAGTTGACCACCGACGGCTTGCCGTGGGTCGCCCAGCGGGTGTGCCCAATGCCCACATGCCCCGAAACCGGATGCTTGTGCAGCTCTTCCTCCAGATTGCAGAGGCGCCCGCTGGCCTTGCGCACCTGGAAGGCGTCCTCAAAAATAGTGGCGATCCCCGCGGAATCATATCCGCGATATTCCAGGCCGGTCAGGCCCGCAATCAGCACGGGGGCGCATTCCTTCTTCCCAACATATCCAACAATCCCACACATGAGTCTGCCATAACCTCCTGTCGCTCCGCTCAGCGGCGTGCCTGCATCAAGCGGATAAAATCATCGAAGAGATAGTCGGTATCCAGCGGGCCTGCAGCGGCCTCCGGATGGAACTGCACCGAAAAAGCGGGCATGTAGCGGTAGCGCACCCCTTCGCAGGTGCCGTCGTTGGCGTTGATAAAGCTCACCGAAGCGCCCTCGGGCAGGCTTTCTCCCACCACCGCATAGCCGTGGTTCTGGCTGGTCATAAAGACCCGGCCGGTGGCTTGCTCCCGGACCGGCTGGTTGGCCCCGCGGTGGCCGTATTTGAGCTTTTCTGTCCTGGCCCCCTGTGAGAGCGCCAGCAGCTGATGCCCCAGGCAGATGCCGAAGGTAGGGATTCCCTGCCGGCAGAGCTCCGCCAGCTGGGCGATAATGCCGGTATTCTCCGCCGGGTCGCCAGGCCCGTTGGAAAGCATGATCCCATCCGGATGAAGATTCAGAATCTGCTGGGCGGTGCTTTGCGCCGGGAAGACCACCACCTCACAGCCCCGGGCACAAAGCCGGCGCTGGATGTTGCCCTTGGCGCCAAAATCCCACAGCGCCACTTTAAATCTGGGATGCTCCGGCCGGATATCCTCCTCCTGGCCGGTGGTCACGTGGGCCACGGCATCCTTAATGGTATATGCGCGCACCTCAGCTAAAATATCCTCCAGGCGGCTGATGTCGGTACAAATTTTCCCGTTCATCACGCCCTCCTCCCGGATCATCCGGGTCAGGGCGCGGGTATCCAGCCCCTGGATGCCGATGACGCCTTTTTCCCTGAGGAAGTCATCCAGCTTGCCCTGACAGCGGAAATTGGAGGGATGCTCACAGCACTCCCGCACAATATAGCCCTTGACATGGGGCTCGCTGCTCTCAAAATCCTCCGGGATCACACCGTAATTGCCAATGAGCGGAAAGGTCTGCACCACAATCTGCCCGTAATAGCTGGGATCGGTCAAAGTCTCCAGATAGCCCACCATACCGGTGGTAAAGACGATTTCCCCCACCGTTTCACCGCGGGCGCCGAGGGCAGTGCCCTCCATGACCGTGCCGTTGGCCAGCACCAGATAAACTTTATTCTCCTGCATCTTCCATCACCTCCGGGGAAGGATTACCATTCCAGATACTGCTCCCGTTCCGGCCCGACAGACAGGTAGCGGATGCGGCAGCCGACGAGTTTTTCCAGATAGCGCACATAATCCGCCGCCGCCTGGGGCAGGTCCTCCGGCCGGCGGCAGCCGCTGATGTCGCAGTGCCAACCGGGCACATATTCCAGGATCGGCTTGGCCCGGTTGAGCCTGGCGCCGGTGGGGAACTCGGTGACGCGCTGGCCATCCACCTCATAGGCGACGCAGACCGGGATCTGATCCAGATAAGAAAGCACGTCCATTTTAGTCAAGGCAATTTCCGTGGCGCCCTGCATGCGCACCCCATAGCGGGAGGCCACCGCGTCAAAAGGCCCCACCCGTCTGGGACGGCCGGTGGCGGCGCCGTATTCGCCGCCCGCTTCCCGCAGGCGGTCGGCCTCTTCCCCGAAAAGCTCCGCCGTGAAGGGTCCCTCACCCACACAGCTGGAATAAGCCTTCATGATGCCGACCACCCGATCCAGCTGCAGGTTGGGCACGCCGGAACCGATGGGCGCATAAGCGGCAATGGTGGAAGAAGAGGACGTAAAGGGATAGATGCCGAAGTCGATATCCCGCAATGCGCCCAGCTGCGCCTCAAACAAAATCCGCTTGCCCTGGGCGGCCGCTTCATTTAAGAAATAGCCGGTGTCGCAGATATACTCCCGGATGGGCCTGCCATAGGTTTGAAGCCAATTCCAGATGTCTTCGAATTTCATCGGCTCGGCGCCGTATACGCCGGTGAGGGTGAGGTTTTTCCACTCCAGCACCTCGGCGGCGCGCTTTTTCAGGTACTCTTCATCCAGCAGGTCGCCGATGCGCAGGCCCTTCTTTAAATATTTATCACCGTAGACCGGCGCGATGCCCCGTCGGGTGGAGCCGTATTTGGCATCTCCCAGGCGGTTCTCCTCCAGGCCGTCCTGCATCACATGATAGGGCAGGCAGATAATGGCCCGGTCGCTGATCTTCAGGTTTTCCGGCGAGACGGCGACGCCCCCCTCGCGCAGGCGGGCGATTTCACCGCAGAGGTGCTCCAGATCCACCACCATGCCGTTGCCCATGACGTTGACCACCTCCGGGCGCAGGATGCCGGAAGGCAGCAGGTTGAGAATGAATTTGCCCAGATGGTTGACCACCGTGTGCCCGGCATTGTTGCCGCCCTGATAGCGCACCACCATATCATAATCCTGCGAAAGCAGATCCACCATGCGGCCCTTGCCTTCGTCGCCCCAGTTTACGCCAGCAATCGCTGTCAGCATACGAAAAACCCCTTTCCTAATTCTGAAATGTAAGCTGTGTCCTCAAAAAACGAAAGTTTTTGCAAAAAAAAAATTCATTAAAAGAGACCCGGACTCACCCACTCCTCCTTTAATGAACACCTTTGTCCAATATTTAATTATACTAAAGCAGCTATCATTTGTCAATGTTCTGCTGCGCTCTTTTTTATAGTAAAGAGAAAAAGCATCCGCAGGAAAAACCGCCGGCGCCGCCATAAATGACACCGCGGGAAAACCGCCCGCCGTGCCGCATGGCCGACGGCCTTGCTGCTGCAAGGGCATGCATCCCCGCCAGAGCAGAACTGCGGCCCTTGACCGCGCCTGGCTACCGCACCCGGCCTGCGCGGGCATCCTCCTTGCGGGCGAGATATTCCTGAGCGGAGGCAGCGATCGAAGCCACTTCCTCCTCCCGCAGGGTGCGCACCACCCGGGCGGGGCTGCCCAACACCAGGCTGCGGGGCGGGATTTTTGTGCGCTGGGTCACCAGGGCGCCGGCGCCGATGATGCAGTCCTCCCCGATTTCACATTCGTTGAGCAGGATCGCGCCCATCCCCACAATCACCCGGTCGCAGATGGTGCAGGAATGCAGAATAGCGCCATGCCCCACCGTCACATCCTGCCCCACGGTGCAGGGCAGGCCGTGATCCACATGGATGACGCAGTTATCCTGAATATTGCTGCGCGCACCGATCCGGATGGGGGCGTTATCCCCCCGCAGCACCGCGCCGTACCAGACGCTGGCATCCTGCCCCAGGGCCACCTGGCCGACCAGCACCGCCTGTTCCGCCAGGTAGCTGCCCTCCTCCTGCGTGGGAAAATGGCCGTCACAGCTTTTCATCATGCAAAATCCTCCTTTTTCGGCATCTGCCTTTATTTTACCAGAGAATCCCCGCCGCCTCAAGGCAGAATGGACTGAAAATACGCCTCGTTGCCGGCACAGATTTCCGAATCCGGCTTCAGTTCCCAGGCCAGGCGGTTGCAGCGGCGGGCGGTTTCATGCCGGCCCAGGCGGTCATAGCAGACGCAAAGCTGCAGATAAGGAATATAGCCTTCATAATCCGGCTGCTCAAAGGAGCCGCGGGCCTTCACCTTCATCGACAGCGCCAGATGATACCAGAAGATGGCATTTTCATACTGCCCGCGCTCGCGGAAATAATCCCCCAGCTGGCAGCACCCGACCGGACGCGGAATATCGTAAAGAAACGCGCGGCAAACCGCCTGCATGGCCAGGCCGGGCTCACCCGCCTCCCGGTGGCAGCGGGCCAGATCCTGGCAGGCGGAGATTTTGTTTTCCACCCAGCCCTCCGGGCGGGAAAGAAACGCCTCCAGCACCTGCTTTGCCTCTTCGATGCGGTGGTGGAACATCAGCTCCCGGCCGTAATAATACTGATCCCGGGCGGAAAACTCCTCCCCCGCGGAGCGCATGGCCTCAAAAATCCTCAAATTGCGGTCCGGGTCATGGACCCGCAGCTTTTTATGGGTGACCGCCGCCTCCCACAGCACGATCCGGCCGGCCGGCACGATCACCTCATGGATGCGGCCCTGCCAGCGGTACTGGGGGCTGCTGCGCACAATGCGCTCCCGGTCAAAGGTGTAGACCACCCTTCCTGCTTCGTCAAAGCCGGTATGATAGGGCATCATCACCACGTCGGCTTGCTCCAGCTCCCCTTTGCGGGCAAGGAATTTCTGCTGATCCTCCGGCAGGATCACGTCATCCGCATCCAGCCACATGCAAAAAGGCTTGCTGGCCTTGGAAAAAGCAAAATTCCGCGCCGCGGCAAAATCGTCGCACCAGTCAAAATGATAAACCTGGTCTGTAAATTCCCGGGCGATCTCGCAGGTTTTATCCTTTGAGCCGGTGTCGGCAATGATGATTTCATCCACCAGCGGGGCGGCGCTTTCCAGACAGCGGCGCAGCACATCCTCTTCGTCCCGCACGATCATGCAAAGGCTGATTTCGGCCATCGGGCATCCCTCCCGCCTACAGCCTATGCCGGGGCGGCCGGAGGGGTGCCTGCGGGAAACAAAAATTCCGGCGCAAAAAAGGCGCCTTGCGGCGCCGGGGGAAGCTCAGGTATTGTGGTCGCTCACATGGAACTGCTTGAGGTTGCCGATCTTCTGGCGGCGCGCCTCCAGGATCTCCTGCACCTCGCCGGGAGTGATCCCCTCCTGCGCCATCATCACCAGAAGATGGTACAAAAGGTCGCAGATTTCCTCCTTAGTGTAGGTGTTGTCTCCGTTTTTGGCGGCGATGATCACCTCGCTGCATTCTTCCCCGCATTTTTTAAGGATCTTATCCAGCCCCTGGCTGAACAGATAGCAGGTGTAGGAACCCTCCTGCGGGTGGTTTTTCCGCTCCAGAATCACCTCATAAAGGCCGTTCATCACATCCATCATATTATCTTTCCTCCCATATTTCCCTGAAAAAGCAGCTGTGGGCGCCGGTGTGGCAGGCGTTGCCCGTCTGGATCACCGTGACCAGCAGAGTATCCTCGTCGCAGTCGGCTTTCAGATCCACCACCTGCTGCAGGTGGCCGGAAGTAGCCCCCTTGTTCCACAGCTCCTGCCGGGAACGGCTGTAAAACCAGGTGTAGCCGGTTTCCAGCGTTTTGGCCAGGCTCTCCCGGTTCATATAGGCCAGCATCAGCACCTCGCCGGTGCCTGCCTCCTGCACGATGGCGGGGATCAGATCCCCTTTTTGAAAATAGCGTTCCAGATCCATGTCACATCCTCCTGACCGGGATGCCGCGGCCGGCCAGATGATCCTTGACCTGCTGCACCGTCAACTCCCGGAAATGAAACAGCGAAGCCGCCAGGGCCGCGTCTGCGCCGGTTTTTTCAAACACCTCGGAAAAATGCTCCAGCCTGCCGCAGCCGCCGGAAGCAATCACCGGGATGCCCACCGCCCGGGCAACCGCATCCGTCAGCTCCAGATCGAAGCCCCCGCGGCAGCCGTCGGTATTCATGCTGGTGAGCAAAATCTCGCCGGCGCCCAGCTCTTCACAGCGGCGCGCCCACTGGACCGCGTCCATCTGCATGTCGATGCGGCCGCCGTTGATCACGACGGTAAAGCCTCCCCGGCTGTCCCGGCGGGCGTCGATGGCCACCACCACGCACTGGCTGCCGAACTGGTCGGCGGCACGGCTGATGAGCTCCGGGTCGCGCACCGCCGCGGAATTGACCGAAACCTTATCCGCCCCGGCGCGCAAAATCTCTCGGAAATCCTCCACCGACCGGATGCCCCCGCCCACCGTCAGCGGCACAAAGACATGGCGGGCCGTATCCCGCACTACCTCCCGCATGGTCTGACGGCCCTCATGAGTGGCGGTGATATCCAAAAAGGTGATCTCATCCGCCCCCTGGCGGTCATACTCGATGGCACATTCCACCGGGTCGCCCACCTCGCGGATTCCCTCAAAATTGACCCCTTTGACCACGGCGCCATCCCGCACGTCCAGACAGGGGATGATCCGCTTGGCTAACACTGGCCCTCACCTGCCTCTCGGATGGCCTCCGCCAGGGAAAGGGTTCCGCTGTAAAGGGATTTGCCGCAGATCACGCCATAAAGGCCCATCTCTCTACAGGCCCGGATGTCCTCCAGATCCCGCACGCCGCCGCTGGCAATGATCCGGCAGCGGACTGTCTGCGCCAATTTAGCCAGCTGCTGGCGGTTGATCCCTTGCAGCATGCCATCCCGGCCGATGTCGGTATAGATGATGGTACCCACGCCGGCATCCTCCATCCGGCGGGCCAGCTCCAGATAATGGATCTCTCCGCTGGCGACCCATCCCTCGGTGGCCACAACGCCGTTTTTGGCATCGATGCCCACAGCAATGGCCTCGCCGTAGGCCTGGACAGCCTGGCGCACCAGGTCGGGATTTTTCACCGCAGCCGAGCCCAGAATAACCCGGGAAATCCCGGCGGACAGACAGGCTTCAATGGCCTGCATGGTCCGAATGCCGCCGCCCAGTTCCACCTTAAGCCCGGTAAAAGCAGCTACCTGCGCAAACAGGGCGGAATTTTTAGAGGCGCCGTCCTTGGCGCCATCCAAATCCACCATGTGGAGCCACCGGGCCCCGGCCGCTTCAAAGGAGCGCGCCGCCGCCAGCGGGTCCTCCGCCACCTGGTGCACGGTGGCAAAATCCCCCTTTTTCAGACGGACACACTTGCCGTCCTTGATGTCAATAGCGGGCAAAACGATCATATCCCTCACGCCCCCTTTCTGCCGCAGAGCGCGGCAAAATTCTTCAGCATCCCGATGCCCGCCCGGCCGCTTTTTTCCGGGTGGAACTGTGCGCCGTAAACAAAGCCCCGGTGCACCAGGGCGGTAATCTCCTCCCCGTAATGGGTCACGCAGGAAAGGTTCTCCCGCGGAGTCTCGACACAGTAGGAATGGACAAAGTAGACATACTCCCCGCCCTGCATCCCCTGGGTCATGGCGCAGGGGGAGAGGATCTGCAGATCGTTCCATCCCATGTGGGGAATTTTGAGCCCGCCGCTGCGGATCAGGCGGGCGCGGCCTTTTATGAGGCCAAGGCCTGCGGTTTGGCCGAATTCCTCGCTGCAGTCAAAGAGCATCTGCATCCCCAGGCAGATGCCCAGCAGCGGCTTGCGGGCCGCTTGCGCACAGATCGTCCCCTCCAGGCCGGTGGCCCGGAGCATCCGCATCGCCTCGGGGAAGGCCCCCACCCCCGGCAGGATCACCCCGTCCGCCGCGGCGATCCGCTCGGCGTCCCGGGTAAATTCGCAGGGCGCGCCGATGGCATCCAGTGCATTTTTGACGCTGAACAGGTTGCCGGCGCCGTAGTCAATCACCGCAATCATCACAGCACCCCTTTGGAGGAGAGCACCCCGCCGCCGGCGCGCCGCACCGCCTCTTTGGCGGCATGGGCAAACGCCTTGAACAAGGCCTCGATTTTATGATGGTCGTTCTCGCCGTAGAGCAGCCGCAGATGCAGCGTAACGCCGGCGTTCATGGCAAAGGCGCGGAAAAATTCCCCCGTCATGCAGCAGTCAAAGGCGCCGACGCTCTGGTTGGTGAAGGCGGCGTCAAAGACCAGGTATGGCCGGCCGCTGATATCCAGGGCACAGAAGGCCAACGCCTCATCCATGGGGATATAAAAGCTGCCGTAGCGCGCCAGGCCGGATTTATCCCCCAGCGCCTGGGCAAAGGCCTGCCCCAGCACAATGCCGATGTCCTCCACCGTGTGGTGGCAGTCCACCTGCAGGTCTCCGGCAGCCCGCAGCGCCAGATCAAAGCCGCTGTGCACCGCAAAGGCGTGGAGCATATGGTCAAAAAAGCCGATGCCGCTGCTCCCGGTGAAGCTGCCGGCCCCATCCAAAGACAAGGAAAGACTGATATCTGTCTCGCTGGTGATGCGGTTTAACGTCGCAGATCGCATGATAGCTTCCTCCTTTTACAGCAGGGCGCTCAGGGTATCCAGCACCGCCTCGTTTTCCTGTCGGCTGCCGGCAGAGATGCGCAACGAATCGGCAAAGTCTCGCACGGCGATACCGGCTTTGGCCAGTCCCTCCGCCAGGGCGGCGGCCCGGCTGGTGCGCAGATACACAAAGTTGGCGCAGGTGGCCGTCACCTCGCCCAGCTGGGGCTTCTGCGCCGCCAGGGCGGAGAGCTTTGCATAAAGATCATCCCGGGCGGCGATGATCCGGCGGATACAGTCGCGGATATACTCCGGATGATCCAGCAGGACACATCCGACTACCTGAGTCATGGTGTTGACATTGTAGGGGGATTTCGCCGCCTTGAGGGCCCGGGCAATCGCCGGACAGGCGACGGCAAAGCCCAGGCGGATCGCCGCCATGCCAAAGGCCTTGGAAAAGGTCTTGAGCAGGATCACATGATCCCGGCGCTCCGCCTGATCCAGCACCGACTGGTCGGAAAATTCCATATAGGCCTCATCCACCACCACCAGGCAGTCCGGCAGGGCGTCGATGATGGAAAGGATCTCCTCCCGGCCGGCCACCGTGGAGGTGGGGTTGCAGGGATTGGAGAAAAAGAGGATCTTGGAGCCATTCTCCCGCACCGCCCGGATCAGGTCCGCCGCGGAGAAGGAAAGGCCGTTCTCTTTGATAAAGTTATGGACCTTTACATGATACAGCTGGGCGTAAAACCCGTACATGGAAAAATCCGGGCTGACGACGGTAATACTCTCCCCCGGCGCGGCAAAGCCGGAAACGATCACCCCGATCAGTTCGTCCGAGCCGTTGCCCGCCACCACATTCTGGGCCTGCACGCCGTAAAAACCGGCAAATTTGCGGCAGAGCTCGGTGGCGTAAGGATCGGGATAGCGGTTGAAATCAATCTGGGAGACTGCCTGCCCCACCTCCCGGCGCAGTTCCTGCGGCAGGGAGAGAAAGCTCTCGTTGGCGTCCAGCCGGACGGTATACTCCCCGGAGACGGGCTCATAGGGAACCAGGTCTCTCAGCTGTTCCGGCAAATTATACATCCTTCTCAAACCTCACTTCGATGGAATTGCTGTGGGCGGTCAGCCCCTCCTTGCGGGCGATGCGGCAGATATCCTCGCTGGCCTCTTCCAGCGCCTCGCGGGTATAATAGATGAAGCTGGACTTCTTGATGAAGCTGTCCACCCCCAGCGGGGAGAAGAAGCGCGCTGTCCCGGAGGTGGGCAGCACATGGTTGGGGCCGGCATAGTAGTCGCCCAGCGGTTCTGGCGCATACTGCCCCAGGAACAGCGAGCCCACGTTATCCAGCTTGCCGATGTATTCCATGGGATTTTCCATCATCACTTCCAGGTGTTCGGGCGCATATTCGTTGGCCAGGGCGACCATCTCCTCCTTGGAGCGGCAGACCACCACCGAGCCGAAGCGGTCCAGCGACTGGCGGATGATCTCCCGGCGCTCCAGATGCTGCATCTGGCGCTCCATCTCCGCCACCGTCTCCTGGGCAATGCGCTCACTGGTGGTGAGCAGCGTGGCGGAAGCCAGCACATCGTGCTCCGCCTGGCTCATCAGGTCGGCGGCCAGATACTTGGGGTTGGCGGTCTCATCCGCCATGACCAGCACCTCGCTGGGGCCGGCCACCATGTCGATATCCACCGTGCCATAAAGCAGCCGCTTGGCGGTAGCCACATAAATATTGCCGGGGCCGACGATTTTATCCACCTTGGGGACCGTCTCGGTGCCATAGGCCATGGCCGCAACCGCCTGGGCACCCCCGATGAGAAAGACCCGGTCCACGCCGGCAATGGCGGCAGCCGCCAGAATATCCGGGTTGGCGCCGCCGTTTTTGGCAGGAGGGGTCACCATGATGATCTCCCCCACGCCGGCGATTTTGGCGGGCACGCAGTTCATCAGCACCGAAGAGGGGTAGGCCGCCGTACCGCCCGGAACGTAAAGCCCCACCCGGCCCAGGCCGCGGATGCGCTGGCCCATTATGACGCCGTTGGGTTTGGCGTCAAAAAAGCTCTGCTGCTTCTGCCGGTTGTGGAACTCGGCGATATTTTCCATGGCGTTGAGCATGGCGTCGATAAAATCCTGGTCAGCGGCAGTCAAGGCGTCGTTGATTTCGTCACGGCTGACCTCCCAGCTTTCCGGGCAGCTGCCGTCAAATTTCATGGTATAATCCCGCACGGCGGCGTCGCCCTCCGCCCGGACCCGGTCCAGAATCTCGCTGACGCTGGCGGTCACCTGGCGGTCCACCTCGCCGCTTCTCTTCTTTAAGGATGCCAGCAGCTCGCGCTCGCTGACACCGTCTGCTTTGGTAATTTTCATGGCTGATTCTCCTTCAGATACCCCTCAATTTGAGTGAGCAGCGGTTCAATTTCCGCCTTTCTCAGTTTCAGGCTTGCTATGTTCACGATCAGCCGGGCAGATACCTGCGCCAGCGTCTCGACCACTTCCAGGCCGTTTTCCCGCAGGGTGGTGCCGGTCTCCACAATATCCACGATGCCGTCGCTGAGCCCCAGGATGGGCGCCAGCTCCACCGAACCCTCGATTTTGACGATGTCCACATCCATGTTCTTTTTTTCAAAAAAGCTGTGGGCCACCCGGACATATTTGGAAGCAATGCGCTTGGTCTGATACCCGGCGTAAAAATCCTTCCCCTTGGGAGCCGCCAGGGCAAACCGGCATTTGCCGAAGCCCAGGTCCGCCACCTCGTAAAAGGTGCCGCCGTGCTCCATAATGGTGTCTTTGCCCACCACGCCCAGATCGCAGACACCGTTTTCCACATAAGTGACCACATCCGCGGCTTTGGCCAGCACCACCTCCAGGTTGGTGCCCGCAATAGGCAGTATCAGCCGGCGGCCTTTTTCCCGCACGGCCCGGCAGTCATAGCCCAGCCGCTCAAACAGCTCGATGCTGTGTTCTTCCAGCCGGCCCTTGGTCAGGGCGATCCGTATGGGCTTCATGGCAGCTCCACCTCCTTGATTTCCCCTTCGGGGGTGATGACGTGCACCCGCTGGATGCCCTGCTCCTTCGCCTGGCAGAGCGCCTCCTGCTGGGTGTCTGCGGTAGAAAGCTCCGCCGCCGCGCCCTGCTGCCCCAGCCGGCGGATATGCCGCACCGCCTGGGCAAACTGCTCCCTGGGGCAAAACACCAGAATCGGCGGCTGCGTATGGCGGATATGCTCCATGCGGCGGGCCAGCGGCTCCACATTGATGCCAAAGCCGGTGGCGGGCCTTGCCTCGCCGAATTCCGCGATCAGGTTGTCATAACGCCCGCCGGAAAGCACCGGCTCGCCCACACCGTCAAAATATCCGCGGAAGATGATACCCGTGTAATAATCCGCCTCGTTGACCAGGCTTAAGTCAATCAACACCTGGCGCTCCAGCCCCAGGGTGCGAAGCTCCTGGTAGATTTCCCGCAGATAATCCAGCGACTGGCGGGCCGCCGGATGATCGAAGAGCGCGTAGGCCTCGTCGAACACCTCTTCCCCACCGAACAGCCGTGGCAGGTACAGCAGGGCCTTGGCCGCCGGAGCATCGCCAAAGGGCTCCAGCACATCCCGCAGGGCGGCATAGTTCTTTTCCTCGATCTCCTGGCGGATCGTCTCCTTGAGTCCGTCATCCGCCTCCAGGCTGTCAATCAGCGCCTTAAAATAGCCGATATGACACAGCTCCATGCGGTATCCGCCGATCTGCTCCAGACTCTCGGCCGCCAGCTGGGTGATCTCCAGATCGCTGAGGATGCCGCTGGCGCCGATCAGCTCCACCCCGCACTGGAAGATCTCGCTGGCCCGTCCCCGCAGGTGGTGCTCCACCCGGTAGACATTCTCTGCATAATACAGGCGGATGGGCAGCGGGCTGTCCTTCAGGCGGGTAGCAGCCAGCCGCGCAATGGGGATGGTGCAGTCCGGCCTGAGAACCATGAGGCGGCCGGCGTGGTCGCAGAGCTTATACATATTTTCCTGGGGGAAATGGGCGGAGGATTCCGCAAATACGTCGTAAAATTCCAGCGTCGGGGTAACCACCTTGCGGTATCCCCGGCGGGAAAACAGGCCGCTCAAGGCCGCCACCACCTGGTCCTGGGCGGCACACTCCTCAAACAGCAGGTCCCGGGTGCCCTCGGGCGTGATTTTGTCATACCGTTTCATGGCGAATCTCACTTTCACTTTAGTTCGCTACTATATTATCATAATAAACGACTTCTGTCAATGCGGACAAGCAGATTTTGCTTTGTTACGGCGCCAGTTTTTCCCGAAAGATCCGGCGGCATTCTTCATAGATTCTCTGCGCCGGCTCCCCGACAAAAAACTCCCCTTTCTCATACAGCACCCGGCCGGCCACCATGGTGAGCAGCACGTTCTGCTTGGAACCGCTGTACACCAGGTTTTTGACCAGATGATGCTCCGGCTGCATGTTGGGCTGTGCCAGATCGATGACGATCAGGTCCGCCTGCTTGCCCTCTGCAATACAGTCACATTCCGGCAGGCACATGGCGCGGGCCCCGCCCACCGCAGCCATCCACAGAACCCGCTCCGCCGGCATGGCTGCGGCATCCTCCTGCTGCAGCTTTTGCAGCACCGTCGCCAGGTACATCTCCCGGAACATATCCAGCGCGTTGTTGCTGGCAGGCCCGTCGGTGCCCAGCGCCAGGCGGATACCCATCGCGTCCATCCGGGCCAGCGGGGCGATGCCGCTGGCCAGCTTGCTGTTGGAGCCGGGGTTGGAGACTACCCACAGCCCCCGGCGCAGCGCCACCTGGAGATCCTCTTCGCTGTAATGGACGCAGTGGAAGCCCCCGCCGCCGTATTCGAACATGCCGATGCTCTCCAAAAACACCGTGGGGGTAGTGCCGTACCGCTCGATGCAGCCCTCCACCTCGGCCTTCGTCTCGGAATTGTGGCAGTAGACCGGCGCATGATATTTCTGCGCCAGCTCAGCCACCCCCAGCAGCTTCTCCTTGCTGGTGGTATATTCCCCGTGGAAGCCCAGCTGATAGCTGATCAGCGGGTGGCGCCCGTTCTGCGCCAGATAATCCCGCTCCAGCGTCTCCGGAGTGCCGCCGTAATCGTTGATTCCCCCGCACATCACCGTGCGGAAGCCGCTGTCGATAGAGGCCTGGGTCAGATCCGGCGGGAAGAAATACATATCAAAATTGGCGGTGATGCCGCTGGTGAGATACTCCAGAATCGCCAGGCGGGAAAACCAGTAAATCGCCTCCCCGTCCAGCTTGGCCTCCATGGGGAACACCTGCTGCTGGAGCCACTGCTGCAGCGGCAGATCGTCGGCAAAGGACCGCAGGAAGGTCATGGCCGAATGGGTATGGGCGTTTTTGAAGCCGGGCATCAACAGATTGCCCTTTAGATCGATCTGCCGGTCAAACCGCTGGCTATCCGTCTCTCTGGCAGGGCCTGCGTAGGCGATATGATCCCCCTCGACCCAGACCTCTCCCTCCTCTATGGCGAAATCATCCCGCATGGTGAGAATTTTTCCGTTATAAAAGCGAATCATGCTGCACATCCTCTCTGGCTGCGAAGGCCAATCGTCTCTTTTATCCTACCATAACGCGGGGGGAATTGCCAGAGTTGACAGCAAAAAACGATGCCGCTATACTGTTTTTCAGAAAGGCGGTGGAAATTGATTATGGATTACAAGGAACTGATTATCGCCTCCGGCAAGCAGCTGCTCACCGAAGGCTTCACGGTGGATACCTGGGGGAATATAAGCGCGTTTGACCGGTCGCAGGGGCGGTTTTATATCTCCCCCAGCGGGATGGACTATCACAGCTGCAGCACCGACGATGTGGTGGTCATGGGGCTGGACGGCCGCATTCTGGAGGGGCACCGCAAGCCCTCCATCGAGTGGGAGATGCACCGCAACATCTATCTGGCCCGGCCTGATGTAGGCGCTGTGGTGCACACCCATCCGGTGGCGTCGGCAGTGTTCGCCTGCACCAGGATGGAAATCCCCCTGCTGCTGGACGAGGCGGCCCAGACGCTGATCCGCCCTGTCAAGACCGCCGACTATGCGCTGCCCGGCTCCAGCGAGCTGGCCACCAACTGCGTGCTGGCCCTGGGCGATGGGAATGCCTGCCTTTTGGCCAGCCACGGCGCGGTATGCGTAGGCGCGGATATGAAAAAAGCCTTCAAGGTGGCCAAGGTGCTGGAAACGGCGGCGGAAATCTACTTCCGCATTCTGGCCATCGGCAAGGTGCCGGCGGAAATCACGCCGGAAAACCTGGAACAGCTGCGGCTGCGCTCCAAATTCTACGGCCAGCCGTCCGCCCAATAAAGGAGGCGGCAGCATGGGACATCGGGAAGAATGGGAGCTGTACGACGCACAGGGCAGCCGCACCGGGCAGAAAATAAAACGGGGAGAGCCGATCCCGCCGGGCAGCTATCATCGGGTGGTCAGCGTGTGGCTGGTCAACGGGAAAACGGAAGTGCTGCTCTCTCAGCGGCACCCGGAGAAAAGCTATCCCCTTCTCTGGGAATGCACCGGCGGCTGTGTCATCGCCGGTGAAACCAGCCTGGAGGGCGCCGTGCGGGAGGTGCGGGAAGAGCTGGGAATCTGCCTGGAGCCCCAAGAGGGGCAGCGGATCGCCAGCCTGCGCCGGGAAGAGACGCAGGATCTGTATGACGTATGGCTCTTTCGCTGGGATGGGCAGCCAGGACCCCTGCAGTCCTCCGAGGTGGTGGACGCGAAATGGGTCACTCTGCCGGCGCTGCTAAGCTGCGCCCGGAAGGGCAAGCTGCACCCGCTGTTAAACCCGGAACCGCTGCTGCAGGCCCTGAAGCAGCCCGCGGCGCCCAAAAGGGGCGAAACCGGCGGGAAAATCGAATACCGCGCCGGCGACCAAAGCCTGAGCGCAGAGGAATTCCTTGCCCTGGCCTGCCGCGTCTGGCCGGGGGACTATGATCCTCTCAAGACACAGTCCGCTTTAAAAAGAACGGTAAATTTCACCGCCTATGACCGGGGCCGGCTGGCCGGCTGCCTGCGGATTTTGACAGATGGATATTTTTTCGGCACCATCACAGAACTGCTGGTACTGCCGGAATATCAGCGCCGGGGCATCGGCAGCCAGCTGTTGCAGCTGGCAAAAGCACATACCCCCACCCTGCTGTATTTTGGCGCGCAGCCAGGCCGGGAAGGATTTTATGAAAAAAATGGCTGCCAAAAAAGCATGCAGTCCTACCAGATCTCCCCGACGGACTGACCGGCCAGTCCTGTCGGCACGCAAAAAGCCCTCCATGCAGGAGGGCTTTTTTTCGGAAAATTTTTCTGTAAAACGGTCACTGCGAAGAATCGCAAAACTCGATGCTCTGCGCCAGCTGAAGGATCTCTTCCTGCGTCAGGCCGTGGCCGGGCAGCAAATGCAGCGCCACATAAACATGCCTGCTGTCATCATAAGAGACAATGCCGGGCGATTCGGTCACCGGCACTGCTGCCAGCGCACCGGGATTGGCTGCCAGATCCTCCGCTGTGTGGTAAGAAACCGTCATCAGGCCGGTTTCGCCCGTGCTGGTGCCGCAGACCGGCTCATAATCGCCCCAGTTGGTCATGCTGCCCAGCCGCAGATTGGGATAAACCACTTTATAATATTCATCCGCCGGGACCTCTTCTTCCACCGGCTCGTAGGTAAAATAGCCGATGGTACCCACCTGCTCTTCCCCTCTGTAAAAGCCTACCGGCGTCATCAACAGGCTGGCGGCCTCATCGGCTGCATCCAGCGGGCGGATCTCCCAGCCCTGAGGCAAAGCAAGAGACACGGAAAAGGGCTCTATCTCATATAATGTGTGATTAAATTCATTTTTTCCGTCCGTGTAGGCCGGAAAACGCAGCTCCGAGGGATCGCTTTTTTTCAGCTTGGATTCTTCCTCGTCATCCCCCTCATCGTCATCCTCCGCCGCAGAAACAGCCGCAAGATACGAATCCATCGCGGGAGCCGGCTGATCGTCACAGCCGCACACCGTGGCCGCTAACATAGCCGCCATCAAAAAATAAAGCCCTTTTTTCATGATGATTTCACCTTCCTGCCCCAATATGTTGTGTCAACCGGCTCATTCTGCACTCCACACTATCGCAGAACGAGCGGATCAGAGCCCATTTTCTTTTCAGTTCCAGCGTCTCTTTATCGGAGCATTCCAGCCAGTAGTCGCTTTCCAGCCGGGCAAGCACCGCTAAAATAGCAGCCTGCGTCTCTTCCAGCTGAACGGCAAAGCTGTCCGCCTGTGTCTCCTCCTGGCTCTGCAGCTCTTGCTGCTCCGCAGCAGCCGGCAGCTCCTCCGCCAGTTCCCAGCCCTCCAGGCCGTAGACGCCCCGGTCGAAAAACCGGATACGCGGATCCTTTTTCATCATCTCATAAATCGTAGAACGCACCAGGGTGCTTTTGGGGGGCAATACCACGCCGCGGAGCCTCAGGATCTCTTTTGCCTGAGCCAGGGTGAACTGCCCCTGCGACCGAAGCAGTTCCTCTGCCACCTCTATAATTTGTGAACGAAGAGACATCATTTATTCCTCCTCTTCTTCTACCAGCGCCTCGACGGAAACCTGCAGAGCCGCCGCAATGCGATTCACCGCACGATAAGAAGGGCGCAACACCTGATTCTGCTCATAGCGGCAGTATTGCCTGAGCCCCATCTTTGACCGTTCGGCCATCTGCAGCTGGGTCCAATGGTTGGCGCAGCGCAGCCTTTCGATTTTTTGACCGTCAATCCGCAGTCCGTCTTTCATGACATATCATTTCTTTCTATCTCGATAAGATAGATTCATTGTATCCAATTCGATTTGGAATGTCTATGTCATTTGAGTCAGTTTTTTGAATTATTTTTTGAAAAATCAGTCGGAAACAGGCGATTTGAGATAAAAATATGTCATCTTTTCTTCCGTTTGACTGGAGTCTAAGATCGCAACCGCCCTTCGGCCGCCCCGTTGGATTTCCAGCGCTGCACAGCCGTCCCCGGTATCAAAGGGATCTCCCGAGAGATCCAGCAGATAAGCCCATCCGCTGGAAGATTCGTCAGCGGCAGGCGTCCAGACATGCCAGCCGCCCATCTCCGCATACTCCGATTCTGTGCCGGCACGGGTCCACATCAGGGACACTTCCGTCCCCTCCTGAACCGGCAGCAAAAGATAAGCGCCCTTTCCGCCGCCGTAGGCTTCAAATCCGCGGCCTTGGCAATGCTGCACCATTTCCTCGGTCGGATGAGAAATCAGCACCGCCAGGGTATCCTCGTCAAAATCCACCGCACCGGTCAGAGGCAATTTGGAATTATATTGATCGGCAAAGACGCCGTTCTGCTTCTCATAGCTGCCGTCGGCCGGGATGGTCTGCGCCAGCAGGCGGTCATATTCCGCCCAAGGCAGGGCCTGCACATCGGTCACGCCGCCGTAATCATCGTCTACCGCATCCCAGGCGCCGCCGGCATCCTCGCTGACATAGCAGCGGGCAATCGAGGCGTACTCGCTGAGTCCTACCAGATTGCCCACCAGGTCGGAAGCGGCCTGGGTGCGCACTGTCGTGTCGGCAAAGCAGCAGCGGATCACGCTGCCCTGCTGGTGACCGGCTAAGCCGCCGATCACATGGGGCGGCACGTCAGGGTCCCGGGGATCCGTTACTGCAGTCACAGTGCCGCTGGCTGTACAGGCCTCATACCAGCCGTCGGCGGCGCTGCCGCAGAGACCGCCGACATAGCTGGCCCCGGTGACATCGGTATCCGCATGGCAATCCACCAGCTCCGCGGTGCCGGCATAGCCGGCCAGGCCGCCTGCATTGCCAAAGCCCTCCACCCTGCCGGTGACGGAGCAATGATACATCCCGCCGGAAAAGCTGCCCGCCAGGCCTCCGGTATAGCTGCCGCCGCGGATATCCACCTGAGAAAGATGCAGGTTCTGGAGCCGTGCGGAAGAGGCTGTCACGCCGAACAGCCCGGTCGGATCGAGATCCGAAATGCCGTAGGTTACCCGATCCATGGACAGGTGGGAAATGGTGTGTCCCTGTCCGTCAAAGCTGCCAGCAAAAATTCCCTTGCCCTGGACGCCAATGGGCTCCAGCTCCACACCGGACAGATCCAGGTCTGCCTCCAGCAGAATCGGCGCGGACAGATAGGTGCAATCCCCGCTGTTGACCATTTGGCCCAGCCGGATCAGCTGCTCTGCCGTGGAAATATGCGTAAACTCTTCCGTCAGCTGCGGCTGAACCGCCTCCAGACGCCACCCGCCGCCGGATAAGCGGATAAAATCATACCGGACATCCGGAAAGGCGCAATCCTCCAGCGAGCGGCCTGCCAAAAGGCTCATACGGTCTTCGGCAGCCTGCACATCCTTGAGTGTGACGGTATAGGCCGGCTCAAGATCCGCCTTGATCCATTCGGAGGTGTAAGTGCCGCTCTCCTCCTGATACCACAATAGGCTGTCATCGTAGCCGCCGGTCAGGCGATAAACCATAGACAGCGCCTGCGCAGTCTTTTGACCCGGATCGGAAGGCTCCGCAGGCAGCGGCTCCCCAAACAGGGCGAAGCAATACTCCTCCAGCGTCTGGCGCGGGATACCTGCTTCTGCGTCCGCCCCGGGTTCCTGCAAAGCCCGGTAATAGCTGAAAGCTTCCATCGCCGCCGGGGTGGTAATAGCTTCACCGCCGCCGGCAATGGCTTCGTAGGGGATGATATATTCCTCCAACAACTGCCGGGCCTCTTCCCCCCAAGGGAACGCCTCAGCAGCGCTGGAGGAAGCTAAAGCCATCACAGAGGACTCATCCTCCTGCATCGGAGACGCTTCGCCCTGCCCTGTACAGCCCGCCAGCAGTGCAGCCAGCAGCAAAAAAAGCAGAAAATGCTTTTTCATCTCAAACCCCTCCGAACAACAAAACACCCAGGGCCGCAGTCTTTGCCCACACAGTAAAAAAGATAAAAGGCCTGGAGCGCAGATGCTCCAGGCCCAGCCTTGGTGGAGCGGATGACGGGAATCGAACCCGCAACCTCAGCTTGGGAAGCTAATATTTTACCACTAAACTACATCCGCATACTGGAAACTATTATACTCTATAATGAAGTTAATTACAAGAGTATTCCCTGCAAAATTTTTTAAAAGTTTTTTGTGAAACCCCTTGCATTTTTCTATAACCTATGGTAGAATATAACGCGTGGTATCTGGGTATGGCGCAGTTTGGTAGCGCGCTACCTTGGGGTGGTAGAGGCCGTGGGTTCAAGTCCCGCTACTCAGACCAAGTCCGAGTGTCCGTTTTTGGCACTCGGATTTTTTATTGACTGCAAAATGATATCCAGTCATTCCCTGGGTCGGAATAAAACAAAGCCCCATCCAATAATTTTAAGGATTGTCAGCAGCTGTATGCTGTGCTATGATAGCCCAAAGAGATTGATGGGAGTGAGCGGACGTATGGATTTCTGCATAATTCAAAAGCAGCGATTTACTCTTGCTCTATGGCCAGATAATTGAGGAGCTGAAAGCGCGGCATATTATCCGCACAAAAAATGTTGTCGGAGATATTGGCGAATACCTAGCCATCGACTACTACACCAAAACACCCGGCCTGCCGAAGCTGCAATTTGCCCCAACCTCCACAAAAAATATCGATGCTATCAGCGTCAAAGGCGACCGTTATTCCATAAAATCCACGACAAGCAATGTCACAGGCGTTTTTTATGGCTTAAATCCACCAGGGGATGATCAACCGCAGCCGCAGTTGTTTGAATATGCTGTAATCGTCTTACTCAATGATAATTATCAGCTGATAAAAATATTGGAGCTGGATTGGAATACCTTCTTAAAACACAAAAAATGGCACAGCAGAATGGCGGCATGGCATTTGGCGATAACAAAAAAACTGCTTGCCGATGCTGTTGTTGTGTTTGACAGCCAGGGGTAGTCTTCCCTCTTCTGTAAAATCAAAAAAGCCTCCGGTGATGGCCGGAGGCTTTTTGTTTTGCTGTTTTTCCCCTTTTGCGGACTGCTGATAGGAGGTCTTCGCTGCCGCAAGCGCGATTGATTTTTCAAGGCGGCAATCAGCGCCTATCTGGCGGGGATTATCTGGACCGCATAAAATGGAAAAAGCCGGGCAAAGCCGGCTTTTCCCATTGTGTGGAGTTGATATCCCAATAGGGACAGGAGTTGTTAAAAGTTATTTCGCAGCTTTGGATTTGAGCATGGAGCGCTGAATCGCCTTCATGATCTCAACGCCAATCAGCGGCAGGAAGGAGCAGACGCCCACGATAATCCACTCGGTCAGATTCAGGGTGGTCAGGCTGAAGACGCTTCTCAGGGCCGGGATGAACAGCAGAATCGCCATCAGGACCAGCGAGAAGATCATAGCACCGAACAAGGCCTTGTTGTGACCGTTGTGAGCGGTAAACGCCGAATGGATATTGCTGCGCTGGTTGAGCGCATGCACCAGCTGGGAGAAAGCCAGCACGCAGAAGGCCATGGTCTGACCAACGATGTGGCTGTCGCCCAGGTTGCCGTAACCGTAAGCAATCAGCGTGGCGGCGGAGATGAAGATACCGTGGATAATCACACGGCTCACCAGACCGCGGTCAAACAGGCTGCCGGAACGGATGGGCTGCTGCTTCATCAGGTCTTTTTCCGGCGGATCAACGCCCAGAGCCAGGGCCGGCAGAGAGTCGGTCGCCAGGTTGACCCACAAAATGTGGATTGCCAGAACAGGGGCCTGCCAGTTGAGCAGGGTCGCGATAAAGACGGTGATAATCTCACCCACGTTACCGGCCAGCAGGAACTGGATCACCTTCTGGATATTGCGGTAGACACGACGGCCTTCCGCCGCGGCAGCCACAATGGTGGTAAAGTTATCATCCAGCAGGACCATATCGGCCGCTTCCTTGGCAACGTCAGTACCGGTGATACCCATGGCGACACCGATATCGGCAGCCTTCAGGGCGGGGGCGTCGTTGACGCCGTCACCGGTCATGGCAGCGATTTCGCCTTTACGCTTCAGGGACTGGATGATTCTCAGTTTATCCTTCGGGGAAACACGGGCAAAGACAGAGGTTTTACCCACAACCTGATCCAGCTGCTCGTCGCTCATGCGGTCAAGCTCTTCGCCGGTGATGGCCATATCGCCATCCCGCCAGATGGAAAGCTCCTTAGCAATGGCAACAGCGGTGATCTTGTGGTCGCCGGTGATCATAACCGTGCGGATACCAGCGCCGTGGCAGGTCTGAATCGCATCCTTGACCTCGACACGAGGCGGGTCGATCATACCAACCAGGCCCATGAACACCAGGTCATGCTCCACATCCTCTTCTTCCTCGGGGACATGATCCAGGGTTTTCTTGGCGATAGCCAGCAGACGCAGCGCGTTTGCAGCCATCTGGGCGTTCATCTTGTTGATCAGCTCGACGTCCTCGGCAGTGATGGGACGGATTTCACCGCCCACCTGAATGTGGGTACACTGGGGAACCACAGACTCCACAGCGCCCTTACAATAAGCCATCAGGCCCTCAGGGGTCCGGTTGGCGGTGGTCATTCTCTTTCTGACCGAGTCAAAGGGCTGCTCGAATTCACGGGGGTTTTCATCCTCGACAACTTCGGGGTCCTTGCCATTGTCACGGGTCAGGAGCAGGAACGCACCCTCGGTGGGGTCGCCCAGGATCACATCGGGTTCATCCGGGTCAAAGGCGGCGTTATTACACAGCACGCCGGCACGGAGAATCTCACGGTAAGCGTCGTCGCCCATGATGTTGATTTCAGAGACTGGAGCAGCCTTCTGAGCCTGGATATCCTCCACCTTGGCCATATGGGTGACAGTCATTTTGTTCATGGTCAGGGTACCGGTTTTATCCGAGCAGATCACCGTGGTAGAACCCAGGGTTTCCACAGCCGGCAGCTTTCTGACCAGGGCATTGCGCTTCGCCATACGCTGCACGCCCAAGGCGAGCACGATGGTAGCAGTAGCAGGCAGGCCTTCCGGAATCACGGAAACCGCCAGAGAAATCGCCATCATAAACAGCGGCAGCAGCTCATTGCCGTGCAGCAGGCCGATGATGAAGATCAGTACGCAGATGATCAGGCCAACCACCGCCAGGGTCTTGCCCACGGCGCCCAGCTTTCTCTTCAGCGGGGTATCCGTATCATCCTGCTCATCCAGCAGGTTGGCAATGTTACCGACCTCGGTATCCATACCGGTGGCAACCACGACGCCAGTCGCGCGGCCATAAGCAACCATCGAGGAAGAATAGGCCATATTGACACGGTCACCCAAGGCACAGTCTGCCGGCAGAATCTCTTCCGCATCTTTTTCAGCGGGGACAGATTCACCGGTCAGGGACGCTTCCTGAATCTTCAGGCTGGAAGAATCGAACAGTCTCAAGTCCGCCGGGACCTTGGCGCCGTCTTCCAGAATGACAATATCACCCACAACCAGCTCGCTGGCGGGAATAACATCCTCCTCGCCGTTCTGACGCAGGACGCGGGCGGTGGGGGCGCTCATCTGCTTAAGAGATTCCAGCGCGGCTTCCGCTTTGCCCTCCTGCACGACACCGACAATCGCGTTGACCACGACGATGATCAGCAGGACAACGCCTTCGGTGATCTCACCCAGAATAAAGGAGAGCGCCGCAGCGATCAGCAGGATGATGACCATCGCATCAGCAATCTGTGCCCAGATCAGCTGAAAGAGTGTCTTCGGGGGTTTCTTTCTCAATTCATTGCTGCCGTAACGTTTTAGTCTGTCGGCCGCCTCGGCATCGCTTAAGCCCTCCTCAGAAGTGCCCAGCTCGCTGAAAACCTCTGCAATGGGCATGGAATGCCAAGGCTTGCGTTTGTGATTCTCCATTTACATCTACCAACCCTTTCTGAATTTAAAAATGGATACAAAAATAAACGGTACCCCAATATCGGTACAATCCAACCAGAATCGTGGTCAAACTTACTTCCTTCGGAGCCCGTTTATTGAAAACGAAAATATATTCAAATTTTTAGGAAAATATTCGTCAAAAGTCTCTTTTTATCATAGAGGCATCCAGAAAAACCACTTGTTTATCATATTTTTTCTGTGGCATCTTCTGTTCAGCGCCTATGGTTAGATTATACAAAATCAAAGTTTTTTATTCAAATTGCATTTTAGACCCCTAGAGGTTGATGAAGCAAGTTTTAGTAGAGGCTGACAATTTAGACCCCTGGCTCTTTTATTTTCGCCCGTTTTTGAGGCAAGGCTCGCTCAATCCAAAAAACGGCCCATATCCCCTTGGTACAATATCATGGGTATTTTTAAGCGCCTTGTTTGTGCAGATTATCTCTAAAGCTGTCCAAAAGCCGGTTCCTTCAGCTTCCATTTTATGGGGAGAATATGGTTCCCATAAAAGGCTGCCGCAGCAAGTAACCCGGGAACTGACCGCCCTGATCGATTTTTTTGCCGTTGCCGCAGAGGAAAGCCGAATCTTCAGGCAGCCGCCAATCAAAAAAATAACAGCCGGAGGCAGGAGCCTCCGGCTGTTTCTTGTTCACATCATTCGGCACTTTCCAGCCAGGCGACGGCCAGGACGCCTTCCCCCAGATGGATGCTGAGCACAGGGCCCAGCACATCCATGGAAAACTGCGCCTGCCGGCAGCGCAGCTTCAGCGCCGAAAGCAGCTGCTGCGCCGCCTTTTTGTTGCGCTGAAAATGCAGCACCACCTGCCGGGCATTTTCCGGCACCAACGCAGCCAGCTCCGCCAGCAGCAGGCGCTGGCCCCGCACCATTTTGCAGGAATGCACCAAGCCCTGGCGGCAGGTCAAAACCGGCTGGACATTGAGGATATTCCCCATCCCCTGCCGCACAGTCCCCAGCCGGCGGCTGCGGCGCAGGTTGGCCATGCTGCCCACGGTGAAATAAAGGCGCGTGCGCAGACGGGCCTCTTCCACCAGGCGCGCGGCTTCTTCCAGGCCGGCCCCCTGGCGGATTGCATGGCGGGCCTGCTCTACCAGCAGGGCCAGCGCACCGGCCACGGTCAGGGAATCCACCACCTTCACCCGGCCGCCAAAATCCGCGGCGGCCTGCAGGGCATTCTGATAAGTGCCGCTGAGCCGGGAGGAAATGGTCAGGCAGAGCACCTGGTTATCCTCCTCCTGGCAAAGCATGGAAAACATCGCCTTAAAATCCTCCACCGGCGTCTGCACCGTGCGGGGAAGATAGCGGTTCTGAAAAATAACCGGGAAATAATCCCCGTTTTCATCCGCATAACCGTCCCGGTAGGTTCTGCCGCCCACCTGATAATACATGGGCACCACCCGGGCGCCCAGCCGCCGGGCTGCGGCGCGGGTAAAGCCGGAGGAGCTGTCGGTCACGATGGTGATCACTCCGGCACCCCCATCCGGCGGAATCTCTGATAGCGGTTTTCCAGCAAAACCTCCACCGGCAGCTGCATCGACTGCTCAAAGGCGGCGGCAAGCTCCTCCTTGAGCTGCTGGTAGGTTTCCTCCGTCTCGGGGAAAACACGCTCTACCACGCCCAGCTCCAAGAGATCCTCCGCTGTCATTTTGAGGAATTGAGCGGCCTCCTTGGTGCGGGAGGAATCCTTCCACAAAATGCTGGCGCACCCCTCCGGGGAAACGACGGAATAAACCGCGTTTTCCAGCATCCAGACCTGATCGGCCACAGCGAGACCCAAAGCGCCGCCGCTGCCCCCCTCCCCGATAAACACCGAGATGATGGGGGTTTTCAGGGTCATCATTTCCATCAGGTTCTCGGCAATGGCCTGGGCCTCGCCGCGCTCCTCCGCCTCCAGGCCGCAGTAGGCTCCGGAAGTATCCACAAAACAAAGCACCGGCCGGTGGAATTTTTCCGCCTGCTTCATCAGGCGCAGGGCTTTGCGGTAGCCCTCCGGATGGGCGCAGCCAAAGTTGCGCATCACCCGTTCCTTGGTGTCGCTGCCGCGCTCCAGGCCGATCACCGTCACCGGCCGGCCGGCAAGGCGGGAAATGCCCGCCACCACCGCACGGTCATCCCCGAAACGGCGGTCGCCGTGCATCTCCATAAATTCCTCCGTCACATTGCGGATGAAATCCACCGCTGTGGGCCTGCCCTTGGCACGGGCCGCCCGCACACGCTCGATTGCTTCCATCAGGCGTCCCCCCTTTCATGCAGCGCCAACAGGCGGGAAAGATACTTGCGGTGATAGCGCCGGGGCACTACCGCATCCAAAAAGCCCTTTTCCAACAGGAATTCTGCCCGCTGGAAGCCCGCCGGCAGCTTCTGCCGGATGGTCTGCTCAATGACGCGGGGGCCGGCAAACCCGATGAGGGCGCCGGGCTCCGCGATCTGGATATCCCCCTCCATGCCGAAGCTGGCCGTGACGCCGCCGGTGGTGGGGTCGGTCAATACCACGATATATAAATTGCCCGCATCGCTGTGGCGCTTGACAGCGCCGCTGGTCTTGGCCATCTGCATCAGCGAGAGGATTCCCTCCTGCATGCGGGCCCCGCCGGAGACGGTGAACCCGATGACCGGCAGGCTCTTTTGGGTGGCGTATTCGAACAGGCGGGTGATCTTCTCCCCCACCACAGTGCCCATGGAGCCGATCATGAAATTGGGCTCCATGACAAACAAAGCGACCGGGCGGCCGCCCAGCATAGCCTCCCCGGTGATGACGGCCTCTTTCTCCTGGGAATCCAGGACCGTGTTGGCCAGCTTTTTGGTGTAACCGGGAAAATCGATGATGTTGCGGGAGGCCATCTCCGCATCCATCTCACGAAAGCTGTCCCGATCCACCAAAAGGGCAATGCGCTGCCGGGCGCCGATGCGCAGATGCCTGCCGCAGCGGGGGCAGACATAGAGCTTTTCGGCCAGCTCGTCGCTGGGCAGCATGGCCTTGCAGCCGGGGCAGCTGAGGTACATCTCATCCGGGACATGGGGAGATACGCTTTTGGAGGGGCGTTCATACCCCTCCAGCGTGTTCTTCGGGCGTTTAAATAAGGATTTATTCAGCATGAGTTATCCCCTTTTCGCCATAAAATCGGTGTAATAATCCCCCGAGATAAAGTCTTTATCGCTGAGGATATCCATCTGCAGCTCGCTGTTGTTGTCGATGCCCTCCAGCACCAGCTCGCACAGGGCCGCCTGCATTTTGCGCAGGGCTTCTTCCCTGGTCTGAGCATGAACGATCAGCTTGCCGATCATGGAATCATAAAAAGGCGGCACGAAATAATCCTGATACACCGCCGTATCAAAGCGCACCCACGGCCCGCCCGGGATATGCAGCAGGGTGATCTTGCCGCAGGAGGGGCGGAAGTTTTCCATGGGGTTTTCCGCGTTGATGCGGCATTCGATGGCACAGCCCCGCAGCTCCACGTCCTTCTGCTCAAAGCCGAGAGGAAGGCCGGCCGCTACGCGGATCTGCCACTTGACCAGGTCGATGCCGGTGACCATTTCGGTGACCGGATGCTCCACCTGCAGGCGGGTGTTCATCTCCATAAAATAAAAATTGCCGCCCTGGTCCATGAGGAATTCCACCGTGCCAAGGCCCTCATAGCCCACTGCCTTGGCCACCTTGACCGAGGCCTCCATCATCTTCTCCCGGATCTGGGGGGTGACGGCCACCGAGGGGCTTTCCTCAATCATTTTCTGGTTTTTGCGCTGGATGGAACACTCCCGTTCCCCCAGGCAGACGATGCCGCCGAACCGGTCGCAGAGCAGCTGCATCTCGATATGCTTGACGGGAAACAGGTATTTTTCCAGGTAGCAGGCGCCATCGCCGAAGCTGCTTTCCGCCTCGGCATAAGCGGCGAGATAAGCGGCGTCGAATTCTTCCAGGCTGTCTACCCGGCGGATCCCCTTGCCGCCGCCGCCTGCGCGGGCCTTAATCAGCAGCGGGAAACCGATTTTTTCCGCCTCGGCGCGGCCCTCCTCCACGCTGGAGAGGACATCGCAGCCGGGCACCACCGGCACCCCGGCAGCCTTCATGGTCTTGCGGGCCATATCCTTGTCGCCCATCTGGCTGATGACCTCCGGCGAGGGGCCGATGAACACAATGCCGCACTGGCGGCAGCGCTCGGCAAAGAGGGCGTTTTCCGACAGAAGCCCATAACCGGGATGGATCGCCTGCGCGCCGGTGACCACCGCCGCAGAGAGGATCTCCGTCATATTCAGGTAGCTGTCCTTGACCGGGGCGGGCCCGATACACACGCTCTCATCCGCCAGGCTGACATGCAGCGCATCCCGGTCCGCTTCGGAAAAAACCGCCACGGTCAGGATGCCCATCTCTTTGCAGGCGCGGATAATGCGCACCGCGATCTCGCCGCGGTTGGCAATCAGAATCTTAGAAAACACCAGATTACTTCCTTTCGCTATTGTCGATCAGCGCAAAGGAGAAATCCGCGCTGACGGCCAGCTTGCCGCCGACCCTGCCCTTGCCCTGGGCAAAATAAAAGGGGCCCTTCTGGTTGGTGATGACGCATTCGATTTCCAGCTTATCCCCGGGCAGGACCGTCTTTTTGAATTTCACCTTATCCAGGCTGGTGAAATAAGGCGTCTTGCCGCCGGATTGGCCGCTGAGCAGCACGCAGCAGGTCTGGGCCATCATCTCACAGAGCATGACGCCCGGCGTCACCGGCTGGCCCGGAAAATGCCCCTGCAAAAAGAATTCATCCCCTTTAATGGTATAGCTGCCCCGGGCGGTCTTTTCATCCACCGCCTCGGCCTCATCCACCAGCAGCATCGGCTCCCGGTGGGGCAGCAGCTTTTTAATTTCTTCCCGATTCATCAGAAACAGCCTCCCTTCTTCTCCTACTTGATCTCAATAAATCTTGAACAGCACCTGGGAAAACTCCACCAGCTGGCCATTTTCGGCGCAGATATCCACGACCTCGCCGTCCACATCGGAGGTGATCTCATTCATGACCTTCATAGCCTCCACAATGCAGAGCACATCGCCCTTTTTGACCTTGCTGCCAACCGTGACAAAGGGCGGGGAATCCGGCGAAGGAGCCAGATAGACAACGCCCACCAGCGGGGAGGTCACTTCGGTGACATGGTTAAAATCCACCGCCGGCTTCTCTTCCGCCGCCGGGGCAGATGCAGCCGGAGCAGCAGGTGCGGCGGATGCAGCGGGCTGCACCGCTGCTGCCGGCACCACCGCCGGGGCGCGCTCCAGGCGCAGGGTGGTCTCCCCTTCCGTCACTTCCACCAGGGTTAAGCCGCTTTTTTCCATCACAGCGGCAATCTCTTTAATGTTGCGGATATTCATATGCTCAGTCCTCCGCCTTTCTCATGGCAATGCAGGCATTGTGGCCGCCGAATCCAAAGGAGCTGGAAATGGCGCACACCGGGTCGGCCTTGACCGCCTGGTTGGGCACATAGTTGAGGTCGCACTCGGGGTCGGCCTCCTGATAGCCGATGGTGGGCGGAACAATGCCGGTCTTGAGAGTCAGGGCGGTGGCAATGGCCTCCGCACCGCCGGCCGCGCCCAGCATGTGCCCGGTCATGGATTTGATCGAGCTGATGCAGCAGTCATATGCGCCGTCGCCCAGGGCCTTTTTGATGGCCAGGGTTTCGATCTTGTCGTTTTGAGGGGTGCTGGTGCCGTGAGCGTT
>CAJFPC010000053.1 GCA_904398325.1 Candidatus Neoruminococcus faecicola | reverse complement strand
GGCGGGGGCGATGGGCAGCCGCTTTTAAGCGGCGGGCGCGCCTCCCCAGGGGCTGCGATGCCGCCGCGGATCAAACGGCAAAGAAGAAAGACCCGGGCGCCCCCGGGCCTTTCTTTTAGGAATGATGCTCATCAGGCTTCCTCCAGGCTGGCCTCGCGGGCCTGGCGCAGCAGCTCCTCCACCGCTTTGCGGTCCAGGTTTTTGCACACATGGCGGCAGCTGCCGAGGCCCTGGGTGCGGAAGATCACATCCACCTTGTCGTCAAACGCCTGCAGGACACTCTGCCGCAGGGTGACGCGGGCCAGCTGCTCCTTGGGGATCACCACCGTATGGAAGCGGTAGCCCCGGGCATACCGCATCACCAGCTGGCCCTGGTCCTGGGCCAGCCCGGCGGAAAGGAACCCCAGCACCATCACCACAATATACCAGACTGCGGCCGTCATCAGCAACAGGTACAGCGGGAAGGTGAACGCCCCCGAAATGGGCAGAAAAATCCGCGAGAGCAGCAAGGCCAGCGTCAGCGCCGCGGCCGCCAGGATGGACCAGCCCGTATAGCGGAAAAACGCCCCCCGGTTGGGGCGCAGGTACTCCAGCTTAAAAAAGCGCACCGGCGTGAGCAGGCGCATTTTGCCCCTGAGATCGTAGGAGCTCACCGCCGGCAATACGACGGCGGTACAGTCCCGGCTGCCGTGCAGCCCCGCCGCATGGACATAGACATAATAATGCCCGATCAGCCGGCAGATCAGGCTTTGGCGGATGTCGGCATAGGCGATGTTTTTGCGGCGGATGCGGGTGCGCCAGCGGTTGAGCCAGACCCCGTTGCGGATATCCAGATAGCGGCTGCCGCAGTAGATGCGCATGTTTTTATACCGCAGAAAGCTTAACAGGAAGAACAGCACCCAGCCGCCCAGCAGCGCCAGGGTGACGGCCGCGGCCACCGGCGGCAGAAAACGGATCAGCTGGCTGTAAAGAAAATCCAGCGGGATGCGCACCTGGGCAATGATGGCGTCCCCCAGCGGCTGAATCTCCGCCGTCTGCAGCAGGGCATCCAGATGTTCGGTGAGGATATTCTGCCAGCGGGAAAGGGTGCTGATAATCAAAATCACCTGCGGCAGGCTGCGGGAGGCAAACAGCGACAGCCAGGCGATGGCGCTGGTTTCGGGCACATAGGCGGCCGCCACATGCTCCGCAGCGCCGGGGGCATGGCGGGGCAGATGGATCAGCTGCCGGGCCGGCACCACCAGGCTGAAGCGCTTGCCGTCGTTCTGCGCGGTGGAAAATTTCAGCCGCACCGCCCCGAAGGGACGGAAGAAAAAGGGCGAGGTGATCGCCACCGAAACGATGCTGTCATCCGGCAAAAAATACCGCCGCTGCCAGAGCACCCCCCGCTTGAGATAGAGCCCCTCGGGGGCATATTGATAGCGGCAGGCCTTCCACCGCAGCACCGGCACCAGCAGGGCGGCCAGCAGCACCAAAAAGTCAAAGACCGTGCCGCGCAGCCAGATTTCCAGCGTGCCGCGCAGCATGGCTGCCAGCGCCCGGGCGGCGGGCAGCAGCAGCAGATAAAGCGTCATGCGCAGCTCATACAGGATGGTGATGGCATGCACCGGCAGCAGCTCCTGTTCCGAAGGGCGTTTCATGGCGTCTGACCGGCCCTCCTTTCAAAAGCTGCGGCTGCGGTTGCGGCGATTTCCTCCGCATCCAGCAGGCGGAGGCAGGGCAGGGCAGAGACGGCCCCCACGCCGCTGAGCACCACCGTGCGCAGCCCGAGAATCCGCTGAAAGGGGGAGGAGATCACCGCCACATGCTGCAGGCTGTCAAAGCGGATGCGCCGCCGCACCGAATAGATGCTCTGGAACTCGATGACGGCGCATTCCTCATCAAACAGCACCCGGTAGCGGGAGTAGCGCAGGCACAGATAAAAAAGCAGCGCCAACAGCAGCCAGGCCACGGTCCGCAGCAGAACCGGCAAAAACCAGGCGAAAAACAGGCAGATCATGCCCAGCCGGCCCAGCCAGACCAGCAGCCATTTTCTGGAGATGGAAACTTCCCTCATAGACACCCTCTTTTCCCTGTTGGGATCTCTTGGCGTCAGCCGGCTGCACCGGCCCTGCGCCCATTCTGCCGCCACACAACCGGCAGGATTTGAAATATTTTTCGCCGATATTACAAATTGTATTTTATCCTGCGCCGCCGCAAGTCTAAAATGGGTGGGGGAGCAGGGAATATTTGTAATATTCTAAAAGAAAAATACAAATAGTATTTATTATTCCGGCAGCAGCGGCTTTTCTCCGCCCTGCGCTTGTCG
This sequence comes from Candidatus Neoruminococcus faecicola, assembly GCA_904398325.1. Taxonomy (GTDB): domain Bacteria; phylum Bacillota; class Clostridia; order Oscillospirales; family Ruminococcaceae; genus Neoruminococcus; species Neoruminococcus faecicola. The sequence continues at coordinate 128 of CAJFPC010000053.1, read as the reverse complement.
TCGGGGCAGGGGAGTGCTTTTTGGCAGAGCCCGCCCCTTGCCGCTGCCGCTTATTCACCCCTGCCCGCGGGGGGAAGGGTGTAATAATTATCAGAGATTCTACCGAAAGTAAATTTTAATATGCCCGC
>CAJFPC010000052.1 GCA_904398325.1 Candidatus Neoruminococcus faecicola | reverse complement strand
GCGCCGGAACATTGCCTTGGCAAAACGGTCTTTTCTACTCATAACGGAAATCCTCACTCTTTTGATGGAGGAAAAATGCAGCGAGGCGGATAGCTTTCAACCGCATTATTCCCAATTATAGTAAAATTTTATCATAATTTTCCTTTTTGTCAACCAAGGCAGGGAAAAAGCCTCGAAAAAACAAAAGCCTGCCATGAAAAAACCGCCCGGAAGGGGCGGTTTTTTGCTTATTCGGGGTTGGCCTGGCGCCTGGATTTGTAGTGGTGGGCGTCTTCCAGCATCATGTCCTTGACCTTCATCAGGCGGGCCAGATTGCTGCGTTCGTTCTCATCCAGCTTCATGGTGATATAACGGATGGTCTCCTCATAGCTGGGGATCTGCACATATTCCAGCGCATTGACCCGGCGGCGGGTCTTTTCGATCTCGCCGGCCAGCAGCTGGGCGGCCTTTTCCATCTGGGCCAGCCGCAGCAGCATGGGCAGCACCCCGCTTAAGGCAGCCACCGAATCATCCAGTTCCGCGCAGGTGGAAACCAGCCCGTAGGCATAGTTATCCGCCGCTGTGCGGGCGCTGTCGCCAAAGTCAAAGACCGGCACCGTCACGCTCATCATATTGACGCTGCCCACCTTCAATTCCACCGGGTATTTGGGCAGCATCAGCGCCTCCTCCAGGGCGGCGGGGCTCATCATCGCCTCTGCCACGGCAAAGCCGCCGTAGACGGCGCGCATTTTCTCCTCCACCTGCTCCCGGTATTCCTTGTTCTGGCGCACCATCTCCAGGAATTTTTTCATCAGGTCGTCCCGCTTATCCTTGAGCAGCTTGTGGCCCCGCTGGGCGGTTTTCAGCTTCGCCTTCAGCCGGCCCAGCTCCATGCGGGTGGGGTTGACAGCAAGTCTTGCCATGCGGCCACCCCCTTACTGCTCCGCCCGGGGCAGGTATTTCTCGATCAGCTCGGGCTTGATGCGCTTGAGCTCCGATTCCGGCAGCAGGCTCAGGAGCTTCCAGCCGATGTTCAGGGTGGTCTCGATATCCCGGTTGGTTTCAAAGCCCTGGGCGATGTACTCCTCCTCAAAGGCGTCGGCGAATTTGGCGTAGAGCTTATCCACGTCGGAGAGGGCCGCCTCCCCCAGGATGGTCATCAGCTCCTTGGCGTCCTTGCCGCGGGCATAGGCGGAGAACAGCTGGTTCATGGTGCCGGCGTGGTCCTCCCGGGTTTTGCCGGGGCCGATGCCCTTATCCTTCAGGCGGGAAAGGGAGGGCAGCACGTCGATGGGGGGCAGCAGCGTCTTGCGGTAAAGGTCGCGGGAGAGGATGATCTGCCCCTCGGTGATGTAGCCGGTCAGGTCGGGGATGGGATGGGTTTTGTCATCCTCCGGCATGGTCAGGATGGGGATCAGGGTGATGGAGCCGCTGCTGCCCTCCTTGCGGCCGGCGCGCTCGTAGAGGCTGGCCAGGTCGGAATACAGGTTGCCCGGATATCCGCGGCGGCCCGGCACCTCCTTGCGGGCGGCGGAAACCTCCCGCAGCGCCTCGCAGTAGTTGGTGATATCCGTCAGGATGACCAGCACGTGCATATCCTTCTCAAAGGCCAGGTATTCGGCGGCGGTCAGGGCGATGCGGGGGGTGTTGATGCGCTCGATGGCCGGGTCGTTGGCCAGGTTGATAAACAGCACGGTGCGGTCGATGGCGCCGGTGCGGTTAAAATCCGAGATGAAATAATCCGCTTCTTCAAAGGTGATGCCGATGGCGGCAAAGACCACCGCGAATTTCTCATCGCTGCCCAGCACCTTGGCCTGGCGGGCGATCTGGGCGGCCAGCTTGGCGTGGGGCAGGCCGGAGCAGGAAAAGATCGGCAGCTTCTGCCCGCGCACCAGGGTGTTGAGCCCGTCGATGGCCGAGATGCCCGTCTGGATGAATTCCGACGGATAGATGCGCGCCGCCGGGTTGATGGGCACGCCGTTGACGTCCATGCGCTTTTCTGCCACCAGCTCGGGGCCGCCGTCGATGGGCACCCCCATGCCGGAAAAGACCCGCCCCAGCAGATCCTCCGAAACGGGCAGTTCCAGCCCGTGGCCCAAAAAGCGCACCTTGCTCTGCTCCAGGTTGATGCCGGCAGAATTTTCAAACAGCTGCACCAGGGCGGTGGTGCCGTCCACTTCCAGCACGCGGCAGCGGCGCACCTCGCCGGTGGGCAGCTCGATTTCGCCCAGCTCGTTGTAGGTGACATCCTCCACCGCTTCCACCATCATCAGGGGGCCGGCGACTTCTTCAATGGTGCGGTATTCTTTAATCATGTTCTTCCCCCTCCTGTTCGATCAGCGCGTGGATTTCCTCCTGCAGCTGGGCCTGGGCGGCAGCCAGATAAGCGGCGGCCTGCTCCTCGGGGATCATCTTGGCCCGGGCGATGCGTTCGGCGGCGGGCAGGGCGAAGATTTTTTCCACCGCCACGCCGGCCTGGACCGCCTCTCTGGCCTCGTGGTAATAATCCAGGATGGTCTTCAGCATGCCGAACTGCTTGGCCAGGGAGGTGTGGGTGTCGGTATCGTCAAAGCTGTTCTGCTGCAGATAATCCTCCCGGATCATGCGGGCGCCTTCCAGCGTGAGCCGGTCGGCGGGGGAAAGGGAATCGTACCCCACCAGCTTGACGATCTCCTCCAGCTCCGCCTCCAGCTGCAGCAGCTTGACCGCCTCGTCGTGGCAGTCGTGCCAGCCGGGGTCCACGTTGCGGTTCATCCAGTCGCCGATCTGGTCCATATATAACGTGTAGCTGTTCAGCCAGTTGATGGCGGGGAAGTGCCGCTTGTAGGCCAGGGCGGAATCCAGCCCCCAAAACACCTTGACAATGCGCAGCGTGGCCTGCACCACCGGGTCGGAGTTGTCGCCGCCGGCGGGGGAGACCGCGCCGATGGCGGTCAGCGAGCCCTCGCGGCTGTCGCTGCCCAGGCAGATGGCACGCCCGGCACGCTCATAAAACTGGGCCAGGCGGCTGGTCAGATAGGCGGGGTAGCCTTCCTCGCCGGGCATTTCCTCCAGCCGGCCGGACATCTCGCGCAGGGCCTCGGCCCAGCGGGAGGTGGAATCTGCCATGATCGCCACCGAATAGCCCATATCCCGGAAGTATTCCGCAATGGTGATGCCGGTGTAGATGGAGGCCTCCCGGGCCGCCACCGGCATATCCGAGGTGTTGGCGATGAGGATGGTGCGGTTCATCAGGCTTTCGCCGGATTTGGGGTCCCGCAGCTCCGGAAACTCGTTGAGCACGTCGGTCATCTCGTTGCCGCGCTCGCCGCAGCCGATATAGACCACAATATCCACATCCGACCATTTGGCCAGCTGGTGCTGGATGACCGTCTTGCCGCTGCCGAAGGGCCCCGGCACGGCGGCAGTACCCCCCTTGGCCAGGGGGAACAGGGTATCGATCACCCGCTGCCCGGTGAGCATGGGCTGGTCGGGGGAAAGCTTCTGTTTGACCGGGCGCTGGCGGCGCACCGGCCATTTTTGCAGCATCACCAGGTCGGCGACGGTGCCGTCCGGCTTTTTCAGCTGGGCGACGGGCTCCACGATGGTGTAGCTGCCCGGCTGGATGGAAAGGATCTCCCCCTCCAGCCCGTAGGGCACCATGATCTTGTGGGTCACCAGGCTGGTCTCCTCCACGGTGCCGATGATGTCGCCGGCGGTCACATGGTCGCCGGGGCTGACCGTGGGGGTGAAATCCCATTTTTTCTCATGGTCCAGGCTGGTCACCGACACGCCCCGGGCGATATTGCTGCCCGAAATGCGGCGCAGCACCTCCAGCGGGCGCTGGATGCCGTCAAAGATCATGCTCATAATGCCGGGGGCCAGCTCCACCGAGAGGGGCTCGCCGGTATCGGTCACCTCATCGCCCACACCGACGCCGGAGGTTTCTTCATACACCTGGATGGAGGCGCGGTCGCCCCGCATCTCGATGATCTCGCCGATCAGCCCCCAGCGGCTGACCCGGACGACATCGAACATATTGGTATCGCGCATCCCCTCGGCAACCACCAGGGGGCCGGCGACTTTCACGATTTTGCCGTGGCTCAAAATTCTCACCTGCTTTTCTTAAAATTCCGGCTCAGCTGCCGAACAGGATATCGGCGCCCACCGCCTTTTCCACGCTCTTTTTGACCTGGCCCAGGCCCAGCCCCAGCGAGCCGGCCCGGCCCGGGATGGGGATGATGGCGGGCAGCGGCTGGCTGCGGTAGCGCTCCAGCTCCTCCGCCACCGGGGCAAGGGCCTGCTCGGTGATGTAGAGGATGGGGTATTCCTTTGCCAGCCGGTGGATGGTGCGGGCGGTTTCCTCCGGGCTGCCGGTGGGGTAGATGTCAAAGCCCACCGCCTGGAAGCCGAGGATGCTCTCCCTTTCGCCGATGACGGCGATGCCGTTTTTAGACATAGCTGTCTCTCAACCTCCCTAGAATTTCCTGGGCGGGGATGCCCGCCAGCTTGGAGGCCACCACCGTGCGGATGGCCTTGTTTTCCGCCTCCTTGGCCAACAGATAGGCGGCCAGCGGCTGGATGCCGAAGGCGGTGAATTTGGCCTCCCGGATCAGGTGGATCAGGTAATTGTCGCAGGCCTTCTCAAAGCCGGAAAGGCTGCTGCCTGCGGTGATGTCTTCAAAATAGGGGGCAAGCCACGCCTCATACTCCCGGTGTTCCAGCGCGTGGAAAAACGCGTCGAAGGTGGAGTTGGCCGCCGCCAGGAATACCCCCCGGCGGATGGAGCCGTCCTCCGCCAGGCAGCCGCGCAGAAACTCCTGCCCGCGGCCGGTGCGCTTGGCCCGCACAAAGATGCGGATGTTGGCGATATCGATCTGCGCGGTGACCAGCTGATGCAGAAAGGGGCTCTCAAACTCCCGCACCAGCTGGGCGATGCCCTCCAGCCAGGCGCGCTCCAGTATGAGGTCCACCACCTGGGGGTCTCCGGTCTGATAGAGCTGCTCCCGGGCCCGCAGGGCGGCGCCTCCCATGGGGGGATAGATCTTCTGAAAATATCCTTCGGCCAGCTCTTCCTCCATCTCTTTGGCCCCCAGGCGGGAGAGGGGGGAAAGCGCCTTCTGCACCGGGTAACCGGGCAGGCGGCCGGCCTTGAGAAAGACCTTCAGGTTGTGGGCGTCGTATTTTAAGCGGAACAGCCGCCCGAACTGCTCGCAGCCCACCATGCGCTCCACCTCGTCAAAGGCGACCTGCAGCTCCCGGGAGAGGGCCTCCTCAAAGGTGAGGGCACTGAGCCCCTCCCCGCCGAAGCCCAGGCTGGCCAGGGTGCGGAACAGCTCCTCCGGCCCGGAGGCCTGGGCCAGCCGGCGAAGGGCTTTTTCCCCGATGATGCGGTTTTCCAGGGCGCGCACCCGGGCGGTGGCGCTGATAAAATCCGTATCGCGAAACGAGATCATCTGCCCGCCCCCTTCACTTTGCGCCGCTGTCCAGCAGACGGGCGATTTCCCCCTCCAGCTGGGGCCCAAGCCCCTCCAGCAGCACGGGGAAGGTGCAGTTGGATTCGGTTTTCCCCTCTTTTAAAATCAGCCCCCCGGCAAACTGGCCGGGCGTCTCTTCCAGCCGAAGGGCCAGGCCCTTCTGACGCTGGAGGGGAACGGCATGCTCCATCAGCCGGCGGCCCAGCTGCGATAAGTCCTCCCCGTTCAGGATGACCGAGGCGTCCTGCCGCTGAAAGGCGCAGATCATGCGGGTGTAGAGGGGGATTTTTTCCTCCGCCGGCAGGGCGCACAATTCCTCCAGCGCCCGGCGGAAGGCCTCTTCGATCAGCTCCCGCTGGCAGCTCAGCCGCGCCTGGCGCAGGATCAGCTCCTCCTGGGAGGGGATGCGCTCCAATACAGCCTGGGCCCGGGCTCTGGCCCGGGTGAGGATCTCCTCCTCTGCGGCGCGGGCGGCCTTTTCGCTGGCGGCGGCGATTTCGGCCAGGCGGCGGCCGGTTTCCTCCTCCTGCAGGGCCAGCTTTTCCCTGGCGTCGGCCAGGATTTTATCGGTGATTGCAGTGACTTGATTCAAAACTTCCACCTCCTGTCTTGGGCGAAACGGGCCTTGTTAGACAGCAGGCACGTTGAGGATCATCAGGATGGAGATCAGCAGCGCCAGGATGGCGTAGGTTTCCACCAGGGCGGCGAAGATCATCGCCTTGGACATCTGCTCCGGGTGCTTGGCCACCACGCTGATGCCGGCGGCGGCGGTGCGGCCCTGGGCAATGCCGGAAAGCAGCCCCGCGATGCCGATGGGCAGCGAAGCCGCCAGATAGTAGGCGCCCTCTGCCAGGCTCAGGTCCATGGTGCCGGAGAGCATCCCTGTATTGAGCATGATGAGAAAGCCCACCAGGAAGCCGTAAATGCCCTGGGTGCCGGGGATGGCGGCCAGGATCAGGCACTGGCCGAATTTATCCGGGGATTCGCTGATGAGCCCGGAGGCGGCCTCGCCTACCAGGCCCACGCCCTTGGCAGAGCCGGAGCCGGCCAGCCCCACCGCCAGGGCGACGCCGATGAAGGCCAGTACATTGCCGATGGATAAAAAGTCAAAGCTGAACATGATCACAGATCCTCCTTTTCATGAACAAGATAGGTATATTTGGTGCGGGCGGCCAGCGGTTCAAACGGGCTGCCGCCCCCCTCGAAGAACTTGCCGAAAAACTCCACATACTGCAGGCGGGAGGAATGTACATAGGAGCCCAGGATGTTGATGAAAAAGTTGAGCGCTGTCCCCACCAGGAACACCGCCAGAAACACCACAAACCCCACTGCATTGCCGCCCGGCAGGGCGCCCATCAGGTTGACCACGTTGGCGATGACGCCGGAGGCCATGCCCAGGGCCAGGATGCGGGAGTAGGAGAGCACATCCGACAGGTAGCTGGTCACGTTGTAAAGGCTGAGGATGCCCTTGCCCGCCTTTTTGAGGATGCCCTTTTCCCGGCGGCCCTGGGTCAGCACCAGCCCGATGGCGCCGATGAGGGAAAGCGCCAGGCCGATTTTGCCGCCCAGCCCCGGAAGCAGCAGCATGGGCAGGCCGATCAGCAGCAGATACCACAGCCCCACGTCGAACAAGGCGTCCAGCAGGTGGCCGCGGCGGATCATCAGATAGGCCTGCAGCCCCATGCCCAGGAAGATATGCAGCGCCCCCAGGGCAAAGGAGATCACCAGGATGGTGATCGGCTCGTTTAAGGGGTCGATGAGCTTGGGCATCACGATCTCATGGCCGAAAAACTCCCGGGAGACAACGGTGATCACATCCCCGAAAAATCCCCCGTAAATCAGCCCCCAGACTGCCGTGCTGGCCCCGCACCAGAGTACGATCACGCAGGCTTTTTTCAGATAGGCGGAAAGCTGCAGCTTCTTTAAGGCGAACAGCGCCGCCGCCAGCATAATGAGCCCGTAGCCCGCGTCGGCAAACATCATGCCGAAAAACAGCGCAAAAAACGGCGCCATAAAGGGGGTGGGGTCCAGGCTGCCCGGGGCGGGGGTGGAGTACATCTCCGTCAGGATGTCAAAGGGCCGGGAAAGGCGGCCGTTTTTCAGCAGGACGGGGGTGTCCTCCCCGTCGGCGTCCTCCAGCTCGTAGCAGCAGCGGAAGGATTCCAGCACCCGGCGGATTTTCTCCCCGTCGTCCTTCGGCACAAAGCCGGTGAAGAAAAAGGCGTATTCGGTGCCGTACAGGCCGTTCTGCGCCCGGGCGCACTGCAGCCGGGCCCACAAGGCGTCGTACCCCAGCTTCAGCTGCCCCAGGCTGCTGGCGGCCAGCTGGGCGAGGGCCTCCTCACACTGGCGCAGCCGGGCGTTTTCCTCCGACAGCTTTTTTTCATAGGCGGCGCGACATCCGGCGGCGGAGAGGGGTTCCTCCGGCAGATGGGCGGGGTTGTTTTCCCACCCGCGCAAAAAGGCGTAGCACGCCTGCAGCTGGCTTGTGTGGCAGAAAAAGGTGAAAAAGCACAGGCTCCCCTCCCGGTGGACCAGCTGCGCCTCGGCCAGGGGGACCTTGTCCGCCAGCTGCTGCCGGAACGGCTCCGGCCCCTCCGGAAGGGTGAGGCTCATCCGGAAGATGCGGCAGCTGGCCGTGCTGTCACAGTTTAAGGGCAGGTCATCCTGCTGCCAGGGGGCCAGCGCGGTCAGATAGCTTTGCAGGTAGCCGGCCGTCTGGCGGCGGGCGATCAGCTGGTCGTTTAATTCCTCCGCCTTTGCCGCCGCGCTGTCCGCCTCCTCAAGCGGGTGGGCGAACAGTTCGGCAAGGCTCCTTTCCGGCTTGGGGGAAAAGAGCTTCGGCTTTTCTCCCAACGGGGAGAGCAGGCTGATGGCCGCCCCGTAGCGGGCCAGGCGCTGCTCACTTTCGTAGAGGCTGCCGGTTTCCCGTCTGGCCAGGCGGGAAATCTCGCCGGAAGCCTCGTCCTCCTCCAGGTCGCGCAGCTGCAGGCAGCGGGCCAGCATCAGCTGGCGGAAGAGCGCCTCCCGGTCTTCCTTCAGGGCGAAGACCGTCAGCTTCTGCATTGCGGCAATCATAGGCTGTTCACCGCCCTTTCCACAATCAGCCGCACCGCATGTTCCATCTGCGGCGCGGCCGCGGCGCGCATCCGGTCAGTTTCGTCTTGCGCCCTGGCCCGGGCGGCTTCTTTGGCAGCATCGGCCTGTGCTTTGGCGTCGGCCAGCAGCTGCTGCTGCGCCTGCAGGGCGGCGGCTTTGCGCTGCTCGACCAGGGCATCTCCCTGGCGTTGGGCGGCAGCCAGCCTTTTTTTGGCTTCTGCCTGGCCGTCGGCCGCCAGGCGGCCGGCCTCGGCTTCAGCGGCTTGAATCTGATTGAGGATTTCCAGCATGCGTTTCACCACCTAACTGAAAAAATTGGAACTGCTCCTGCTAAAAAATAAGTAAATTTAGTATAACATTTTTCGAAAAACACTGCAACAGAAAGCATAAAATTTATCGTCAGCTAACTTTTAATTTATATATTTTGCTCAAAACTCGACGCAGCCGCCCGGATGTGCTATACTGGCACTGCAATGGGAATTTTGCAGAGAAGGGGGCGCCGGCGTCATGCAGCATGGTCCGTACCGGCTCAAGCGATATTACAGCCTGCGGGAGTATGACCAGCAGGCCTTTGGCTGCCGGGTGGCCAAAATCCCGCTGAACGCGGGGCTGGGCTGCCCCAACCGGGATGGCAGCAAGGGGGTGGGAGGGTGTATTTTCTGCTCCCAGGCCGGGTCGGGGGAGTTTGCCGGCCGGCCGGAGCAGCCCCTGCGGCAGCAGTTTGAGGCGGGGCGCGCCCTGTTGGCCCGCAAATGGCCGGAGGCTGCGGCCATCGCCTATTTCCAGGCTTACACCAACACCTATGCCCCGCTGGAGCAGCTGCGCCGCCTGTATGAGGAGGCCCTCTCCTTCCCCGGGGTGGTGGGGCTGGCCATCGCCACCCGGGCGGACTGCCTGCCGCAGGAAACGGCGGACTATCTGGCACAGCTGAACCGGCGCACCCATCTGGTGGTGGAACTGGGCCTGCAGAGCGCCTTTGACGAGACGGGGCGGCGCATCCGGCGCTGCCACAGCTGGGCGGATTTTTTGGAGGGGTACGGCCGCCTGCAGCAGCGGGGCATCCGGGTGTGCGTGCACCTGATCGACGGGCTGCCCGGCGAGACGCCCGAGATGATGGTGGAAAGCGCCCGCCGGGTGGCGGCACTGCGGCCCCACAGCGTAAAGCTCCACCTGCTGCACCTGGTGCGGGGCACCGCGCTGGAAAAAATTTATGACGCAGGGGATTTGAGGTTTTTATCCCGGGAGGAATATGTTAAAATAGTGGTGGATCAGCTGGAGGTGCTGCCGCCGGATACGGTGATCGCCCGCCTGACCGGGGACGGCCCGCGCCAGAGCCTGATCGGCCCGCTGTGGAGCCTGCACAAGCGGCAGGTGCTGAATGCCATCGATCAGGAGCTGGCCCGGCGGGACAGCTGGCAGGCGAAGAGGTGGTCGGAGGATGTTTGAAATTTTGGATTTTGCCAAGGGGGAGCTGCTCAAATACCTGCCCGGGGAAGGGGCGGTGCTGGCGGATTTCACCCTGGGCGGCGGGCATGACACCGCCTATTTTGCCGCGCTGCCCCAGGTGGCGCGGGTCTACAGCTTTGATATCCAGCCTCAGGCCATCCAGCGGGGCCGCAGCCTGCTGCAGCAGATGGGCCCGGAAGCCGAGGGGAAGGTGCAGCTGATTTTGGATTCCCACGACCGGTGCGACCGCTATATCGCCGAGCGGCTGGACGGCGGCATGTTCAACCTGGGCTTTCTCCCCGGCGGGGAGAAGGGCATCACCACCCGGCGGGAAAGCACCCTGCCCGCCATCGCCAAGGCGCTGGGCCTGTTAAAGCCCGGGCGGGTGCTGACGGCAGCGGTTTACCCCGGCCATGAGGAGGGCCGTCTGGAGGGCGAGGCCATCGGCCGCGCGGTGCAGCTGCTGCATGCCCGGGACTGCGACGTGTTCCAGCTGCGGCTGTGGAACGTGCCGGACTGCCCGTATTTATACCTGTTTTATAAAAAACGCGATTTTTTATTGGAATGGAGTGATTTTCTTGCAGCAGGGCGTTGACATCCAGGCGCTCAAAGAGCGGTTTTTGGAAATTTACCGCACCCACATCACCCGCGACGGCTCCCAGGAGCTGCTGCGCTGGCTGGAGGAGAAAAGCGATTATTTCACCGCGCCCGCCAGCACCAAATTCCACGAGGCCTACGAGGGCGGCCTGCTGGACCACAGCCTGACGGTGTATGATAAACTGCACCCCAAGGCGGAGGGCCGCTACAGCGAGGAGACCATCGCCCTGTGCGCCCTGATGCACGATGTGTGCAAGACCAACCTCTACAAGGTCTCCAGCCGGAATGTGAAAAACGACGTCACCGGCCAGTGGGAAAAGGTGCCCTACTACACCATTGAGGACCGTCTGCCCTACGGCCACGGGGAAAAATCGGTCTACATGCTCAGCGGCTTTCTGCGGCTGAGCCGGGAGGAGGCCATGGCCATCCGCTGGCATATGGGCGGCTTTGACGATGCGGCCGGCGCCGGCTTTGGCAACACGCTGCGCACCGCCTTTGAGATGTACCCGCTGGCGGTGATGCTGCATATCTCGGATATGGAGGCCGTCTATCTGAAGGAGCCCAGGGAGTGACCGGCCCGCGAAGGCCGGCGGGGAGGAATGGACGCTTGGTTTGCCGGAAAAAATCGGAATGGAAGCTGCATCTGGATGCCGAATGGCACCAGGTCTGGCAGGCGGTCACAGGGCCGGAGCCGGCCTGGTACACCTGGCTGGACCATCTGGAGATTTTGGAGGAGGGCAGGCGCTTTTTGGCGGTGGGCCGGGATGGCCGCACGGTGGAGTGCACTGTGCGGCTGGTGAAGCCCTGCTCCCTCTACCGCCTGGAGCTGAAAGGGCAGCATTTCACCGGCAGCTGGCAGGGCGCCTTTGCGCCGGTGGAATCCGGCGGCACCAAGGCGGTGTGGACGGCGGAGCTGTCGGTGCCGAACCCCCTGCGGGCGGCGGCGCTGCCGCTGGAGCGGAGCCTGCGCCAGTATGGGGAGGATCTGCGCCGCTACCTTGCCAGCCTGCCCGCCCCGGAGGGGGATTTCTCCCGGGAGCGGGAGGAGCGCTTCTAAGAAAAGAGAGCCATCCTGCCGGCGGGCGGGATGGCTCTCTTTTTGCCTGGGAAGGGATGCAAAAGAGCCCCGGAGGGCTCTTTTTTTGTTACATCGGCGGCAAAAAGCCGATTTTTTTGTACACTTTTTCCAGTGTGCGGCGGGCCATGCGCTCGGCGGCCTCGGCGCCCTGGCGGTAGCAGTCCTTCAAATGGTCGGGGGCCTTCATCAGGCGGTTGAACTCCTCCCGCACCGGGGCCAGATGGTCGGCCACCGCTTCGCCCACGGCGGTCTTGAAGTCACCGTACCCCTTGCCGGAAAACTCCGCCTCCGCCTCGGGGATGGTCTTGCCCGTCACCGCCGAGTAGATGGAAAGCAGGTTGTTGATGCCGTCCTTGCCCTCGCGGTAGGCCACCTCGGCCTCGCTGTCGGTGATGGCGCGGCGGCATTTTTTGATGATGGTGTCCTTGGCGTCCAGGATGGAGATAAAGGCGTTGGGATTTTCGTCGGATTTGGACATCTTTTTGGTGGGATCCTGCAGCGACATGATCTTGGCGCCCGTCTTGGGGAAGTAGCCGTCCGGCACGGTGAACACATTGCCGTACAGCCCGTTGAAGCGCAGAGCGATATCGCGGGAAAGCTCCAGATGCTGCTTCTGGTCGATGCCCACCGGCACCAGGTCCGCCTGGTAGAGCAGGATATCCGCCGCCATCAGGACCGGGTAGGTGAACAGCCCGGCATTGATGTTATCCGCATGCTTGGCAGATTTATCCTTAAACTGGGTCATGCGGCTCAGCTCCCCGAACTGGGTGTAGCAGCTGAGCACCCAGCTCAGCTGGCTGTGAGCGGCCACATGGCTCTGGATAAAGGTGACCGAACGCTCCGGGTCGATGCCGCAGGCCAGCATGAGGGCGTAGGCCTCCAGCGTGTTTTTCTTTAAGGCGCTGGGCTCCTGCCGGATGGTGATGGCGTGCTGGTTGACGATGCAGTAGACGCAGTGGTAGTCATCCTGCAGCTCCACCCAGTTTTTGATGGCGCCCAGGTAGTTGCCCAGGGTCATGATGCCGGTGGGCTGCACGCCGGAAAAGATGATTTTTTTCTTGGGGGCTTGTGCTTGTTCCATGGTAGAAGGGCCTCCTTATCAGAACCAGGCTTCCCGCAGGGCCTTGCCCAGCAGTTCGATGCCGGCGACGATGCGGTCGTCGGTGGGGGTGGTGTAATTCAGGCGCAGGGAGTTGCATTTGCTCTGGGGCGACACCAGGAAAGCGGTGCCGGAAATGGCGGCCACCTTGTATTTCTGCACCGTTTCGCTGCAGAAGGTGACGGTATCCACATCAAAGGGTATGGTGCACCAGAGGAAGAGCCCGCCCTCCGGCTTGTGGTATTGGATCTCTTTGGGGAAGCAGCGGTCGACGGTATCCATCATCAGCTGGGCCTTGTGGCGGTAGATTTTGCGCAGGCCGGCGATGTGGGCGTCCAGATCCACGGTGGAGATAAAGCGCTCGCAGATCATCTGGCTGAGCACGGTGGTGTGCACATCGGAGCACTGCTTGGCCACCGTCAGCTTGGGCATCAGCCCCTTGTTGACCACCAGATAACCCACCCGCAGGCCGGGGGCCAGCAGCTTGGAGAAGGTGCCGCAGTAGGCCACCACGCCTTCGGTATCCAGCGTCTTGATGGCGGGGATATCCTCCCCGGCAAAGCGCAGGTCGCCGTAGGGGTTATCCTCCACGATGACGACGCCGTGCTGCTTGGCCAGCTCATAGATGGCCTTGCGCTTTTCCCAGCTGGTGGTGAAGCCGGTGGGGTTCTGGAAGTTGGTGATGATATAGATCAGCTTGACGTTCTTTTCCCGGTTGAGGGCTTCCTCCAGCTTGGCGATATCCATGCCGTCCGATTCCATGGGGATGCCCACCAGATTGGCGTTGAAGGAACGGAAGGCGTTGAGGGAGCCGATGAAAGAGGGGTCCTCACAGATGACGGTGTCCCCTTCGTTGCACAGCACATGGCAGAGCAGGTCCATGCCCTGGGTGGCGCCCGAGACGATCAGCACCTCATCCTCGTCGGTGCCGATGCGGTAACGCTCCTTCACCATTTTTTTCACCGCGTCCCGCAGCTGGGGATAGCCCTCGGAGATGGAGTACTGCAGGGCGGTGATGGGGTTCTCCCGCAGGATCTCCGCAGTGATCTGGGCGATGGTGTCAACCGGGAACGCCTCCGGCGCCGGGTTGCCGGCCGCCAGGGAGATCACGGTGGGGTCTGCCGCAAATTTTAAGAATTCGCGGATCACCGAGGGCTGCAGCCCCTGGATCCGGTCCGAAAACTGGTAATTCATACTGGATGCCTCCTAAGACTCAAAATGGCGATAATCAACACTAAACCTTATTTTATCACGTTCTTTATCCATTTGCAACGCCAAAGCGGCAGAAGCCCCGCCCGGGCAAAAAAACTGCGCCCTGCCTTTTGGCGGGGCGCAGTGCGAAAGGTTTAATCGTTCAGCCAGGGGAAGGGGCTCTGATAGCCGTCGTCATCCGGGCCGGGGCGGGAGGAGCTTTCTTCCTCTGAGTCGTCACGGCTGCTTTCGTCATCCGTGCGATCGTCCGAATTCTCCTCGTCGTCCGAATCTTCCTCCTCTTCCTCCAGCAGGCCCAGGTGCAGCTCGCACTCATCCGGCAGGTTGGAGGCTTTGTAATAGCCCACAATGGTGCTGGGGCAGGCTTCCACCGCCAGCTGGCCGGTCTCGGCGCAGTAGAGGCGTTCCACCACGTTGGGGCTGTACTCAAAGTCGCGGTATTCCAGGCCCTGGTGGACCTCCTGCATGATGCTGCGCCAGAGGATCGGCGGCGGATAGTTGTAGTAGCGGATCTGCTGGTTCTCATCGTAACCCATCCAGACCACGCCCACATAATATGGGGTGGCGCCGATGAACCACTGGTCAAAGTCATCCGAAGAGGTACCGGTCTTGCCGATGGTGGGCATGGTGCCCAGGTTGGCGGTGGTGCCGGTGCCGTAAGGGCCGTGGGTGACCTGATAGAGCAGGCGGTTGATGATGGTGGCCGTCTCAAAGGAGATGGCGCGCTCGGGCGCGGTGTTCTTTTCCAGCACCACGTTGCCGTTGGAATCCAGCACGCGGGTATAGGTGTGCGGCTCATAATAATTGCCGCCGTTGGCAAAGATCTGATAGGCGGCGCCCATCTCCAGCGGGGAGATGCCGTGGGTCATGCCGCCGATGGCCATCGAGCTCTGGTTGACGTCGTTGTTCACCGGGTCATCCTCCGGGCTGACCAGCGAGGTGATGTGCAGGTTATTCTCCAGGAAGTTGAAGATATTCTGCGGGGTCACCATATCGCAGACCTTGACGGCGACGGTGTTGCAGGAGCGCTGGATGGCGGTGTTCACCGTGATATCCCCCATATAGGGCGGGTTGTAGTAGTAGTTGACCGGCCACGGGTTGCCGTTGAGCTCCCGCACCGGGCCATCCTCGATCACGGTGGAGTAGGTGATGATGTCGTTTTCAAAGGCGACGGCATAGGGGCCGATGGGCTTCATGGTGGAACCCGGCTGGCGCACCGTATCGGTGACGCGGCTCCACACCCGGGCGCCCTCCTTGGGGCCGATGCCGCCAGCCACTGCCTTGACGGCGCCCTGGGTATCCAGAATCACGCAGGCGGACTGGGGATACTCCTCATTGATGACGGCGGGGAAGTCGATGAAATTCTCATACCGGTTCTGCACATAGTCCTGCATTTCGGGGTCCACCGTCAGATAGATGCGGTAGCCGCCGCTGTTGATGAGCAGGTCCTCGGCGCGCTGGTAGGTATAGCCTTCTTCCTCCATCAGGTCCTGGATGACCTCCTCCATCACCTGATCGACGAAATAATCCTGCACCTCGCTGGAGGAGCTTTGCTCCTCAGCGGTGTCAGACTGGCCCGCCACGCTGGACTGGCCGGCCGCGGCCTCTTCCTCCTCGGCGGCCTGGGCCGCGTCGATGGTGACCACCGGCGTGGCCAGCTCTTCCTCCAGCTGCTCCTCGGTCAGGGTGCCCATCTCGTACATGGTGCGCAGGATGTAGTCGCGGCGCTCCTTATTGCGGTCCGGGTTGACCCGGGGGTTGATGATGTTGGGGTTCTGGGTAGAGGCGACGATGGAGGCGCATTCCGCAATGGAAAGCTCCGAGACATCCTTGCCGAAATAGCCGTTGGCCGCCGCCTGGATGCCGTAATAGTTGCCGCCGAAATAGACGGTGTTGAGGTACGCCTCCAAAATCTGGTCCTTGGAATACTGCTTTTCCAGATTGAGGGCGGTGAGGATCTCGGTGACCTTGCGCTCGATGGTGACCTCGTCGTTGCCGGTGACGTTTTTGATCACCTGCTGGGTGATGGTGGAACCGCCCTGCTGGCTGTCATAGATCGGGATGATCAGGTTGACAAAGGCGCCGAAGGTGCGCTTCCAGTCCACGCCGTTGTGCTCGAGAAAGCGGCGGTCCTCCGCGGCGATGGTCACGTCCTTGAGGTAATCCGGGAACTGGGTATAATCCACCCAGATGCGGTTCTGTTCCCCGTGGATGCGGTAATATTCCTCATATTCGCCTGTTTCGTCGTTCATGGCGTACAGGATGGTGGTGGTGCTGAGCCTGAGGTTGTTCAGGTCGATGTCGCTTTCATCGTCCAGAAACTGCAGGATATACACCGTCAGCACCGAGGCAACAATGCACCCGGCGATCACCAGGATGAAGAAAATCGTCAGCAGAACCCGCATGACCTTTTTCCAAACGGCGGCCCGTTCTCCTCCCTGCGCCGGGCGGCGCTTGGGCCTGGGCTCATGTCCTTGGGAACGTTGCATGCTGAAGGCTCAACCTCCTTTTTACAGAAATAAGGGAAAACAGGAATCCAGTACATTATAACACAGTTTGGCAGGAATGCACCCCCATTTTTGTGAACAAGGTGAAAATTATAGAAAAAGCACCAGAAAAAAAGGGCTTTTTTCCGTCCCTTCCGGGAAAATGCTCGGGAAACTGGGAATAAGCGGAAGCGCAGGGGACATACTACCAGCAGAAGCGAGGGGAGGGACAAGATGAAAAATACCGTGCTTTGGAGCCTGGTCATCATGGCGCTGGCGGTGATGGTCTCAATGGTGGTGGTGGGCCTTTCGGACGGGATGATCCGTTCCTGGCAGGTGACGCCCGCGCCCAGGGAGGAAAGCTCCTCGGTCAGCGTGCCGGCCCCGCCGAAGGAATACGCCTTTTTGATGAAGCTGGAGGACGGGTGGCTGAACATCTATCTTTATGGAGAGGATCATCCGGTCTATGTGCTGGACCTGGTGCCGGGCAGCATCCCGGAGTATGACCGGGGCCAGCTGGAGCAGGGCATCCCCATCCGGGATACCGATGAGCTGATCGCCCGGGTGGAGGACTATTTGAGCTGAGCATGGCGGCCCCGGGCGCTGCATATAAGTGAAAGCGGGGAGGCATGGTGCGGTTCGGGCTTTTGCCGCCGGGCGGGATGTGGTATAATATCTCCCGGCAGGCCGGGCAGCCGGCCCGAACAGAAAGGATGAAAAAACCATGCAGTTCCGTTATGTGCACAATAATATCAACGTTCTGGATTTGGAGAAGAGCCTTGCCTTTTACCGGAAGGCGCTGGGCCTTGTGGAGGCGAAGCGCACCGCAGCCAGGGACGGCAGCTTCATCCTCTGCTATCTGGAGGATGGGGCCAGCGGCCATCAGATTGAGCTGACCTGGCTGCGGGACCGCAAGGAGCCTTATCACCTGGGGGATAACGAGATCCATATGGCCTTTGTCACCCCCGAGTTTGAGAAGGCCCACCGCCTGCATGAGGAAATGGGCGCCATCTGCTTTGAAAACCCGCAGATGGGCATCTATTTCATCAGCGACCCGGACGGCTATTGGATCGAGATCATCCCGGAGCGCTGACATCCGGGAGGGGATTGCTTGAGAGAACCTGTGGCTTGGCTGGAACATGCCGTAGGCCAGATCGGGGCACTTTTGTGGGGCGGGCCCCTGTTGGTGCTGATGCTGGCGGCGGGGGTGTATTTCAGCCTGGGCACAGGTTTTTTTCAGCTGCGGCGATTTGGGGCCATGCTGCGCTGCACTTTGGGCAGCCTGGGCCGCCGCCGGCCGGGGGATGGGGTTTCCCCTTTCCAGGCCATGACCACGGCGCTGGCCGGCACCCTGGGGGTGGGCAACATTGTGGGGGTGGCCACCGCCCTGGCGGCAGGCGGGCCGGGGGCGGTGTTCTGGATGTGGATTTCCGCTTTTTTGGGGATGATGACCAAATATGCGGAGGTGCTGCTGGCTGTAAAGTTCCGGCGCCGTACCCCCGGCGGATGGGCGGGCGGGCCTATGTATTACCTGCGGGATGGGCTGGGCAGCCCGGCCCTGGCGGGGATTTTCTGCATTGCGTGCGTGGCCGCTTCCTACGGCATCGGCAATATGACCCAGGCCAACGCCATCGCCGGGGCGGCGGCTGTTTTTTCTCTGCCGGCGGCGGCCAGCGGTTTGGCTGCCGCCCTGCTCACCGGGCTGGTGATGCTGGGCGGTTTTGGCCGTATTGCGGCGGTGACCGGCAAGCTGGTTCCGGTGATGGGGGTGCTTTATCTGGCGGCTTCGGCGGCGGCGCTGGCGGCCAATTGGCGGGCGGTGCCCCGGGCGCTGGGGGAGATTCTGGCGGGGGCCTTCTCTTTGCGCAGCGCAGCGGGAGGCGCCGCAGGCTATACCATGCTCACCGCGCTGCGGTACGGCGTCTCCCGGGGGATTTTTTCCAACGAGGCAGGGCTGGGCAGCGCGCCCATTGCCCACAGCGGCGCCCAGACGGCGGATCCTGCCCGGCAGGGCCTGTGGGGGATGTTTGAGGTGTTTTTTGACACCATAGTCATGTGCACTGTCACCACCCTGGTGATCCTCACCGCCGGCGGCGGAAAGCTGTGGCACACGCTGCCCCCCGGCCAGATGACGGCGGCTGCCTTTTCGGCATCGCTGGGCCCGTCAGGGGAGGGGATTGTCTCGGTTTCGGTGATCTTTTTTGCCCTCTCCACCCTGATGAGCTGGAGCCTGTACGGCGAGCGCGCGCTGGAATATTTGGGCGCGGGCAAACGGGGGATTTTCTGCTATCGGGCGGGATATCTGGCGCTGATTGCGGCGGGGGCGCTGGTGCGGATCGATTTGGTGTGGGGCCTGGCGGATCTGTTCAATGGGCTGATGGCCATCCCCAATTTGATTGCAGTGTTTGCCCTCAGCCCGGCGGTGTTTTCCGCGACCTGGCAGTTTGAGCGGTCGCTGGGCGCCCGCGGCAGGAAAAAACGAAAAAGCAGCGAAAAACAGATTACATATTGTAATTATAAAAAGAAATTTCTCAAATTGGATAAAATATGGCGGCTTCAGTGAACAAAAAGGCGGCGGCTGACGCTTTTGGGCTAGGAAGATAGAATTTCTATTTAGAAAATTTGGATAAAATAATACAATTTGTAGAATATTGCTGCGAGCCTTCCAGCACGAAAGGACGAAAAAACCGCCCCGGCAAAGCCCGGGGCGGTTTGGATTATTTCCCTTCCTTGTGCTTTAAGGCTGCGGCCACAAAGCCCTTGAACAGCGGGTGGGGACGGTTGGGACGGGATTTGAATTCCGGATGGAACTGCACGCCCACAAACCAGGGGTGATCCTTGAGCTCCACAATCTCCACCAGGCGGGAGTCGGGGGATTTGCCGCAGATCATCATGCCGGCCGCCGACAGGCTGTCGCGGTACTGGTTGTTGAACTCATAGCGATGGCGGTGGCGCTCATTGATGAGATCCACGCCGTAAAGCTCCCGGCTGTGGCTGCCGGTGGAGAGCACGCAGGGATAGCTGCCCAGCCGCATGGTGCCGCCCTTGTCGGTGATCTCCTTCTGGTCGTCCATAATATGGATGACCGGGTTGGGGGTGGCTTCGTCAAACTCCGTGGAGTTGGCGTCGGCCAGGCCCAGCACATGGCGGGCAAACTCAATCACCGCGATCTGCATGCCCAGGCAGATGCCCAGATAGGGGATGCCGTGCTCCCGGGCGTAGCGGGCAGTCTCGATCTTACCTTCGATGCCCCGGTCGCCAAAGCCGCCGGGCACCAGGATGCCGTCGCAGCCGCCCAGGGCGTCGGCCACATTCTCGGGGGTGATTTCCTCCGAGCTGATGAGGCGGATTTCCAGGTGGGCGTCATTCTCAATGCCGGCGTGCTTGATGGATTCAATAATGGAGATGTACGCATCCGGCAGCTGGACATATTTGCCCACAATGCCGATGACAGCGGTGCGGCTGGCGTTGTCGCTGCGGTCGATCATGGCGCACCATTCGGTCAGGTCGGGCTTGCGGTCCTCCAGCTGCAGGTTGTGGCAGACGGAGCTGGCCAGGCCCTCTTTTTCCAGCATCAGGGGGGCGGCGTACAGATTGGGCAGCGTCAGGTTCTGGATGATATCCTCCGGGCGGGTGTTGCAGAACAGCGCCAGCTTTTTGCGCATGTCGTCGGGGATTTCAAACTCGGTGCGGCAGACGATGATATCCGGCTGGATGCCGATGGAGAGAAGCTCCTTGACCGAGTGCTGGGTGGGCTTGGATTTCAGCTCGTTGGAGCCGGCAATATAGGGCAGCAGCGTCACATGGATGTAGATGACGTTTTCGCGGCCCATCTCGTTGCCCACCTGGCGGATGGCCTCCAGGAAGGGCTGGCTCTCGATGTCGCCGACGGTGCCGCCGATTTCGGTGATGACCACATCCACCAGCCCGGTGCGGCCCACCCGGTAGACACGCTCCTTGATCTCGTTGGTGATATGGGGGATCACCTGCACGGTGCCGCCCAGATAGTCGCCCCGGCGCTCCTTATTGATAACATTTAAATAGATCTTGCCGGAGGTGACATTGGAGTTGACCGACAGGTTCTCGTCGATAAAGCGCTCATAATGCCCCAGATCCAGGTCGGTTTCGGCGCCGTCGTCGGTGACGAACACTTCCCCGTGCTGGTAGGGGCTCATGGTGCCGGGGTCCACATTGATGTAGGGGTCAAACTTCTGGATGGTGACCCGGTACCCTCTGGCCTTGAGCAGCCGCCCCAGCGATGCGGCGGTGATGCCCTTGCCCAGGCCGGAAACCACGCCGCCGGTCACAAAAATGTATTTGACAGACATAATAACCCTCCAAGAACACCCCTGACGGGGCGGTATTCCTAACAACTCTTTTTATTCTACTATGTTTGGGCGCGCCGGTCAACACGCCGCCCTGCTGAAAGAGGGGAGAAAATCCCCCGCAAAGTTAGTCAATATCGCTCATAATCACGTTGGCCTGGGAGAAGCTGTCCCGCAGGTAGCGCACCGAGGGGACAGCCAGGCCGCTGCTTTCCCCGGCGCCGCCTGCAGCGGGCAGGGTGAAGCTGACCGTCGTGCCCCGGGGGGAGGACTCGATCTCGATGGTCCCGCCCATGCGGGCGACGATGTGCTTGCAGATGGTCAGGCCCAGGCCCAGATGCTCGCTGGTGGCCTGGTGCTGCTCAAAGCTGAAATAAGGCTGAAAGACCTTCGGCAGCACCGACTGCGGGATGCCGCAGCCCACATCCCGCACCCGGATCACCGCCATGGAGCCCTGATCCTCCATGCTCAAGAAGATGCCGCCGCCCGGGTCGGAAAAGCGGGACGCATTGGAAACCAGGTTGGCCAGCACGGTCACCACCCGGTCCCAATCGCAGCAGCAAAAGACGCCGTGGTCCGGCAGCGAGGCCTCCAGCCGCTGGCTGCGCCCGGCAAGCATCAGGTTCAAAGCATCCGACAGCTGGCGGATGGAGTCGGTCAGGTTCACCACCTCCAGCTGGTCGTCGCTCACCTGGCAGAGGCTCTTTTGATATTCGGTAAACTGGCTGCAGCCCCGCAGCAGATGATAGCAGCTCTT
>CAJFPC010000051.1 GCA_904398325.1 Candidatus Neoruminococcus faecicola | reverse complement strand
TGAGACGGTCTTTCCCGCCTGCGGCAGCTCCAACTCCGCCATCCGGCTGAGCTGCGAGGACCTGTATGAGCTTTCCCACGCCCGGCAATGGGTGGACCTGTGCAAAGGCTGGCGCCCGGAATAACCCGCAAAAGGCATCCGCTCGGGTGCCTTTTTTGCTGCCGCCGGCAGGCAGGAAGGTTTTCCGTGATTTTTTTGGATAAGCCGGCGCTAATCCTGCATCCGGGGCTTTTCTTTCGCAAAATCCGCGCTATAATAAAAGGGAGGTGAAGGCAGTATGCAGCACAAATGCAAGGTCACCGTACTGAAAAAAATGCTCTTCCCCGAGCTGCAGGCCCAGTATCTGGCCGACCCTGCCAGCGGGACGTGCCCTTTTTATGAAGAGGGGCAGGAGTTCTGGTTTGAGCGCTACGCCGGCCGGGACGATTTCTGGACCGAGGGCGGCGGCGCCCACTGCGCCGAAGCGTGGGACTGCATCAGCCGGTACATCTATACCGCCCTGCAGGGCGGCGCCATCATGCGGGGCTGGACCCGGGATGAACGCCAGATGATCGCCTGCTGCAACGACGGCACCCGCCCGGTGATCTTCAAGATCGAACGGGTGGACTACAAAGCCCTGTGGCTGGCCGACGACCGGGAAAACCCCGCCCTTCGCCGGGCGCTGCTGGCGCTGGAAGGGGTCAGCGGGGTGCGCTTCTGCACCGGCCGGGGCTTTGCGGAGGTCTTTTTGGAGCAGGAGGTGCCCGACCAGGCGCTGCTGGAAATTGCAGCAGGCTGCCATGCCGCCGTCACACGGATCGAATGACCACGGGCTTCTGCCCGGTCAGCCATAAAACTTCCATCATATTGGGGGGAAACATCCATGAAGAAAATCACCATCGCCCTGGCGGCCGCCATCCTGGCGCTGAGCCTGGGCACCACCACCGCACTGGCCCACTGCGGCCGCGGCTGGGGCTGGCGCCAGCTGGAAAGCCGGCCCGCCTGCAGCTATTGCCAGCAGGACGGCCACTGCTGCGCGGATGAGGACGGCGACGGCGTCTGTGATTACCGCGCCGGCGGCGCCTATACCGACCGGAACGGCGACGGCGTCTGCGATCATTATGCCGAAGGCGGCCATCATGGCCGCTGTGCCTGGTAACCGGAAACAGACAGAAAAAATCCCCTGCGGTGCGGCAGGGGATTTCTTTTTTTTGCGCAGGGCAAGCCTATCCCAGCTGGAAGGGGGCGAGCCCCTCCGGGTACTGCTCCCGGTAAAAAGCGCCCAGCGGACCGATATAATCCGGCTTCCAGGGCTTCATCCTTCCGCAGAAATGCAGAATCACGCTGTGGCGGCGCACCCAGTCCAGATCCCGGCGGCGGTGGCCCAGGGCAGCCTGGGCGGCCTGCTCCAGCAGGAACATCCGGTCGCTGAGGTTGTAATACATGGTATCCAGGATGCGCACATTGCCGCCGTACAAAGCGGTGACAATGTCCTGATCCGGCAGCAGCAGGGTCATTTTATGCTCCTGCACATAGCGCTGGATCTCTGCAAGATCCAGCCTCTGCCGCAGCTGGGGCAAATTGAGCAGCATCACCCCGGTGTTGATATAGGGGATCTGTCCATCCGGCTCCAGCCCCA
The DNA here is from genome assembly GCA_904398325.1 of Candidatus Neoruminococcus faecicola. Classification (GTDB taxonomy): domain Bacteria; phylum Bacillota; class Clostridia; order Oscillospirales; family Ruminococcaceae; genus Neoruminococcus; species Neoruminococcus faecicola. The sequence continues at coordinate 20,274 of CAJFPC010000051.1, read as the reverse complement.
GCCGGGCCTGGTTGAGCTTGGTCAAAAGCCTGCGGGTATGGGTGCAGGCCAGAAAATACGCCCCCCGGAACTCCCGGCGGTACAAGGCCCCCAGCGGGCGCAGGATGATGGTATCCACATCCAGGTAGAGGATGCGCTCCAGCTGATGGGGCAGCAGCAGCGGCGCCGCAATGCGGTAATAGATCTGCCGGGGGTAGCGGCGGCTGACAGGGAAACCCTCGAACACCTCTTCCGGCACGGGGATAAAGTGCAGCGTCACCGCCGGCCCCACCCGCTGCGCCAGGCTCCGCTGCAGCGGCCCCGGCAGGTCGGAATGCAGAAGATAGGCGTCATAATGCTCCTCCCCGCCGTTTTTTTGGATAGAATCCAGGCACTGCAGCAGCAGCGGCGCGAAATTTTGGTCAATACAAAACAGCAGGTTCACCTTGCAGCCTCCCCGGCATCCATTGCTCTGCTTGCCGCAGGGCCTCAGCCGTTCAAAATCTTCATAAACTCCTCGCCGGTGATGGTCTCTTTCTCATACAGGTACTGGGCCAGCTCATCCAGCTTGGCGCGGTGCTCTGCCAAAAGCCCGGCGGCCTTGGCGTGCTGGCGCCTGATCAGCTCCACCACCTGCTGGTCGATCTTGGCGGCCGTCTCGGCGGAACAGGACAGGGAGGTATCCCCGCCCAGGTACTGGTTCTGCACCGTCTCCAGCGCCACCATGTCAAAGTCCCTGCTCATGCCGTAACGGGTAATCATGGCCCGGGCCAGCCGGGTGGCCTGCTCGATATCGTTGGAAGCCCCTGTGGAGGCGGACTGGAACACCAGCTCCTCGGCGGCGCGCCCGCCGGTGAGGGTGGCGATCTTGTTTTCCAGCTCCGACTGGCTCATCAGGTAGTGGTTGCCGTCCTCCACCTGCATGGTGTAGCCCAGCGCCCCGGAGGTGCGGGGGATGATGGTGATCTTCTGCACCGGCGCGGAATTGGTCTGCAGGGCCGCCACCAGCGCATGGCCGATCTCATGATAGGCCACAATGCGCTTTTCCTGATCGGTGAGGATGGCGTTTTTCTTCTGATAGCCGGCGATGACCACCTCGATGCTTTCCTCCAGGTCGGATTCGGTGGCATAGGTGCGGCCGCTGCGCACGGCGCGCAGGGCCGCCTCGTTGACGATATTGGCCAGCTCCGCGCCGGAAGCGCCCGAGGCCATGCGGGCGATCTTGTTCCAATCCACCTGGTCCGAGACCTTGATCTTTTTGGCATGGACTTTCAGAATATCCTCGCGGCCCTTCAGATCGGGCAGCTCCACCGGCACGCGCCGGTCAAAGCGCCCCGGCCGGGTGAGGGCGGGGTCCAGGGATTCGGGGCGGTTGGTGGCCGCCAGGATGATGACGCCGTTGTTGCCCTCAAAGCCGTCCATCTCGGTGAGCAGCTGGTTGAGGGTCTGCTCCCGCTCGTCGTTGCCGCCCACCCGGCCGTCCCGCTTCTGGCCGATGGCGTCGATCTCGTCGATAAACACGATGCAGGGGGCCTTCTCCTTGGCCTGCTTAAACAGGTCGCGGACCTTGCTGGCGCCCATGCCCACAAACATCTCCACAAATTCCGAGCCGGACATGGAGAAAAACGGCACGTTGGATTCGCCCGCCACCGCCTTGGCCAGCATGGTCTTGCCGGTGCCGGGAGGGCCCACCAGCAGAATGCCCTTGGGCATGGAGGCGCCGATCTCCCGGTATTTGCTGGGGTCGTGCAGGTATTCCACAATCTCCTGCAGGCTCTCCTTGGCCTCATCCTCGCCGGCCACGTCGGAGAATTTGATCCCCTCCGAGGATTTGACGTACACCTTGGCATTGGAGCGGCCAAACATCATGGCGTTAGGCCCGCCGGCGTTTTTCATCATCTTTCTGGACATATACTGCCCCAGGGCCACAAAGATCAGGATCGGCAGCACCCAGCTGAGCAGAATCGCCAAAAAGGGCGACGACTGCTGGATCACCTCGCCGGAGGCAGGGATCCCCGCATCGATGAGGCGCTGGGTCAGGCCGCTGTCCGGCAGCATGCCCGCCTGATAGATGGTTTTGCCGTCGGCGCTGGTGAAGAGCACCAGATTCTCCTGCTGCTGCACCTCCACCTGGCCCACCTGGCCTTCCTCCAGCATTTCCACAAAGGTGGTATAATCCACCTGGTGGATCTGCCGCTGGGTGATCCAGGGCATCAGGAGGAAATTAAACGCCAGCATGACCAGCAGCACAATCCCATAATAATAAATCAGCGGTTTTTTAGGGCTTTTCACTTCGTTCATCTGCAAGACTCCTTATGCGGTGAAGGTGTTATTTCGCCGTCAAAATAATAGGGGGGCCAAGCCTCCCCAAGTCTCTGTGCCGGCGGGGAAGCTGTTTTCAGTATAACACTTTCTGGAAAAAATACCTGCAGGCAAAGATAGCCAAACTATGACCGGAGTGTGAAAGCTTGAGAACATTTTTCCCCTTTTGTCAGAATTCATCCCGCAGCGAGGCGATAATCGCCCCCACCGCATCCGCCGTGGTGCCATGGTTGTAGATTTCATAATCCGCCGCCTGCCGGTAAAGGGGGAAGCGCCGCTCATACAGCGCCTGCAGCTCCTCCCGGGTAGAGGAGGCCGCGATGGGCCGGCCGGCATCCCCCAGGATGCGCCGGCAGCAATCCTCAAAGCCGGGGTTGATAAAGAAGAGGATGCAGCTTTTTTTCAATGCCTGGCAGCTGCGCTCACAGGTGACGGTGCCGCCCCCGGCGGCGATCACCTTCTGGGTGGTGCGCTCCAGCGAGAGCACCGCCTCATATTCCGCCTGGCGGAAGCCCTCCTCCCCCCGGGCGGCAAAAATCTCGGGGATGCTCATGCCCTCCCGCTGGCAGATCAGCTCGTCCAGATCCAGAAAATCCCGGAACATCCGCCGGGCCAGCGCCTTGCCCACCGTGGTTTTGCCGCAGCCCATAAAGCCGCAGAGCAGGATATTCTTATTGCCGATCATGCAAATTGCCTCCTTTGCCGAAATGAAGCCCCACATATTCCTCCGTGCGGCGGATCAGCGCCTGCATCTCAGCCGGGTCAAACTGCGCCCCATACCAGATGCTGTGGGCCGCAGCCGCCTGCCAGACCAGCATGGCCGCCCCGCCGTAGGTGCGGCAGCCCGCCGCCCTGGCTTGGCGCAGCAGGGCCGTCTCGGCGGGGTTGTAGACCGCGTCGAACACCGCCCGGCAGCCCTGCAGCGCGCCTTCCGGCAGGGGGGATTCCTCCGCGCCGGGGTACATGCCCACCGGCGTCGCGTTGATGATCAGGTCTCCGCCGCGCACCTGCTCCAGCAGCACCACCTGCGCCGGATGCTCCAGCCCGGCGGCCAGGCGGCCGGCCTTTTCCAGGGTGCGCCGGGCCACCGCCAGGGTCACCCGGCAGCCCCGGCGGTCCAGCACATGGGCAAACATGGTGGCCGCGCCGCCGGCGCCCAGCACCGTCACCCGGCTGCCGGGGGTGAGCAGTTCCTCCGGCACCGCATGCAAAAAGCCGTCCATATCCGTATTGTAGCCTACCAGCTCCCCGCCGTCGGTTTTGACCGTGTTGACGGCGCCGCACAGGCGGGCGCTCTCCTCCAGCCGGTCCAGCAGGGGCTGGATGGCCAGCTTGTGGGGGATGGTCACATTAAAGCCGCCCAGCGCCCGCAGCCCCTCTATGCGTCCAGGCAGCTCCTGGGGCGGGATTTCCAGGGCGGCGTAATCCCCCTCCCGGCCCGAAAGGGCAAACAGCTCCCGGTGGATAAAGGGCGATGCGGTGTGCCCCAGCGGGTATCCGATCAGTGCATAAGAGATCATTCCAGCCTCTCTTCCCGGCCGCTGTCCCGCCCGGGGCGGAAAAGGGCCGCTGTTTTGATATCAGTATATCATGCATATTTTGTCCGGGGAAGACGTTTTTTTGGATAAAAAAACGAAAAATCCCGCAGTGGGGCGGAATCCTTAAATTTTTCAAAGAAACCTATTGCTAAATGCAGTTAAAACAGTTATGATAAATGACGTACAGGCGGCTCGCTGATGACGGCGCGCGGCCTTGGATCTATTACTTAGTCATTATGCAGGAGGATTGAAGGGGTATGGTATTTGAGAAGGTCAAGGCTATTTTAGTCGCCCAACTGGATGCCGAAGAAGACGATATCACCATGGACACCAACATCGCGGAGGATCTGGGCGCGGATTCGCTGGATATTGTGGACCTGGTCATGAGCCTGGAAGAGGAATTCGACACGGAGATCCCCGACGAAGAAATTGAGAATATCAAAACCGTCGGCGATGTGGTAAAATATATAGAAGAACGTATCGGCTAACGATGTTCCATGCCGGCCGGAGGGTTCTCCGGCCGGCCTTTTACACTTTATGGGATTTTTGCCCTGGATGGAGGAAGGAGTCAACATGGCAGACAACAAAAAAATGGTTCGGGAGATCACCTCGATGGAGGATGATTTCGCCCAGTGGTACACCGACGTGGTCAAAAAAGCGGAACTGGTGGATTATTCCTCGGTGCGCGGATGCATGGTCATCCGCCCCTACGGCTGGGCCATCTGGGAGAATATCCAGAAAATCCTGGACGCCCGCTTTAAGGCCACCGGCCACGAAAACGTGGCCATGCCCCTCTTTATCCCCGAGAGCCTGCTGCAGAAGGAAAAGGACCATGTGGAGGGCTTTGCCCCCGAGGTGGCCTGGGTCACCCACGGCGGCAGCGAGGAATTGACCGAGCGGCTGTGCGTGCGCCCCACCTCTGAGACGCTGTTCTGCGAGCATTATTCGCACATCATCCACTCCTACCGCGACCTGCCCAAGCTGTATAACCAGTGGTGCTCGGTGGTGCGGTGGGAGAAAACCTCCCGCCCCTTCCTGCGCTCGGTGGAGTTCTACTGGCAGGAGGGCCACACCATGCACGAGACCGCCGAAGAGGCCATGGAGGAGACGGAGCGCATGCTCAACCTCTACGCCGATTTCTGCGAGCATGAGCTGGCCATGCCGGTCATCCGCGGGCAGAAAACCGACAAGGAAAAATTCGCCGGCGCCCAGGCCACCTATACCATCGAGGCCATGATGCACGACGGCAAGGCCCTGCAGTCGGGCACCTCCCATTATTTCGGGGATGGCTTTGCCCGCGCCTTTGACATCACCTTCACCGGGCGGGACAACACCCTGCAGTACCCGCATCAGACCTCCTGGGGCATGTCCACCCGCCTGATCGGCGCCATCATCATGACCCACGGCGACGACAACGGCCTGGTGCTGCCTCCGGCGGTGGCGCCCATCCAGGTGGTGGTGATCCCTGTGGCCCAGCACAAGGAAGGCGTGCTGGAAAAGGCCCGGGAGCTGGCAGACCGGCTGAGCCGCTTCTGCCGGGTGAAGATCGACGACAGCGACAATTCCGCCGGCTGGAAATACGCCGAGTATGAGATGAAGGGCGTGCCCCTGCGCCTGGAGATCGGCCCCCGCGATATCGAGGAAAACCAGTGCGTGCTGGTGCGCCGCGACAACCGGGAGAAAGCCTTCGTCTCGCTGGACGCCCTGGAGGAGACCATCCCCCGGCTGCTGGAATCGGTGCGCCAGGGCCTCTATGACAAGGCACTGGCCAACCGGGAGGCCCGCACCGTCACCGCCACCACCCTGGAGGAGCTGGTGGAAAAGGCCGGCGCCCAGAACTGCTTTATCAAAACCATGTGGTGCGGCGACGAGGCCTGCGAATTAAAGCTCAAAGAGGTGGCCGGCGTCACCAGCCGCTGCATGCCCTTCGCACAGGAGCATCTTGCCGACACCTGCGTCTGTTGCGGCCGGCCCGCCAAGACCATGATCTACTGGGGCAAGGCGTACTAAGCCGCCGGGCCGCTTTCCCCGCCGGCCGGGGCAGATTTTTCATTTGACTTTTGGCCGGCGCCGGGGGTAAACTGATAGAGGAGGGAACCACCGCGCCCGCAATGCGGGCCTTGCAGCGAGGGGAGAGCAGCATTATTCCCCACCCACACCGCCGGGCCCGGCCCGGCTGCTTGCGGCGGGAAGGAGGATTCATGAACCATCTGAAACGACTGCTGATTTCCGCCCTGGCGGCGGCGCTGTGCCTTGGCTGGGCCCCGCTGCCCCAGGCGATGGCGGCTGCGGCCGCCCCCCAGGCGGTGCAATCCCAAAGCGGGGAGACTTCCTCCGCCGCGGCGCGCCTGGCCGCCCTGGAGGAACGCTACGACATCCAGATCATCCTGCCGGAATATGCCATCGCCTCCGGCGCGGCAGACACCTACCTGGATGAGCTGGAGATTGCCCTGCGGGACATGACCCCCCAGCTGGTGTCGCGCATCAGCCGCCACTACCGGGAGCAGTATCAAAAGGAATTCACGGTGGAATACACCACCTACAGCCAGGAATATTACGAGGCCGGGGTCACCGGCATGTTTGAATTGGAAAACGGCCTGCTGCACCTGTACATCACCGAGACCGGCCCCGCTGACCCGCTGGGCGGCTGGGACCGCCAGACCATCACCCATGAGTTTGGCCACGCCTTTCACCAGATGTGCATGGATCTGCGCAACGAGCCGGTATTCTACGCCCACTGGATCGCCCTCAACGGCCGGTATGCCTACGACGGTGCCGGCTCCGGGCGCAACCCGGCGCCCACCATCTTTGCCTCCGGCTATGCCACCGCCTCCTACCGGGAGGATTTTGCCGAGGTGTTTGCGGGGGTGTTTTCCGGCTATGGGGATCAGTGCAGCTTTTACCGCCAGCTTGCCCGCAGCCAGGGCAGCTCCCTGGAGACCAAGACCAAGTATGTGGCCGGCCTGGTCAAAGAGTTCCTGCCCGAAGAGGCCAATACCATCCAGCATGCCTACCGGGTGTTTGGGGACCGCACCGGCACCGGGGAGGATAACCTGGGCAGCCCGGGGGCCTACCGCACGGGGGATGTGACCCGTTCCGGCAAGCTGGTGAATTTGGATGGATTCCGCTCCGGCAGCAGCTTTATTTTGGTGAGCAGCTACGCCGACGGGCCGGAGCCTTCCGGCACCGAGGGCAACCAGCTGCTGCAGGAAAAATACCGCGGCTGTGACAGCCGGTGGATTTCCAGCTACGGGCTCTGGGTGGTGGACGCCCCCGCCGGGCAGGTGTATGTCTCCCCCCAGCCGGTGGAAATCCTCTAAGCCAAACTGGAAATTTTGCGAGGTGATGCCAGATGAAAAACAGAAGCCGCGCCGCTGTCATTGTGATTGCAGTGGTGATTTCCGCCGCAGTGGCCATTTATGGGGGGATGTTCTCCCTGGCGCTGATCGGCGACGCCTTTTCCGAAGGGTTCGGCATTATGGGTATTCTGGGCATCACGGCGCTGCTGGTGACCGTTGGGCTTATCTGGGGCCTCGTCAAGGTGGCCCGGGAGAGCTTAAGAGAAATCAAGGAAAGGGATGAGGACGATGATCTTAGTAAATACTGAATACATCGCCGGCAAACGGCTGGAGTTTTTGGGCATGGCCAGGGGCAGCACGGTGCAGTCCAAAAACGTGGGGAAGGACATCCTCTCCAACCTGAAGACCCTGGTGGGCGGCGAAATCACCGCCTACACCGAGATGATGAACGAGGCCCGCGCCATCGCCACCAAGCGCATGGTGGAGGAAGCGGAAAAGCTGGGCGCCGACGCGGTCATCAATGTGCGCTACACCTCTGCTTCCATCATGCAGGGGGCCAGCGAAATCATGGCCTACGGCACCGCGGTCAAGATCATCGGGGATGCCGAAGCCCCCATCCTGTAATCGAAATTGGTCCCAAACAGCGGCCCTGCGGGGCCGCTGTTTTTTATGCCCTGGGGGATTTTCCCCCGCAAAGGGCGGGCAGCCCTCACCCCCACCGGCCCCGGCGCATAGAGTGACAATAAAGCCGGGCGCCGCCAAAGGGCAGCGCCGGTTTCCCCTCGGCGCCGGCGGGCCGGGGGAAACGGCCACTTTTCCCCGCCGGAGAAATGAGGAATCCCATGAGCATTGGCTTACTCACGGTGCAGCTTTCCACCGGCCAGAAGGCCCTGCCGGTCACCGACGCCACGGTGGAAATCAGCCGCACCAGCGAAACCGGCCAGGATACTTATCTGACCACCGTCTCCCCGGACCGCAGCGGCAACTGCCCCTCGGTGGAAATCGACGCCCCGCCGCAGGAATATTCCCTGCAGCCGCAGAACGCGCCCCAGCCCTACAGCACCTACCGGGTGAAGATCACCTCCCCGGGCTTTCACACCATCCAGGTCACCGGCATCCAGACCTTCGCGGGGGAAAACACCCTCCAGCAGGTACATATGCTGCCGCTGTCCTTCGGTGAAACGGACAGCACCGTCACCTACCATATCCCCGAGCATCTGCTGCGCCAGCCGGCCGCCCTGCAGCAGGTCTCTGCCAGGCCCGCCCGTCAGGCGCCGGATATCACCCCGGTGGTGCTGCGCTTCCCGGTGATTCCGGAATATGTGCGGGTGCACCTGGGGCGCCCGGACGAAGAGGCGCGCAACATCAGCGTCAGCTTCCCGGAATACATCAAAAACGTGACCTGCAGCGAAATCTATCCCACCTGGCCGGAAAACAGCCTGCGGGCGAACATCCTGGCTCAGATTTCCCTGGTGCTCAACCGCGTCTACACCGAATGGTACCCCAGCCGGGGCTATCCCTTTGACATCACCAACTCCACCCAGTACGACCAGTATTTTGTCGAAGGGCGCAGCATCGCTGAGAACGTCTCCCAGCTGGTGGATGAAATGTTCAACCAGTACCTCAAGCGTCCCCAGTATGAGGAGCCTTTCTACGCCGAATACTGCAACGGCACCACCGTCACCTGCCCGGGCATGTCCCAGTGGGGCACGGTGGAATTGGCAGAACAGGGCATGAGCCCGTTGGAGATTCTGCGGCATTATTACGGCGACGACCTGATTATCAACACCGCCCGCATGGGCCCGGGGGAAGTCAGCTCCTATCCGGGCAGGCCTCTCTCCTATGGGCGGCAGGGCACCGATGTGCTGATTATTCAGCAGCAGCTCAACCGCATTGCGGAAAACTACCCCGCCATCCCCCGCATCGGCAATCCCAACGGCATCTATTTGGAAAGCACCCGCAGCGCGGTGGAGGCCTTCCAGGAGATTTTCAACCTGCCGGTGGACGGCATTGTGGGCATGGCCACCTGGTATCAGATCTCCTATATTTACGTCTCGGTCAAAAAACTGGCGGAGCTGGGCAGCGAGGGGGAACGCCCCGACAGCGCTGCCGAGGGCGCCTATCCCGGCTTCCCCATCCAGGAGGGGATGAGCGGCCGGGAGGTGCAGATTCTGCAATGGTACCTGCTGGTGGCGGCTTACTTCTACCGTTCCATCCCCACCATCCAGCTGGACGGCTACTTTGGGGAGGAAACCCGCCGCGCGGTGGAAGCCTTCCAGCGGGATTTCGGCCTCACGGCGGACGGCATCGCCGGCGAAAACACCTGGAACGCTCTGGAAGCGCTGGTGCTGGGCATCCAGGAGGATGTGGATTTTGAATCCTCCACCGGCTATCCCGGCGAACCCTTGCAGGAGGGCAGCAGCGGTGAAGCGGTGCGCCTGGTGCAGCTCTGGCTGCGGGAGCTGGCCGCGGTGTATGTTTCCATCCCCTCGGTAACGGTGGATGGGCAGTTCGGCAGCGCCACCCGGCAGGCGGTGGAAGCCTTCCAGCGCGCCTTCGGCCTCGATGTGGACGGCATTGTCGGCGAAGAAACCTGGGAAAAGCTCCTCCTGGCGGAGGAAGCGGTGCGCAGCGGCGTCACCCCGCCGCGGTATCCCGGCTTCCCGCTGCGGCAGGGGATGCGCGGCGACAGCGTGCGCATTCTGCAGCGGATGCTGAACACCGCCGCCAACCAGGATACCCGCCTGGCACGCGTCACCCTGGACGGGGTGTATGGAGAGGACACCGTCAACGCTGTGCGGCTCTTCCAGGAGCTTTACGGCCTCACGGTAGACGGCATCACCGGCCCTGCCACCTGGGATAAGGTCTATGTGGCGGCCACCGGCCAGCTGGCTGCCGGCTCTGACCAGCGCGCCCAGCAGCAACCCGGCCTGGGGGCGGAAACCCAGGAGGCCGCCCCCGCCCTGGCCCAGACCGCCCCCGCGGAAAAAGAACCCGATGCATCCCCCGAGCCGGTGATCCCGCAGCTGATCCAATCCGGCCCGGTGCGGCAGGTGGCCCTGGGCTACCGGGATCGCGGGCCCCAGGTGCTGCAGATGAAAGAGAAGCTCTCCCGCCTGCGGGAAAACTTCCCCTCCCTGCCGGCGCTGCGCCCCAACGACCTGTACGGCGTCAACACCCGCGCCGCCGTCATGGAATTCCAGCGCCTGGCGGGCCTGCAGCCCACCGGCACCGCGGATGCCAAGACCCTCGCCCGTCTGGAGCAGATGGCCAAATCCTGACCGGGCAGGGCCCGGCTCCCCTTCGCGCCCGGCTGCAGGGAACGGGGCAATCCTTCCCCGCGGCAGGAGGAAAGCTGCCGTGGAGGCTGCAACCCCGGGCAGGGCCCGGCTCCCCTTCGCGCCCGGCTGCAGGGAACGAGGCAATCCTCCCCCGCGGCAGGAGGAAAGCTGCCGTGAGGGCCGCGCTACCGGGCGAGGCCCGGCTCCCCTTCGCGCCCGGCCGCAGGGAACGGGGCAATCCTCCCCCGCGGCAGGAGGAAAGCTGCCGTGGAGGCCGCGCTACCGGGCAGGGCCCGGCTCCCCTTCGCGCCCGGCTGCAGGGGAACGGGGCAATCCTCCCCCGCGGCAGGAGGAAAGCTGCCGTGGGGGGCCGCAACCCCGGGCAGGGCCCGGCTCCCCTTCACGCCTGGCTGCAAAGAACAGGGCAATCCTCCCCCGCGGCAGGAGGAAAGCTGCCGTGGGGGCCGCGCTACCGGGCGGGGCCCGGCGGCTCCATAGGAATAAAAAAACAGAGCTATCGGCCGATAGCTCTGTTTTTCTTCTTTCGCTTGGTTATTGCGGGATGTACTGGCTGATGATGGCCTTGACCGCGTCATCATCCTCATGGGCAATCATGATGACGTAGCCGCCCTGCTCATAGATCAGCGCGTTTTTGGCGATCTCGGCAGAATTGTGGACATCCATCGTCTCGTTTTCGCTGATGAGATCCAGCCGGCACTGGTTGAGTGCCTCCAGAACCGCGTCGCGCTGCCCTTCCGCAGGCTTGACGATAAAGGTATCCGCTACCCCGTAGATGCCCTCGACATAGCGGATGTAGCATTCCTCATACATATCGTCAGAGAGGTAAAACTCCTCTTCCAGCTCGTCATCCTCCGCATCGGTGAGGCCCAGGGTATCCACGTTCTCGTAGATTTCCTCCAGCGCCGCAGCCGGATCCGCCTCGCTGGGGCCGGCGGATGCAGCCGCCGTTTCAGCGGAATCGGTGACGCTGCGTTCCATGGCGGCCTTGACCACCGCGGTAACAGCGGGCTCGCTCTCTTCCTGGGAGCAAGCGGCGCAGCACATCATAACAACCAGCGACATCGCCAGGGTGAGAATGCGCTTTCCCATAAAAATCTCTGCTCCAATCCAAAAGGTTGTGACTATTATTATAGCTTTTTTTCGCATCTTGTCAAGAAAAAGGGCCGGCGCGCCGGGGAACTGTATTTTTTTTGTAACCTTTTCCCGAAAAATTCCTCCCCTTCCTGTTTGCAACCAAAGGGAAGTATGCTATAATGATTTTAATCGCCCTGCCGCCCGGCCGGCGGCGGGCCATCTGCAGGAAAGGATGGCGGAATATGCAGTATTTTACGCCTTTTACGATCTTCTGGCTTTGCTTTATGGCAGTATTTGTGGTGATCCGGGTGCGGCTTTACACCTACTACAACCCCTCCGGCCCCAAGGACCCCTATGTGAAAAAGCGCATGATGAAAATGCTGGATAAATTCTGCCAGCGCACCGGCAGCTGCCTGGTGGACGGCATCACCGTGGATTATAAAGGCCACCCGGTCCAGCTGGATACGGTGGTCTTCACCTCGGCGGGGGTGCTCTATGTCACCTTAATGGACAGCGTCGGCAACTACTACGGCCAGCCCCTGCAGGATGAATGGTCGCTGGTGTACAAAGATGGCAAGCGGGAGCATTTTGCCAACCCGCTGAAAAAAGGCGCCCGGGATTGCGAAATCATCCGCCGGCTGTGCGCCCAGGAGGGGGTCATCCAGATGGAGATGACTCAGGTGGTGATCTTCGGCGGCGGCAAGAGCTCCAAGCTGTTCATGCCCTCCCGGCTGGATCTTCTGCCCGTCAGCAAATTTGAGAGCTTCTTAAAATATTACACCCAGAAAAGCCGCGGCATCCTGGATCCCCAGGAGGGGATGCGGGCGCTGCGCTCCAAAGAAATCACCGCCGCCCCGGCCAAACCGGCCCAGGCGGAATAAGGCTCCGGCGCGCTGCCAACTCGGCGGCGCGTTTTTTTATCCGCCTGACAGGAGGTGCGCCATGCCGCCGATCTATAATTTTTCCGCGGGGCCGGCTGCGCCCCCCTGCCCCCTGCGTCCGCCGGTGCCGGAGGAGATGACCCGTCCGGCCCGGTATTATTATGAGGCGGCCCAGGCCATGCTGCGGGAACTGGCCTGCCCGCCGGAGGGATACCGCTTTCTGCTGCTGCCCTGGGGGGCTGCCGCCCAGCTGAAATGGCTGTTCTGCCAGCTGCTGCCCCGGGAGGGCCGGGCCGCCCTGCTGCCCAGCGGCCATTGGAGCCGTCTGGCGGCCCAGGCGGCCGCTGCCGGGGGCGTGCCGGCGGTGCCGGGCGCCTCCAGGCCGCCGGGATGGCCCTTCCGCCTGCCGGAGTGGGAAGACCCCCTCCCGGCACAGCTGGGCTACCTGTGCCTCAACAACACCGACACAGGGGCCGCCTTCCCCCGGGTGCAGCGGCCGAAGGGGCTGCCCCTGGCGGTGGATGCCTCTTCGGTGTGGTTTGCCGCCCCGGTCCCGCTGGAAAAAGCCGACCTCTGGTTTGCCAGCGCCCAGAAAAACCTGGGCAGCCCGGGCTTCACCGTGATGCTGGCCCGGCAGGAGCTGCTGCGGCCGGCGCCCTTTCTGCCCGAGGCCTGCCAGCTGCGCCGGTATCTGCGCTGGGAGGATCACCCCTTCCGGGGGGAGGAGCGCTTCCGGGCCGGGCTGTTTCTGCTCTGCCAGGGGCTGCGGCATCTGGAGCAGCTGGGCGGCCTGGAAGCCGCCGGACGCCTGACGGGGGAAAAATCCCGGCGGCTTTACGCCTTTCTGGAGCAGTCACAGCGGCTGCGCCCGATGGTGGAGGAGCCCTTCCGTTCGCTGACCAATGTGACCTTTACCACCGGCAGCCGCCGGGAGGATCTCCGCCTGGCCCGGGCCGCGGAACGGGCGGGGCTGTTGAACCTGGGCGGCCAGCTGCCCTGGGGCGGCCTGCGGGCCAGCTGTTATCTGGGCGCAGCGCCGCAGGCGGTGGAGGCGCTGGTCGCCTTTCTCACCCGGTGGGAGGAAAATTCCTAACAATATATTTTCTACGAATTATTACTATAAGTATTTTCTTCTCCGCAGTGCGAAGGGGAATTTTAGTAATAAAATTTTTTAATATTCCATTTTGCAAATTTTTAAGGGGGAATTTGCGTGAAAAAAATCCTGATCCTGCTCACCGGCGGGCGGCCCCAGGGCAACACCGCCCAGCTGGCGGCAGCCTTTGCCGAAGGGGCGCGCCAGGCCGGCCACCAGGTGGAGACCCTCTCGCTTTTGCAAAAGGAGGTCAAGGGCTGCCTGGGCTGCAACGCCTGCCGCTATGGCAAGGGCTGCGTCATCCGGGACAGCTTCGCCCTGGTGGCCGAAAAAATCCTGGCAGCCGATCTGGTGGTGTTCGCCTCGCCGCTGTATTTCTGGACAGTCTCCTCCCGTATGAAGGCGCTGATCGAGCGCTTCTACAGCCTGGCGCAGGAGGACCCCGCCCCGCCGCTGGGCCGCTATGAAAAATATCCGGTCAAAGACTGCGCCCTGCTCATGACGGCGGCGGACGACCTCTTCTGGACCTTTGAGCAGGCGGTCTCTTATTATCGGTTCGCGCTGATCCGGTATATCGGCTTTCGCGACCGGGGCATGCTGCTGGCCGGCGGCTGCGGCGACACCAGCGGCCCGCCGCAGATCGCCTCCACCGGCCATCTGGAGCGCGCCCGCCGCTTTGGTGAGACGGTCTGCCCCGCAGAAAGCTGAAACGAAAAAAGCCCCTTCCGGGGCTTTTTTTATGCTTTTAAGCCGCACCGCCCTCTTCCTTCAGCTCCCGCAGCACGGCGGCGATATCCCCCTGGATGCAGATGCTCCGCCCGGCGATCTGCCGGGGGGCATATGCCTCCTCCAGGTTGATGCAGGCATACACTGCCCGCGGGTTCTCATAGGTCCTCTGCCAGAAGGGGTATTTGATGATAACGGGGGTATTGCAGCCCACGCCCAGCTCCAAATAGAGAACAGGCCTTTTCTCATAGCGGCGGACAAAGGCGTCATAGCGCGCCGCAGCGGCGTACCACCCCTCATCCTGAACAAAGGTATGATCCGCCCTGAGATTCATGGCCATGGGGGCGCCGCATTGGGGGCAACGGGGCACCAGCCCGGCAGGCACGGCCATTTTCGGCGGATTGCCGGCAGGCAGTTCCAGCCCATGGTCCGTTATTTGAAACCCTTGGGCCTTCACCATCCGGCGGACCACATCCCGGTTGTCGTATGTCTTGTCGTGGCAGGGCCTGGAGCACTGCCACAGGCCGTAATCCCCCTGGGTGTAAAAAAGCCGCCCCTTGTCAAAGCCCGCTTTTTGAAAGCAGTGGTCCACATTGGTGGTGAGCACGAAATAATCCTTGTCCTTCACCAGCTCCAGCAGATTCGGATAGACCGGCTCCGGCGGGTCGCAATAGCGGTTGAGGAAGATAAACCGGCTCCAGTAGGCCCAGCGCTCCTCCTGGGTGGGGAAGGGGTAAAAGCCCCCGGAATACATATCGTGAAAGCCGTATTTTTCTTCAAAATCGGCAAAATACCGCCGGAACCGCTCGCCGCCGTACAAAAATCCCGCCAAGGAGGAAAGCCCCGCCCCCGCGCCGATCAGGATGGCGGAGGCCTGCCCCAGTTCACGGCGCAGCCGTTCCCCGGGGCTGCAGCAGCCGCTGGTAGATTTGAAGGTCGCTGTCCTGATAAACATTGAAAATCACCTCGATGGAATCCGGGTGCGCCTGCTGCCAGGCCTGCACCGTGTGAATGGCGGTCCTGGCCGCCAGCTCTGCGGGGAAATGGAACTCCCCGGTGGAAATGCAGCAGAAGGCCACGCTGTGCAGCCCGTGGGCGGCCGCCAGCTCCAGGCAGGAGCGGTAGCACCCCGCCAGCAGCTCCTGCTGGCCCTGCGTCACCCTCCCGCGGATGATGGGCCCCACCGTGTGCAGCACAAAGCGGCAGGGCAGGTTATAGGCCGGGGTGATCCGGGCACGGCCGGTGGGCTCCGGCGTCTGCTGCCCGGCCATCAGGCGGGCGCAGGCCAGGCGCAGCTGCACCCCCGCGGCGGTGTGGATGGCATTGTCGATGCAGCCGTGACAGGGCACAAAGCAGCCCAGCATCCCGCTGTTGGCGGCGTTGACAATGGCGTCGCAGCGCAAGGTGGTGATATCCCCCTGCCAGAGAAAAAGGCCCGGCTGCACCGGCTGCAGAGCGGCAGCCTCCGTGATGCCCCTGCGGCGGGTTTCCTCCTGCAGGTAGGCGTCCTGCAGCGTGAGAAATTCCCGGCTGGCCGGGGCCGGCATGCGAATATTGAACAGGGAGCGGAGCAGGCGCTTTTGGCCATCCTCATCCTCCGGGATTTCCAATCCTGCATATTCCGGCTGCTCCTGCAGCAGCTGCCGGATCAAATACAATCTTCTCTGCGTCTGTGTCATTTTGCCGCCCTCCGAATTACCGCTTTCTGCGGGCAGATTTCCATGCAATTCCCGCAGTGCAGGCAGTGCTCCTGCCGGATCACCGCCGGCACCCGGCCAAGGTCAATGCAGCCCTGCGGGCAGACGCCCAGGCACTGCCCGCAGCCGGTGCACCGGCTGGTGACGGCATAGCCTTCCTCCCCGGCCGCGGCCCCGCCGAAGGAAAAGGAGGCCCGCTCAATGGGCCGCCGGGAAAGGTCGAACCATTCCCCGCGCCCCTCGTAGATTTGAAACACCGTCAGGCTGCGGCGGCTGTCTTCATCGGGATAGATCCGCTCCATATACGGGTTTTTTAAAAACAGGCCGGGCAGCCGCCGGGGGCCTTCTTCCCTGGCGAGCCCCTGAAGCGACACCGCCGTGCTGGAGAGGGTATCCCGCCCCTGCAGGGCCGTGAGGGCGATATGGGGATTGGCCTTGAGCCTCCGGTAGAAATTTTTGCCCCTGGCGGTCAGGAAAATCAGGCCGTCCTCCTCCCAGTCCATCAGGTCGACGGCGCAGGTGACCGGCCTGCCCCCTTCATCCAGGGTGGCCATCACGACGGTGTGGGCCTGCTCCGCCAGAAATTGCAGATAGTTTTTTGCCTGCATGAGAATTCCCCCTTTCCTCCCCGGCACAAACAGGCGGGAGGGGCTCCTGCTATCAGGATACCCCTGCCCCGCCTGCTTGTAAAGAAGGCACTTTTCTGTAACCCGGTTCCCTGTCGGTAACCGGCTGCCGGTCAGAATTTTCCGTTCTGGTTCTGCCAGGCGGACAGCCTCCTTCACGATCAGGCGTCCGGCTTTCCCATTGGCACAGATCACAGCAAGTTTCATCATCGTTTCCTCCTTGTTTTTGATTGGATTGGATTTGTTTTTTCAGGCTCTCGCCTTCGATGGCCTTATGGTAGCAGCATTTGTTTCTATTTGAAAGTAAGCACTTTATTATACTGTAGTTACTAAATAGATACTATCAGGTGGTTACCGGCAGGAAACGATTGCGCTGCCACGGGCTTTTTCACCGCTGGGGGCGGGGAAAAATTTTTTTCCATCCGGTGAAAAAGCGCCCGTCCCCGCAGCTTATTGGCGGCAGAGAATTGCAATATTTCTCAAATAGGATATAATAGGGCTGTAGTATACGGGAGTAAACCAGGCATCTATTTTGCAGCTGCTCCCTTAAAAATCCGTAGGGAAGGAGGAACCCTCATGCAGGCTAAAAAAGAGCTGCCCGCCTGCCCGGTGGAAACGACCCTGATGCTCATCGGCGATAAGTGGAAGGTGCTGATCCTGCGGGACCTGATGCCGGGCACCAAGCGCTTTGGGGAGCTGAAAAAATCCATCGGCAGCGTCTCGCAGAAGGTGCTGACCGCCCAGCTGCGGGATATGGAGGCCCAGGGGCTGATCCACCGGCAGGTCTATGCCGAGGTGCCGCCCCGGGTGGAATACAGCCTGACCGGCCTGGGCCGCAGCCTGAAGCCGATTCTGGACGCCATGTGGAACTGGGGCGAGACCTATCAAGCCCAAAACAGCTGAAAAAAAGGCCGCGGGCCCGTATGGGATACGGGTCCGCGGCCTTTGTGTTGGGCGGGTTGTTCTGCCGGGCGCCGGTTACAGCACCGTCACCTGCAGCCCCCGCAGCACATCCAGGGCCTTTTGATGCAGGGCGGCGTCGGCACCGGCGGTGCAGGCGCTGTCCACCAGGATTTCCGCCTCCGGCAGGGCGGTCTTGGCCAGGATGGCGTTGGCCATAACGCAGATATTGCTCACCAGGCCCACCAGCTCCACGCTTTCATACTCCGGGTGGGCCTGCAGGTAATCATACAGCTCGCCGCAGCCGAAGGTCTTTTTAAAAAACAGCGTGCGCCCCACCGAAAGGGCCCGCACCCTGCCGTAAAGCTGCCAGCCCTCGCTGCCCAGGATGCAGTGGGGCACCGGCAGCTTTTTGCCCTCCTGGGTGTTCAGATAGTCATCCTCATGGGTGTCAAAGGTGAACACCACATCCCCGCCCGACCGGGCGTAAGCCTCGATTTTTTCACAGATGGGGCCTTCCAGCTGCTCTGCGCCGGCAAAGCCCAGGCTGCCATCCACAAAATCCTTTTGATAATCCACAACCACCAGCAGTTTTTTCATGGGGATCTCCTTTCCGCGGGCAAGGCCCGGATTTAGCGGCCTTGTCCCCTCTGCTCTTATTATAACGGATTCCCCCGCTGCCCGCACGGTTTTTGCCAAAATTTTTTCTGCGCGGCCCTACCGGGCGGCCAGCACATCCCGCCGGTAGCTGGGCTGCACCGCCTGGCCCGGCTGCAGCACCAGAAAGCGCTCCTGCGGCCAGGTGCCGGCGCAGAGCTGCTCCAGCCAGTCAAACTGCACGGCACACTCCTGCCAGCCCTCCCCCCGGGGCGGCAGGCCGGGCAGCAGCGGCGCCGAGGAAAGGTAGATGTTTTGCCGCGCCGCCAGACGGGGCGGCGCCCATTCCAGCTGGCCCTGGGTATAAAAGGCCGCTTCCCCGCCAAAGGCCTCCACCAGCGCCCGGTAGCGCTCCCCCAGCAGCAGATGATAGCCGTTGTGCACCCGGGGCAGCACCAGCGGCACCGGGGCGGTCAGCCCCTCGCACAGGCCGTCGGCATAGCCCTCCGGCAGCAGGATGGCATCGGCCTGCCCTTCCCCGGCGCACCAGTCGAACAGAAGGCGGCGCGCCCGGTCCCGGTCCCCCTCGGGGAGGAACACCGGCCAGACCGGCGAAGGGGCATGGGCGGCGGCATGGCAGATTTCCCGGTAAAAACGCTGGGAGGCGATCAGTTTGTATTTCATGGCACAGGCTTCCTTTCTCGCTTGTATGGCTTGATAGATTCAGTATAGTGGATTACCCTGCGCCCTTTCAAGAAGTAAATATTGTAAGCGGTGGGGCTTTTGCCCAGGCGGCGGCATTTGCAAATGGTCCGGGATATGCTACAATACCCCTTAGGAAGGAGGAATCTCCATGCAGCAGGAACGAACTGCCGCCCGCCAGCGGGCGGTGCTGGCCGGGGTGGATACCGGCGAATATGATGCGGAAATCTCCATGCAGGAGCTTTGCGAGCTGGCCGAAACGGCGGGCGCCCAGGTGGTGGGCACGGTGCTGCAGCGCCGCCCCAGCCTGGATGGCGCCACCTGCCTGGGCAGCGGCCGGCTGGAGGAGCTCAAAGGCTTCTGCCAGGAGCAGGGGGTGGAGCTGGCCATCTTCGACCATGAGCTGACCGCCGCCCAGATCCGCAATATCGAGCGGATCCTGGAGATCCCCGCCATCGACCGGACCGCCCTGATCCTGGATATTTTCGCCCAGCGGGCCCGCACCAGCGAAGGCCGCCTGCAGGTGGAGCTGGCCCAGCTGGAATACCGCCTGCCCCGGCTGGCGGGCCTTGGCACCTCGCTGAGCCGGCTGGGCGGCGGCATCGGCACCCGCGGCCCCGGTGAAACCAAGCTGGAAAGCGACCGCCGCCACATCCGCGGGCGCATCCAGGCCCTCAAGCGCCAGCTGGAGGAGGTGGACCGCCGCCGCCAGCTGATCCGCAGCCGCCGCAGAAAGGATGGCATCCCTACCGTGGCCATTGTGGGCTACACCAATGTGGGCAAATCCACCCTGCTGGGCACCCTCACCGACGCGGGGGTGCTCGCGGAGGACCAGCTCTTCGCCACCCTGGACCCCACCGCCCGGGCGCTCTCCCTGCCGGATGGCCGCACCGTCATGCTCATCGACACGGTGGGCCTGGTGCGCCGCCTGCCCCATCAGCTGGTCAGCGCCTTCCGCTCCACGCTAGAGGAGGCGGTGCAGGCCGACCTGATCCTGATGGTGTGCGACGCCTCCAGCGACGAGATGGAAGAACAGGCGGACGTCACCCGCCAGCTGCTGGGCGAGTTGGGCGCGGGAGGCATCCCGGTGGTGATGGCCCTCAACAAATGCGACCGGCTGCCCCGGTTCCCCGCCCGGGCCGGGGAACGGGTGCCCATCTCCGCCAAGACCGGCCAGGGCCTGCCCGAGCTGCTGGATACCCTGGCCCGCGCCCTCGGCCCCACCCAGGTGAGGATGCAGCTTCTGCTGCCCTACACCGCCGGGGGGCTGTTGGAGGAGATCCGCCGGGAGGGGAAGATCCTCTCGGAGGAATACCTGCCCGAGGGCATCCGGGCGGAGGCGCTGGTGGATCAGAAAATCGCCTACAAGGCGGAGCCCTATGCCCGGCCGCACACGGAAAATGCCGGGGAATAAAGAGGAGGTTTTCGTTTTTCGAAAGGAGAGGGTATGGATGAAAAAAATGCTTGCGGCGCTGTGCTGTGCCGCTCTGATCACAGGGGGCGCCGCCTGCGGCTCCCCGGACGTGCAGGAAAGCTCC
>CAJFPC010000050.1 GCA_904398325.1 Candidatus Neoruminococcus faecicola | reverse complement strand
GCGGAGGGGTTTCTTTACATTGTTTCCAGCCTGGGGGTCACCGGGGAGCGGGAACAGCTCCCCGGCGGCCTGGCCGATATGATTGGGACCGTGCGGCAGAATACCCGGATCCCCTGCGCGGTCGGCTTTGGAATCTCCACCCCCGAGCAGGCCGCAGCTATGGCGGCAGAGGCGGACGGGGTCATTGCAGGCTCCGCCCTGGTGAAGCTCATGGGGCAGTACTGGGCCGATGGCCCTGGGCATGTGGCGCAGGCGGTCCGCCGGATGAAGGAGGCCCTGCGGCCCTGACCGGGCCCGCCGCTTTTTCCCCCACAGGATGCAAAAATCTCCGCAGACGAAAAGCCCCCGGCGCGCTGCCGGGGGCTTTGTGATGTGCGGGATGATATTATGAGGCCTCTCTCGCACCGTCGAACCAGATGCGTCCGCCGGAAGGGGAAAAGGCCACCCCTTCAAAGTCGCTGTCCACCAAAAAGTAGCTGGTCTGCCAGGCCAGGGGATAAAGCCCCCCGGTGATGAGGGCTTCCTCCGCCCGGGCATAAGCAGCGGCCGCGGCGTTTTCGCTCCCGGCCGAGGCGGCGCCGGCCAGGGCGGAGTCCAGCGCGCCGCTTTCCAGGCGGATCAGGTTTTCCTCCCCGCCGGAAAACTGCCCCAGCACCCCGGCGGGGGAGGAATCCTCACAGGAGATGGGCAGGATGGCCAGCTGATAATCCCCAGCGGCCAGCCGGGCATAAAATTCCTCCTCCGGCAGCGGCTCCAGGTTGAAGTAGAGGGAAAGCTCATTCTGCCACATCTGCTGCAGATGGCCCCCCACCAGCTGGAGGGTGTTGTTTTCCGGCAGGATGACGCTGGTGCGGGGCAGGCGGTCCAGCCCTTCCTCCAGCAGGCCCGCCGTCAGATAGGCCTGGGCGGCCTCGGTGTCGTGAGGGCAGGGGTTCTGGGGCTGGGCCAGCTGGTGATAGGGCGTCTGGCCCACCAGCGCGCAGGGGGGCACCAGGGAATTTGCCGGGGCGTAATCACCGGTGAGCAGCCCGGCAAAGGCGTCAGGCTCCAGCGCGGAGAACAGCGCCCGGCGGATCTGCTCGTTATCATAGGGGGCGCTGGCGTTGTTGACCGCCAGGCACCAGGTGATGTTCTCAAAGGGGTACTGCACATAGTCGCTGCGGCCAAGGGCGGCCGCCCCGGCGCTGTCCATCCGGATCAGGTCGCTCTTTTTCTCATCGAACAAGGCGGCGGCATCCTCCCGCCCCATGTAGAAGTAAAGATAGGCCACCTGGCCCGCCTCGCTGCTGCCCCGGCGTTTTAAGCCGATGCGGCCAAGATTGGCGGTATCCCACTCGATCAGTTCAAAGGCGCCGTTGCCCACCAGGTATTCCCGTTCCAGCCCGTAGCGGCCCCGGGCCTCGGTGAAAAGATCCTCCCGGCAGGGGTAGGTGCAGCTTTGGGCCAGCAGGCCGGCAAAGGAGGCGCTGGGGCTTTCCAGCGTGATGACCAGGGTGCGGTCATCCGGCGCCGAGACGCCGAGCGACTCCAAAGGCGCCGTGCCCGCGAGAACCGCCGAGGCGTTCTGAATCACAGCGAGCTCTTCGGCGAAGGGGGAAGGGCTCTGGGGGGAAAAGATCCGCTGGAAGGCGAAAAGAAAATCCCCGCTGGTCACCGGCTGCCCGTCGGACCAGGTGTTCTGCCGCAGGGTGAAGGTGTAGGTGCGCCCGTCGGCGGAAACCTGCCAGCTCTCGGCGGCGGCGCCGGTGAGGGAGCCGTCCTCCTCTTGGCGCAGCAGCCCCTCGAACAGCTGATCCAGAATGATGGCGGCCTCCCCGTCGGTGCAGAACTGGGGATCCAGTGTCGCCACCTGGCCGGAAAGGTCGTATCTTAGGTAGGCCTCCTCCTCCCTGCAGCCGAACAGGGAAAAAAGAAGGCAGCAAAGAAGCAGAACCGCCAGGATGCGCTGTCTGATGGGGGAGCCCTCCTTTCTGATGCGCCGCACGGCCGGGCCGCAGGCGGCATTTGACAACGTTATTATAACAGAAGAAAATGAACAAACAATAAAGTGACGGCGAAATTGCGGGAATTTTGCTGAAAATTGCGCCAAAACCACCCCGTCGGGCAGAAAAAAACGGCGGGGCGGCCCGCCGTTTCCTCTTTAAAAGAATTTCCACCGCTTCCAGCCGGTGTTGCCCGGCTCAAAGCTGTAGTTGTCGATCTGCAGCTGCACCCATTCCTCATTAAAGACGGTGCCGTAGGGCCGGGCCTTGTGGCCGCCCACCGACAGGTAATACTGGTTGACCAGCAGCGCCCCGATCAAAAAGGGCAGGATCACGCACCACCGCTTGGCCAGGGTGGAAAGGCCCCGCTTTTTCTGCCCGTCGGGGGCAGCCGGAGCCTCCGGCGCCGCCGGGGCGGCCTGCTCCGATGGGGCGGCGCGGCCCAGCCGGGCGGGGAAGAGCTCCGCCATCTCGGCGATCAAAAAGCAGATGTAAATGGAGAACATCATCCCGAAGCGCTCCATCATGAACACCTTCACCACCGCAATATAGGCCAGCGCGCAGTACAGGCAGAGGTTGATATAGATATCGTTGGCGGGGTCTTTTTGATGCAGCTGATTGCGCAGGGCGATGGCCGCCAGGGCAAACAGCACCGGGAAGATGGCGTATTTGTAGCTGCCGCCGTTGAGATAAGAGGTGCCGATGTAGCTGGCCACCAGCGGCACAAACCGCGCCGCCAGGCGGATGAGCGGCTCCAAAAAGAGAAAGCCGGCCAAAAAGATGCCGCAGACGGCCCCCAGGCTCACCGGCGTGACCCGCAGCCGCGCAAAGAAAAACACCGGGATCATCACCAGCGCCGAAATATGGATGGTGCTGGCCAGGAGCACAATGCCCAGATAGGGCAGAAAGCGCCCTTTTTTCAAAAACGGCAGGCAGAACAGCAGGATGGAAAAAACCATCGCCTGGCGGATCAGGTTCATCGAGCAGTAAAACAGCGAGAGGGCCTGGTAGGCAAAGACGCTCAGCCAGGGCACCTTGGAAAAACGCCGCACCGCGATGAAAAAGCACCCCAGGGTGATGGCGGCAAACACCCCGCACAGGAAAATATAGCTGTGGGTGAACAGCGACACCACCTTCAGCAGCAGCGCAAAGCCCAGATAGAGCCGGTACTCGCTGCTCAGAAGGATCTGACCGAAGGAGAGCTCCTGGATGGACTCGAACATGAACCGGTAGGAAAAATAATCGAATCCCAGCCCGAAGCGGAAGGTGGATAAAAACCACATGAAGCCGAAGGAGACCACATAAAACGCGATCTGGGCGGCGCGGCTGGGCTTCCACTCAAAGGCGGCGATGCCCGCTGCCAGGATCACCGCCAGCAGCACATAATAAACAGCCAAGGGAACACCTCATTTTCTTGCAGGATTTTCCCGCCGGGGCGGGAGGGGAACAAAGCTGGCAGAACGTGCCGGCCCGCAGGCGGGAACGGCCAGTTCTTATTGTAATACAACCCCGGGCAAAACACAATGCGCCGCCGGGAAAAACTGCCGGAAGGTTGAATTTTCCCGGGCGGTGGGGTATACTTGTCTTTATGAAATCCGATGAACGGGACGGGAAGCATTGCCAATGAATCAGAAAAAAACGAGCTGGAACCGATACCATCCGCAGCTGCTGCTGGCCGCCGACGCGCTGCTGATCGCCCTGGGCTATACTGTCACCTGGCTGATGCTGACGGGGCGGGTCTCCCTCAGCCATTACCTGCCGGTGTGCATCGCCAGCGGGGTGCTGTTTTTAGGGTGCTATCTGTTCTGCTTTCTCATCACGGGGATGTACAAAAGTATCTGGCGCTATGCGGAAATCTACGAGTTTTACAAATGCTCCATGGCGTCGCTGCTGGCCATCCTGCTGTTTGTGGTCACCTCGCGGCTGATTTTCGTCACGGTGCCGGTGCCCATCTCGGTGTATGTGATGAGCGGCATCCTGGCCACGGGGCTGACGCTGTATATGCGGCTGTTTTACCGGGTGTATCAAAACCGCCGGGCCGCCGCCCGCCGGGAGGGGGCCCACCGCGCCTTGATCGTGGGCGCCGGCGAGTGCGCCAGCCTGGTGCTGCGGGAGCTGGCCGGCAACCCTCAGAGCCCCTATAACGTGCTGGCGGCGGTGGATGACGACCCCGCCAAAATCGGCCGCCGCATGCAGGGGGTGCGCATCAGCGGCTCCACCAGGATGATCCCCGAGCTGGTGCGCCGCCACGATATCGACACCATCCTCTTCGCCATCCAGGCCATCGACCCGGTCAGCCGGCGGGAGATTTTTGAGATCTGCGAGACCACCAAATGCGCCATGAAGATCGTGCCGGATATCAAGGGGCTGATCCTCCACGGGGAGGACGTGCTCTCCCGCATCCGGGAGGTGAAGGTGGAGGACCTGCTGGGCCGGGAGGAGATTCTCATCTACCGGCACAACAACGACATGCTCTCCGGCAAGGTGGTGATGGTCACCGGCGGGGGCGGCTCCATCGGCTCGGAGCTTTGCCGCCAGATTGCGGCGGTCAGCCCCCGGCAGCTGGTGATTGTGGATATTTATGAGAACAATGCCTACGAGATCCAGCAGGAGCTTTTGCGCACCTATGGGGGCGAGCTGGCCCTGGCGGTGGAAATCGCCTCGGTGCGGGATGAGGCCAAGATGGACGCCATCTTTGCCCGCTACCGGCCGGATTATGTCTTCCATGCGGCGGCCCACAAGCATGTGCCGCTGATGGAGCACAACCCGGAGGAAGCGGTGAAAAACAACATCTTCGGCACTCTGAACACCGCCCGCTGTGCGGTGCGCTGGGGCTGCGAGCGGTTTATTCTGATCTCTACCGACAAGGCGGTCAACCCCACCAACTGGATGGGCGCCTCCAAGCGGGTCTGCGAAATGGTGATCCAGTGGATGGCCGCCGGCAGCCGCACGGTATTTGCGGCGGTGCGCTTCGGCAATGTGCTGGGCTCCAACGGGTCGGTGATCCCGCTGTTCAAGGAGCAGATCCAGCAGGGCGGGCCGGTGACGGTCACCCACCCGGAGATCATCCGCTATTTTATGACCATCCCGGAGGCGGTCAGCCTGGTGCTCACCGCCGGCAAAATGGCCGCCGGCGGAGAAATCTTCATTTTGGATATGGGCGCGCCGGTGAAGATTTTGGACCTGGCGGAAAAGCTCATCCGCCTTTCCGGCTTTGTGCCCTATGAGGAGATCCCCATCGTGTTCACCGGCCTGCGGCCCGGCGAAAAGCTCTATGAGGAGCTGCTTACCGATGAGGAGGGCATCACCCACACCACCCATGAGAAAATTTTCATCGCCCGGCCCGGCCAGGTGGATGGGGCGCTGCTGCAGGCACAGCTGGAGACCCTGCGGCAGGCCGCTGAGGCAAATGACACCGCCCGGGTGGAGGCGCTGCTGGCTGAGGCGGTGCCCACCTATCACAAAGAGGAGCCCCAGAAGGCGTAAAATTCCAAAGAAAAAACGCGGGTGGTCCCGCGTTTTTTTATTTGCCGGGGAAAGGGGATTTGTTGCCCGCACGGCTGCCCCGGGCGCCGGACGCAAAGCCCCTCAGCCGGGGATATGCCCGTTTGCGCGGGGAAAATCCAGCCCG
>CAJFPC010000049.1 GCA_904398325.1 Candidatus Neoruminococcus faecicola | reverse complement strand
TTTTCAGGCTGCTGTTTTGTTTGGAGAAAGGCTGCTGCGAAGGCTCTTACGGGCCGGGCTCTGCGGATTTGGGAAGCTTCGGTAGCAGGATCACCCGCACCGGCACATGGCGGCGGATGCATTCCCGGATGGTGTAGGCGGTGCCGCGGGAGCTGCCGTCCCAGAAGGCCAGGACATAGTGGGCCCGCTGGACGATCAGGTCGTTGCGCATCAGCGGGGCGGCTCTGCCGTGCCGGGCATAGTCCGGCCGGTAGACCTTCAGCGGGATGCCCAGCGCCTGGGCGGCCTGACGGGCAAGATCATCCACGCCGCGGCTGCCGCCGCTGACGATTTCAGTGCAGTTGATGGGGATTTTTTCCACCATCTGCTCCAGGCTGAGGCCGGGGCAGTGGCGGGAGCCGACAATGGCCAGCCGCATAACATCGCCGCCTTTGCAAAATGGAAGATTCTGCTTTTTATCTTATCCAAAGCGCGCTGTTTTTGCAAGCCCCCGGCAGATATTGCCGCGGCGCCGGGAAGAAATTTGCCGGATATATTTTTCCGCCGGCCGGGAAACAGTAACAGAGTGAGGTGAAAATGGTATGACGTTGTTTCAAAAAATTTTAAGGCCGGCCCTGCTCTGCCTGGATGCGCTTATCGCCGCCATGATGGGGGCGGTGGTGTATTTCGACGCGGTGCTGCCCGACCAGTTCAGCCTGGTGGAGGGCCAGAGCCTGGAGCTCAGCACCTCCCTGCCGGTGGAGGTGGTGCGCACCGGCAGCCTGGCCAGCACGCCCAATACGTCCCAGCAGGCACAGTCCCGCTATCCCGTCAGCCTGAAGCTGCTGGGCTGTGTGGAGATCAAATCCGCCGTGGTCAACGTGGTGGAAAATGACACTGTTTATCTGGGCGGGCAGGTGTTCGGGGTCAAAATGCTCACCGACGGGGTGATGGTGGTGGGCCTCAGCGAGATCAAATCGGAGGGCCGGCAGGTTTCCCCCGCGGAAGAGGCCGGGCTGCAGGTGGGGGATATCATCCAGACGATGGACGGCATCCGGGTGACGGGCAATGCAGATGTGGCCAAGGTCATCCAGCAGGCAGACGGCAGCCCGGTGCAGGTCAAATTCACCCGGGATGGCAAGACCATGACCACCGAGCTGAAAGCCGTGCTGGCTGAGGATGGCAGCTATAAGGGCGGCATGTGGGTGCGGGATTCCTCCGCCGGGATTGGCACCATGACCTATTATGACCCGCAGAACGAATCCTTCGGCGGGCTGGGCCACGCGATTTATGATGTGGATTCCGGCAAGCTGATGCCGCTGCAGAGCGGCGAGATTGTGCGCGCCAAGGTGATCGGCGTGGTGCGGGGCGAAAGCGGCTATCCCGGGGAGCTGCGGGGGGAGTTTATCCTCTCGGAGGAGCTGGGCACCCTCAGCTACAACTGTGAGGAGGGATTGTTCGGCCATCTGGAGGACGCCAGCATGTTCACCACGCCTATTTCCATCGCGATGGCCCAGGAGGTGCAGACCGGCCCGGCCGTCATGTACACCACCATAGACGGTCAGACGGTGGAGGCTTTTGACATCGAGATTGAAAAGGTGATGTATCAGGGCGAAACTCCGACGAAAAATATGCAGATCAGGGTAGTGGATCCGGATTTAAAGGAGAAAACCGGCGGAATTGTGCAGGGCCAGAGCGGCAGCCCCATAGTACAAAATGGGAAACTGATCGGCGCTGTCACCCATGTGCTGGTCAATGATCCGACAAGGGGCTATGCTATTTTTGCGGAAAACATGCGCAGGATGTCGAACCAGGTGGAAAACGCAGCCTGAATGGCTACCAAAAATTTACAGTTTTTCGGGGGTTTTTTCTCCGCCGCCAAAGGGCGACAATCTATTGCCATCCGCCGCTTCTCTATGCTAAGATTGGGGTGGAAAAAATTTCTAATTAGGGGAGTCGGACATGAATAATCAGATCAAAATTTTGATTTCGGACGAAAATAAAGATTTCTGCACTCAGTGCTCTTCCCTGCTCAGAAGTTACGGTTTTGACACGGCCGTGGCCCCAAAGGACGGACTCAAGGTGCTGGATATGGTGGAGCGGTATCAGCCGGATATTGTGCTGATGGATGTGTTTATGCCCAACCTGGACGCCATCGGCGTCATGCAGGAGACCCGCCGCCTTTCGCTGGAGCGGGAGCCGACCTTTCTGGTGATTGCGCCCTATGACAACGGGCAGCTGGGCCGGCAGCTGATGAGCAGCGGGGCGGCGTACTTCTTCCTCAAGCCCTTTGATATGGATGTGCTCATCGAACGGATTGTGCAGCTTTCCGGCGCGCAGAACAAGCAGAATGTGACGGTGCTGGACCGGGGCCGCAGCGCGGAGCCGGATCTGGAGATGATGGTCACCGAGATTATCCATCAGATCGGCGTGCCCGCCCATATCAAGGGCTATCACTATCTGCGGGAATCCATCCTGCTCTGCATCCGGGATGCAGAGGTGATCAACTCGGTCACCAAGGTGCTTTATCCCACCGTGGCCAAAAAGTTCGGCACCACCGCCTCCCGGGTGGAGCGGGCGATCCGCCACGCCATCGAGGTGGCCTGGGACCGGGGCGATGTGGATACGCTCAACTCCTATTTCGGCTATACCATCCACAACGGGCGGGGCAAGCCCACCAACAGCGAATTCATCGCCATGATTTCGGATAAGCTGAAGCTGCGGATGAAGGCTTCCAATTTCTGATCGGCAAAGGGCAGCGGCCAGTGCGGCCGCTGTTTTTTTATGGCAGGGCGTGTCTGCCGCCGC
The DNA here is from genome assembly GCA_904398325.1 of Candidatus Neoruminococcus faecicola. Classification (GTDB taxonomy): domain Bacteria; phylum Bacillota; class Clostridia; order Oscillospirales; family Ruminococcaceae; genus Neoruminococcus; species Neoruminococcus faecicola. Next base: position 58,105 of record CAJFPC010000049.1, on the reverse strand, counting down.
GGAGAGGGTTTTTTATGCCGGAGCCGCGCCGCTGGGAAAGATTTCTTGACACCCCATGCCGGATGCATTACAATGAAAGAAAACAAGCCAGGCAAGAGTTGATTTTGCAGAAAAATCCGAGGGAAGCGGGTGAGATTCCCGCGCAAGTCCGTTGCTGTGACGTCTGAGTGCCGGCCAAATGCCACTGCCCCAGGGCGGGAAGGCGGCCGGTGCGCCGAGGGCGGAGCCAGAAGACCTGCTCTTGCTGTTTCGGGCGGCTCTGCGGCCACTGGAGCGCCCGAAGGGGAAGGGAAACGCCTTGTTCGGTTTGGGGAAACTGCCGCTTGATAGCGGCTTTTTTTATCGGATTTTTGCGAAAAGGGGGAAGCGCTCTTGGCAGGGGAGCTGAGAAACGGATACACCACCGGCAGCTGCGCCGCAGCGGCCGCCAAGGGCGCCGCCCTTATGCTGCTGGACCGCCCGGCGGACCGGGTGGAGATTGCCACCCCGGCGGGCGGGCGCCTCTGCCTTGGGCTGGAGGGAGCGGCCTGCGCCGGAGGCGAGGCCCGCGCTGCGGTGAAAAAAGACAGCGGCGACGACCCGGATGTGACCAACGGCATTTTGATTTTCGCAAGGGTGCGCCTGGCCGGCGACGGCATCACCATTGAGGGCGGCGAAGGCATCGGCCGGGTCACCAGGCCCGGGCTGGCCTGCCCGCCGGGCAGCGCCGCCATCAATCCCGTCCCCCGGCAGATGATCCGGCGGGCGCTGGAGGAGGCTGCAAAGGAATGCGGCTATGCCGGCGGCTTCTGGGTAGAGATCTCCGCCCCGCAGGGCCGGGCGCTGGCGGAGAAGACCTACAATCCCCGCCTGGGGATTGTAGGGGGGATTTCCATCCTGGGCAGCACCGGTATTGTGAAGCCCATGAGCGAGGAGGCGCTGGTGCAGTCCATCCACACGGAGATCAACGTCTTGAAAGCCGAAGGGGTCCGGGTGCTGCTGGCCGCCCCCGGCAGCTACGGGGAGGAATTTTTAAAAGAATCCCTGGGACTGGATCTGCGCCGGGGGGTGCAGTGCAGCAATTTTATCGGCGATACGGTGGAGTATGCCGCCCGGCTGGGCTTTGAGGGCATGCTGCTGGCGGGCCATGCGGGCAAGCTGGTGAAGCTGGCCGCCGGGATGCTGAACACCCATTCCCGCTACGGGGACTGCCGCATGGAGGTGCTGGCCGCCCACGGCGCACTGGCAGGTGCGCCGGCCGGGCTGATCCGCCAGGTCATGGGCTGCGTCTCGGCGGAGGGGGCGCTGCAGCTTTACCGCCGGGCCGGGCTGCTGGAGCCGGTGATGGAAAGCATAGCGCGCAAAATTGAGGAACATCTGGCCCGGCCCGCCGGCGCCATGCCGGTGGGGGCGGTGATATTCACCAAGGAGCTGGGGCTGATCGGCTGCACCAGCCAGGCGCGGCCGCTGCTGGCCCGATTGAGAGGGGACTGGAAATGAAGGGATGTTTTTATGGCGTCAGCGTCGGCCCGGGCGACCCGGAGCTGCTGACCAGAAAGGCGGAGCGGGTCATTTTGGCGGCGCCGGTGCTGGCGGTGCCCACCTATGGGGCCGGGGGGCGGCTGGCGCTGGAAATTGTGAAAAACGCCGGGCTGGAGCTTTCCGGCAAGGAGATCCTTTCGCTGGAGCTGCCCATGACCCGGGATGCCGCCCGGCTGGCCCGCGGCAGGCAGGCGGCGGCCGCGCAGGTGGCCGGCCGTCTGGAGGCAGGGCGGTCGGTAGCGTTTCTCACCCTGGGGGATGTGACGGTATATTCCACTTATCTTTATCTGGAGCGGCTGGTGCGTCAGGCGGGCTATGATACCGAAATGGTGCCGGGGGTCAGCTCCTTCTGTGCGGCGGCAGCCCGGCTGGGCGTGGGCCTGTGTGAAGGAGCCGAGGCGCTGCACGTGATCCCCGCCTCCTATGAGGGGACCCGGGAGGCTCTGGATTGGCCGGGCGCCAAGGTGCTGATGAAAACCGGCCGCTCCCTGCCGGAATTAAAACGCCTCCTGGAAGAAAAGCGCCTGACCGGCCGCGCCTCGCTGGTGGAGCGCTGCGGGCTGGAAGGGGAACGGGTTTATCCCTGCCTGGCGGATGCGCCGGAGGATGCGGGGTATTTCTCGGTGGTGCTGGTCCGGGGAAGGGAGGAGAAAGCATGATCCATTTTATCGGTGCGGGGCCGGGCGCCCCGGATCTTATCACGGTGCGGGGGCAGCGCCTGATGGCACAGGCGGACTGTGTCATCTACGCCGGCTCGCTGGTCAACCCGCAGCTGCTGGAGGGCATCAAGGCTGGCTGCAGGGTTTTAAACAGTGCCGCCATGACCCTGGAGGAGGTGATTGACGCCATGGCCTGCGAAGAGGCGGCCGGGCATGACACAGTGCGCCTGCATACGGGGGACCCTTCCGTCTACGGCGCCATCCGGGAGCAGATGGACCGGCTGGACCGGCTGGGCATCCCCTATGAGGTGGTGCCGGGGGTCAGCTCCTTCTGTGCGGCGGCGGCAGCCCTGGGGGCGGAATACACCCTGCCGGGGGTTTCCCAAACGGTGGTGATCACCCGCATGGCCGGACGCACCCCGGTGCCCCAGCGGGAAGGGATCGCCTCCCTGGCGGCACATCACGCCACCATGGTAGTGTTTTTGAGCGCCGGGATGCTGGAAGGGCTGAGCCGGGAGCTGCTGGCCGGCGGCTATGAGCCGGATACCCCTGCCGCCCTGGTCTACAAGGCCAGCTGGCCAGAAGAGCGCGTGGTGCGCTGCACGGTGGCGACCCTGCCCCAGGCGGGCAGGGAGAACGGCATCCACAAAACGGCGCTGGTGCTGGTGGGGGACTTTTTGGGGGAGGAATACGAGCGCTCCCTGCTGTATGACCCCGGCTTTTCCCACGGGTTTCGCGAGGCGAAAAAGCCATGAGGGTGCGGATCATCTCCTTCACCGGCAAAGGCGCGGCGCTGGGCCGCACCCTGCGGGAGGCGCTCTCCCGCCAGGGAGTGCAGGCGGGCCATTGTCCGGGCCGGCGGTTTTCGGCGCCCGGAGAGGAAAGCTGCGCCAGCCTGGCAGACTGGACCCGGGAGGCTTTTGCCGCCGCCGAGTGCCTGGTGTTCATTGGGGCCTGCGGCATTGCCGTGCGGGCAATCGCCCCTTATGTGCGGGATAAGCGGCAGGACCCGGCGGTGGTGGTGCTGGATGACGGCGGGCGTTTTGTCATTGCGCTGCTTTCCGGCCATGTGGGCGGGGCCAACGCCTGGGCGGAGCGCATCGCCGGGCTCACCGGCGCCCTGCCGGTGGTGACCACCGCCACCGATGGCGCAGGGGCTTTTGCGGTGGATTTGTTTTGCAAGGAGCGGGGGCTGCGGCTCACCGACTGGTCGCTGGCCAAACGGGTGAGCGCCGCGGTGCTGGCCGGGGAACCGGTGGGCTTTGCCAGTGATTTTGCGGTGGAGGGCGCGCTGCCCCGGGGCCTGGCGGCCGGCCAGGCCAGTCTGGGCATCGCGGTCACCATCCGCCGAGACTGGCAGCCCTACCCCGAGACGCTGGCCCTGGTGCCGCCGGTGCTGGCGCTGGGCATCGGCTGCCGCCGGGGGGTGGATGCCCGAGTTATCGCCCAGGCGGCGGCCCATGCACTGCAGTCCGCCGGCCTGCGGGAAGAGGCGGTGTTTGCGGTAGGCACCATTGACCGCAAAAGCGACGAGCTGGGGCTGGCGGAATTCTGCCGGCAGCGCGGGCTGCCGATGAGGGCTTTTTCGGCGCAGCAGCTGGCCGGCGCCCCGGGCACGGTGAGCCGGTCGGAATTTGTCCAGTCCGTGGTGGGGGTGGATAATGTCTGCGAGCGGGCGGCGGTGCTGGCCGCAGAAGGGCGGCTGGTGCTGCCCAAGCAAAAGGAGGGCCCCGTCACGGTGGCGGCGGCCCTGCGGGAATGGAGGGTTCGGTTTGGAGATCAGCATGCTGGGGATTGACCACGACAAAGCCCCGCTGGCGGTGCGGGAGAAATTTTCCCTCACCAAAAAGCAGGCCGCCGGCTGTGCGGAGCGTCTGCGTCAGCTGGGCGCCGGGGGGGCGGTGGTGCTGTGCACCTGCAACCGGATGGAATTCTGGTATACCGGCGCGCTGAGGCTGACCCCTCAGGAGCTGCTGCGGCAGTTTTTTGGGGTGGAAGCGGAGGAGTACGAGCGGTTTTTCGCCTTCCGCAGCGGCTGCCAGGCGGTGGAACACCTGTTTGCGCTGGCCTGCGGGCTGAAATCCCAGATTTTCGGGGAGGATCAGATCCTCACCCAGGTGGGGCAGGCCGCTGAGGCTGCCCGCAGCGCCGGCACCACCGACAGCGTGCTGGACCGGCTGTTCCGCGATGCGGTGGCTGCGGCCAAAGAGGTGAAATCCCGGCTGCGTCTGACCCATGCCAGCCGTTCGGCGGCAGCCAGTATGGCCGCCTTTTGCCGGGAGCAGCTGGGGGATTTAACCGGGTTGCGGGCGCTGGTGATCGGCAGCGGGGAGATGGGGCGCCTTGCCGCCCAGGAGCTGCTGGCCGCCGGCTGCCGGGTGTGCATGACGGTGCGGCAGTATCACCAGGGGCTTTCGGTGGTGCCGCCCGGCTGCCAGCCGGTGGAATATGCCCGCCGGCTGGAGGCTGCCGCTGCGGCACAGCTGGTGGTCAGCGCCACAGCCAGCCCTCATTACACCATCCGGCTGGAGGACGCCCAGCGCTGGCTGAATCCCGAGACGCTGCTGCTGGATCTGGCGGTGCCGCGGGATATCGACCCGCAGATCCACAGCCTGGGCCGCTACCGGCTGTATGATATGGAAAGCCTTTCGGTGCTGCCCGACCCGGGCAGCATTGAGGCGATGGATGAGGCCAACCGCATCCTCAGGCAGCGGGAGGAGGAGTTTTTGCGCTGGTATGCCTTCCGGCCCTATGTGCCGGCGGTGCAGCAGATCAGCGCCCGGGTGGCGAAAGACCTGGCCTGCCGGATGGAAAAGGCCCTGCGCGGCCAGCCCCAGCTGGCGCAGACGGCGGAGGATCAGTCGGCCAAGGCGGTCAGCCACCTGCTCTATCGTTTGCGGGAGACCCTGCCCCCGGAGCACTGGCAGGCATGCTTTGAGGCGCTGGCCAGCGCCCAGGAGGAGGAAAACACATGATGGTATCCGTCATCGGCATCGGCGCCGGCACCCGGCAATCCCTCACCGGCGAGGCGATGGAGGCGTTGCGCCGCTGCGAGGTGATCGCCGGGTATACGGTTTACATCCAGCAGATGCAGGAACTGTTCGGCCAGGAGAAGGAGTATCTCACCACCCCCATGACCCGGGAGGAGGAGCGCTGCCGTCTGGCGCTGGAGCTGGCCCGGCAGGGGCGGCGGGTGGCCATGGTCTCCAGCGGGGATGCAGGGGTATACGGCATGGCCGGGCTGATGCTGGAGCTGGCGCCCGGCTATCCCGGCGTCACGGTGGAGGTAATCCCCGGGGTGACGGCCGCCTTATCCGGGGCGGCCGTGCTGGGCGCGCCGCTGGGCCATGATTTTGCCGTCATCAGCCTGAGCGATTTGCTCACCCCCTGGGAAAAGATCGAAGCCCGGCTGCTGGCGGCCGCCGAGGGGGATTTTGCCATCGCCCTATATAATCCTGCCAGCCGCCGCCGGCCGGATTATCTAAAGCGGGCCTGCGGCATTCTGCTGCGCCGCCTGGAGGGGGACACCCCCTGCGGGCTGGTGCGGCAGATCGGCCGGACAGGGCAGCAGGCCAGGCTCCTTTCCCTGCGGGAGCTGGAAAACACCCCGGTGGATATGTTCACCACTGTGTTTATCGGCAGCAGCCAGACCAAAATCATCGATGGCCGCCTGGTGACGCCGCGGGGGTACCGGCATGAATAAGGCGGTGATCTTCGGCGGCACCAGCGAGGGAAGGGCGCTGGCAGAGGCGCTCAGCGGCTGGGGGGTGCCTTTTCTCTACTGCGCTGCCACCGAATACGGCGGCCAGGTGCTGCCGGCCCTGCCGGGCATGACCCTGCACTGCGGGCGCTTATCGCAGGGGGAAATCGAGGCGCTGCTGCGGTCAGCCGGCTGCCCGCTGGCGGTGGACGCCACCCATCCCTATGCCAAAGAGGCCAGCGGGAATATCCGCCGGGCGGCGGAAAGCTGCGGCGCCGAATATCTGCGCCTGACCAGGGATGGCGGCGCCGGCGGAGATATCCTGGTGCCGGATGCGGCGGCCGCAGCGGCATATCTGACCGCCACCGAGGGCAACGTGCTGCTGGCCACCGGCGCCAAGGAGCTGCCGGCGTTTGCGGGGGTGCCCGGCTTTGGGGAGCGCTTTTTTGCCCGGGTGCTGCCCCTGGAGGCCTCTCTTGCCGCCTGCCGTCAGGCGGGGCTGAGCGGCCGGCAGGTGATCGCCATGCAGGGGCCCTTCTCGGTGCAGATGAATCTGGCCCTTCTGCGGGAGCATCAGATCCGCTATCTGGTGACCAAGGCCAGCGGCCGGGCCGGGGGCTTTGCAGAGAAGCTGGAGGCTGCCCGCCAGGCCGGCGCGGTCACAGTGGTGATCGGCCGCCAGGAGGAAGAGGGCCTTTCCTTTGGGCGGGCGCTGCAGCTTTTGCGGGAGCGGTTTGCCCCGGAGGGGGAAAAGCATCCGGCTTTCCCCGTGTTTTTGCGGCTGGCGGGGCGGACGGTGCTGCTGGTCGGCGGCGGGGCGGTGGCCGCCCGCCGGTACCGGGTGCTGGAGCGTTTTGACTGCCGGGTGCGGGTGATCGCACCGCAGATCACCTTTGGCTGTGCCGATTGGGAACAGCGCCCTTACCGCCCCGGGGACTGTGCCGGGGCAGCATTGGTCATTGCCGCCACCGATGACCGGCAGGTCAACCGGCAGATCGCTCAGGAATGCCGTCAGGCGGGCATCCCGGTCAGCGTGGCGGACTGCGGGGAGGAGAGCAGCTTTTTCTTCCCCGCGGTGGTGGAACAGGGGGCGCTGGTGGCGGGGATCTCCTCCGGCGGGGGGGATTATACCCGCACCCGGCGGGCAGCGGCATGGCTGCGCCGCCATGCCGCCCAGTGGGCAGAAGGGAGCGACGAATGATGGAGCAGCCGAATATCCTGCGCATCGGCAGCCGGGAAAGCCGCCTGGCGGTGCTGCAGGCCGAAATTGTGATGCAGGCAATCCGCCGGGCGCATCCGCAGCTGAAGCTGGAGCTGGTGACCATGAAGACCACCGGAGACCGCTTTTTGGACCGCAGCCTGGAAAGCCTGGGCGGCAAGGGGGTCTTTGTCAAGGAGCTGGACCTGGCCTTGGCCCAGGGACGCATTGACCTGGCGGTGCACAGCTTAAAGGATATGCCCCTGCAGCAGCCGGAAGGGCTGCCGATTTTGGCGTTTTCCAAACGGGAGGACCCCAGGGATGCCCTGGTGCTGCCGCTTGAAAAACGCGATCCGCAAAAGCCGGTGGGATGCTCCAGCCTGCGCCGCCAGCTGCAGCTGAAGGCTCTGCTGGAAAGCGGCTGCGCGCCGGTACGGGGCAACATCCTCACCCGCCTGGAAAAGCTGGACCGGGGGGAATATTCCGCCCTGGTGCTGGCGGCAGCGGGCTTAAAGCGGGCCGGGCTGCAGGGCAGGGTGAGCCGGTATTTTTCCCCGGAGGAGCTGCTGCCCGCCGCCGGCCAGGGCATCCTGGCAGTGCAGGGCCGCGCCGGGGAATGGGGCGAGGTTTTAGCGTGCATCCATGACCGGGATGCCGCTGATGCAGCCGCAGCGGAACGGGCCTTTATCCGTGCATTGGATGGGGGATGCACCTCACCGGTGGCGGCTTATGCGCAGCCGGATGGCGGTCAGCTGTGCCTGACCGGGCTGTATGTGCCGCCGGGCGGGGAGGAGTGCTTCCGCCAGAAGATCACCGGCCCCCGGGAAGAGGCCGCCCGTCTGGGCGAGACTCTGGCGCTGGAGATGAAAAGGAGGTATGGCCCATGAAGGGTAAGGTCTATCTGGTGGGGGCGGGCCCCGGCGACGCCGGGCTCATCACTGAAAAAGGGCTGCGCCTCATGCGGGAGGCTGACACGGTGGTTTATGACCGGCTGGTGGGACTTGGGATTTTATCCCAGCTGCGGCCGGACTGCCGCCGTATCGACGTGGGCAAAACCGCAGGACGCCACCCGGTGCCCCAAGAGGAGATCAACCGGATTTTACTGCGGGAGGCCGAGGCCGGCCGGCTGGTGGTGCGCCTGAAAGGCGGCGACCCCTTCCTCTTCGGCCGGGGCGGCGAAGAGCTGGAGCTGCTGCGGCAGCACGGCATCCCCTTTGAGGTGGTGCCGGGGGTGGCCTCCGCCCTGGCGGTGCCCGCCTATGGGGGCATCCCCGTCACCCATCGGGAGCTGGCCTCTTCGGTGCATATCATCACCGGCCATCAGAAGCAGGATGAGCCGCTGCGGCTGGATTTTCCCCGGCTGGCCGGTTTGGCGGGGACGCTGGTGTTCTTAATGGGCCTTGCCGCCCTGGAGGAGATTGCCGGCGGCCTGATGGGGGCGGGCCTTGCCCCGGATACCCCCGCAGCGGTCATCGCCAGCGGCACGACGGCCTGTCAGCGCCAGGTGCGCGCCCCTCTGGGGCAGCTGGCCGCCCGGGTGCGCCAGGCTGGTTTGGAGAGCCCCGCCGTGATTGTGATCGGCGGGACGGCGGCCCTGGCGGAGCGTTTTTCCTGGCGGGAGAGCCTGCCCCTCGCCGGCCTGCGGGTGGCGGTGACCCGGCCCCGCACTGTCTGCAGCAGGCTGGCACGTCGGCTGGAGGCCCTTGGGGCAGAGGTGCTGCAGATGCCCGCCATTGAGACGCGGCCGATCTGGCCCAACCAGCGGCTGGAGGCCGCCCTGGCACAGCTGGCGCAGTATCAGTGGCTGGCTTTCACCAGCGCGGCGGGGGTAGAGGCCTTTTTGGATGGGCTGTGGCGGCTGGGCGGCGATCTGCGCGCCCTGGCGGGAAAGCGCCTGGCGGCCATCGGCCCCGGTACGGCTCGCGCGCTTAAGGAACGCTTTCTGCGGGTGGATTTGATCCCGGAGGAGTACGACAGCCTCCATCTGGCCCAGGGGCTGATCCAGCGGATGCAGCCGGGCGAGCGGCTCCTGCTGCCCCGGGCCAGCCAGGGCAGCCCGGTGCTGGCCGAAACCCTTGGCCGGGCGGGGGTGGCGTTTGAGGAGATCCCCCTTTACGAGACGCTGCCCGCCCCTGCCGCCCCGGAGCCGGTGACAGACTGTGTGCGCCGCGGCGGAATCGACTGGGCGCTGTTTGCCAGCGCTTCCTCGGTGCGGGCCTTTGCCGGCCAGCTGGGAGGGGAGACTCCCGCCGGGCTGCGGGCGCTGTGCATCGGCGCGCAGACCGCGGCGGCGGCAGAGTCTGCCGGCATGCGGGTGACGGTGAGCCCCCAGGCCACCATTGACAGCATGATCGATACACTGCTCTTAGAAGTGAAGAAGAAAGAAGGAGATCCTAGATGAACCTTTTCATTCGGCCCAGGCGCCTGCGGGAAAACCCCGTCCTGCGCGGCATGGTGCGGGAGACCCGGCTGAGCCCTGATGCTCTGATTTATCCCATTTTTGTGCGGGAGGGCGCCGGTGTGCGGGAGGAAATCCCCTCCCTGCCCGGCCAGGTGCGCTACAGCCCGGACACCCTCCCCTACGGGCTGGAGGAGATGGCCCGGGCGGGGGTGAAGAGCCTGATGCTCTTCGGCATCCCGGAGAAGAAGGACGAGCTGGGCTCCGCCGCCTGGCAGGAGGACGGCGTGGTCCAGCAGGCGCTGCGGGCCGGCAAGGAGCGCTTCCCGGAGCTTTATTTCATCACCGATGTCTGCCTGTGCGAATACACCTCCCACGGGCATTGCGGGGCATTGTGCGGCCAGCGGGTAGATAATGACGCCACCCTGCCGCTGCTGGCCAGGACCGCCCTTTCCCATGTGGAGGCGGGGGCGGATATGGTGGCCCCCTCCGATATGATGGATGGCCGGGTGGCGGCCATCCGCGCTGCGCTGGACGAGAAGGGGCACAGCGGCACGCCCATCCTTTCCTATGCGGTCAAGTATGCCTCCGCCTTTTACGGCCCCTTCCGGGAGGCGGCATCCTCCGCACCGGCCTTTGGCGACCGCAGGGGCTATCAGATGGATTATCACAACCGCCGGGAGGCGGTCAAGGAGGCCGGCCTGGATGTGGCGGAGGGCGCCGATCTGCTGATGGTCAAGCCCGCCATGGCCTATCTGGATGTGATGCTGGCCGTCCGGGAGGCCTATGACCTGCCGCTGGCCGCTTACAGCGTCAGCGGGGAATACGCCATGATAAAATCCGCAGCCGCCGCCGGTCTGGTGGAGGAGGCCGCCCTGGCCTGCGAGAGCGCCGCCTGTATTTTCCGGGCGGGGGCGGACATCCTCATCACCTACTATGCCAAAGAGCTGGCCGGCTGGATGCGGGAAGGGAGGATCGGCTGATGCATGCGGTTTCTGATGAATTGTTCCGCGAGGCGAAAGAGGTGATCCCCGGCGGGGTCAACAGCCCGGTGCGGGCCTTTGCCGCTGTGGGCGGCAATCCCCGGTTTATCCGCAGCGCCCAGGGGCCCTATCTCTATGACGTAGATGGCAACCAGTATCTGGATTTTATTGGTTCCTGGGGGCCGATGCTGCTGGGGCATAACCATCCGCTGATCCGTCAGGCGGTCCTGAAGGCGGCCGAAAGCGGGCTGAGCTTCGGCACCGCCACCCAGGCGGAGGTGGAGATGGCCCAGCTGATCTGCTCCATCGTCCCTTCGGTGGAGATGGTGCGCATGGTCAATTCCGGCACCGAGGCGGTGATGAGCGCCGTGCGGGCCGCGCGGGGCTTTACCGGCAGGGATAAGATCGTCAAATTTGAGGGCTGTTATCACGGCCACAGCGACTGCATGCTGGTGCGGGCAGGCTCCGGGCTGATGACCGGCGGCGTGCCGGACAGCGCCGGCGTACCGGCGGGCTGCGCGGCAGATACCCTCACCGCTCCCTATAACGACCTGGAGGCGGTAGACCGCCTGCTGGAAGAAAACCCCGGTCAGATCGCCGCCATCATCCTGGAGCCGGTGGCCGCCAATATGGGGGTGGTGCTGCCCGAGCCGGGCTTCCTTGCCGGGCTGCGGCAGCGCTGCGACCAGATCGGGGCGCTGCTGATCTTTGACGAGGTGATCACCGGCTTCCGGCTGGGGCTGGGGGGCGCCCAGGAGTATTACGGCGTGCGCCCGGATCTGACCACCTTCGGCAAAATCATCGGCGCCGGCATGCCGGTGGGCGCCTATGGCGGCCGCCGGGAGGTGATGGAGGTCATCGCGCCGGTGGGACGGGTGTATCAGGCAGGCACTTTGAGCGGCAACCCGGTGGCCATGGCGGCGGGGCTTTGCCAGCTGAGGTATCTGAAGGAGCATCCTGAAATCTACACCCACACGGCGGCGCTGGGCGACGCCTTCCGCCAGGGGATGGGGGAGCTGCTTTGCCGGTACGGCGTCCCCGCCCAGGTGACGGGGGTGGGCTCGCTGGCCTGCGTGTTCTTCACCGGGGAGCCGGTGAAGAATTACGCCGGCGCCAAAACCTCCGATACCGAAGCCTTCGCCCGGTATTTCAACTACATGCTGGAGCATGGGGTGCATTTTGCCCCCTCGCAGTTTGAAGCGGTGTTTTTCTCCGGTGCCCACACGCCGGAGCAGATCGGCCGGGTGCTGGAATTGGCGGAGGACTTTTTCGCCGAACGATAACGGAAAGGAGTGCGCGCTATGCCAAGGGAAATCGCCCTGATCGGGGCGGGGATGGGCACCCCGGAAAGCCTCACCGCCGCAGCGGCCGGTGCGCTGGCGGCGGCGGACTGTCTCATCGGTGCCGCCCGCCTGCTGGAGGGACTGGCCGGGGAAAAGCCCGCCTTTGCTGCGGTAAGCCCCGGGGAGATCCGCGGCATTTTGGAAAGCCACCCGGAATTTCTCCGGCCGGCGGTGCTGTTTTCCGGCGACGGGGGATTTTACAGCGGTGCGAGGCTGCTGCGGCAGGAGCTGGCGGGCTGGCAGATCCGGGAATATCCCGGCGTCAGCAGCCTGGCCTATTTCTGCGCGGCCATCCATCAGAATTGGGAGGATGCGTACCTGCTCAGCCTGCACGGCCGCAGGGGCAATCTTGCGGCAGCGGCGGCGCGGCACCCCAAGGTGTTTTTGCTCACCGACCGGGAGCACAGCCCTCAGGCCTTGTGCCGCCAGCTGACTGAGGAGGGATTGGGCCAGGCGGAGGTGTTTGTGGGGGAGCGGCTGGGCGCCCCTGAGGAACGCATCCGGCAGGGCCGGGCGGAAAGCCTGGCAAAGGAGGAGTTCGGCCAGCCCAGCGTGATGCTGGTGTGCGCCCGGCCTATGGCGGCCGGGGGGTTCGGGCTGCGGGATGAATGTTTTGTGCGCGGCCGGGTGCCGATGACCAAAAGCGAGGTGCGGGCGCTGGTGCTTTCCCGGCTGGGGATGCAGCCGGGGGATATCGCCTACGACATCGGCGCGGGCACCGGCTCCATTTCGGTGGAGATGGCCCTGGCGGCCTGGGAGGGGCAGGTCTACGCCGTGGAGCAGAATCCCCAGGCGGCAGAGCTTATCCGGGAAAACCGCCGCCGGCTGGGGGCCTTTGCCATCCAGGTGGTGGAGGGCCGGGCCCCCGCAGCGCTGGCGGAGCTGCCCGCCCCGGATAAGGCGGTCATCGGCGGCAGCGGCGGCAGCCTGAGGGAGATCCTCGCCCTGCTGCTGGATAAAAATCCCGCCGTGCGGGTGGTGATCACCGCCATCACGCCGGAGACGGTCTCGCAGGCGCTGGCGGCCATCCGGGCGCTGCCCATGGGGGAGCCGGAGATCCTCACCATCACCGCTGCCCGGGGCAGGGCCGCGGGCGGGCACACCCTGATGATGGGGCAGAACCCGGTCTGGATCATCACCGCGGAGGGGGATCGCCATGCGCATTGACCGGATCTTATTCACCGCGCCGGCCTCCGGCTGCGGCAAAACCACCGTTACTTGCGCCGTGCTGGGGGCGCTGAAAAAGCTGGGGCGCCGCCCGGTCTCCTTTAAAACCGGGCCGGATTATATCGACCCCATGTTCCACCGGCAGGTGCTGGGCATTCCCAGCGCCAATCTGGATCTTTTCCTCACCCCGGCCGGGACGGCGCAGTGGCTGTTCTGCCGTCACGCCGCCCGGGGGGATATCGCGGTGGTGGAGGGCGCCATGGGCTATTATGACGGCATCGCTGCCGGGGAGGATGCCAGCGCCTATCAGGTGGCGCGCCTGACCGGAACCCCTGCGGTGCTGGTGGCGGATGCGGCGGGGATGTCCCTGTCAGCGGCCGCGCTGCTGGAGGGGTTTGCCCGCTTCCGGCAGGACAGCGGCATCGCCGGGGTGATCTTTAACCGTATGAGCCCTGCCCTCTATTCCCGCATGGCGGAGCTGGTACGGCGGGAGACCTCCCTTATCCCGCTGGGGTATTTGCCCCGGATGGAGGAGGCGGCCTTTGAGAGCCGCCATCTGGGACTGGTCACCGCCGGAGAAATTGAAGGGGTGCGCCGCAAGCTGGAGCTGCTGGCCCGCCAGGCGCTGCGCACCATCGATTTGCAGGGGCTGCTGCGGCTGGCTGCCGGCGCCGGGGAACTGGAGGCCCGGGAGCCTTTCTCGGTCCCGCGGCTGCGGCCGGTGCGGCTGGCGGTGGCGCGGGACCGGGCCTTCTGCTTTTATTATGAGGACAGCCTGGAGCTGCTGCGCCAAATGGGGGCGCAGCTCATTCCCTTCAGCCCGCTGGAGGATGCCGCCCTGCCGGGAGAGGCGGACGGACTCTATCTGGGGGGCGGCTACCCGGAGCTTTCGGCGGAGCAGCTTTCCCGCAACCTGCCGATGCGGAAGAGTGTGGCTGCCGCAGTCCAAAACGGCATGCCTGCCCTGGCGGAGTGCGGCGGGTTCCTCTACCTGCACGGGCAGCTGTCTGACCCTCAGGGCCGTGCCTGGCCTATGGCGGGGGTGATCCCCGCCCGGGCGGAAAACGGCGGCCATCTGCGGCAGTTCGGCTATGCCTCGCTGACCGCCCGCGGGGACGGCCTGCTGGCCCGGGCGGGCGAGGCGCTGCCCGCCCATGAGTTTCACTATTGGCAGTCCAGCGCGCCGGGGGAGGGGTTTGCCGCCCAAAAGCCTCAGAGCAGCCGGGGCTGGCGCTGCGGCTATCACACGCCGCGGCTGTACGCCGGCTTCCCCCATTTCCATTTCTGGGGGATGCCGCGGGCGGCGGAGAGATTTTTGCGGGCGATGGCCGCTTATCAGGAGGAGAGAGCAGTATGACTTTGCAGGAGACGTTATCCCGTATCCGGCCGCTGGATGAGGCGGCCATGGAAGAATGCCGCCGCCGCTGGGGGCAGGTGGCCCATCCCCTGGGCAGCCTGGGCCTTCTGGAGGAGGCGCTCATCCAGATTGCCGGCATCACCGGCAGCGCCGACATCCGGCTGGAAAAGAAGGCGGTGGCCCTGTTCTGCGCCGACAACGGCGTGGTGGCTCAGGGCGTCACCCAGACGGACAGCTCCATCACTGCCCTGGTGGCAAGAAGCTTTGCCGCGGGCACTTCCAGCGTCTGCCGTATGGCTAAGGTGGCAGGGGCGGAGATTTTCCCGGTGGATGTGGGCGTAGTGGAGGATCTTGACTGCCCCGGCGTCTGGGACCGCAAGGTGGCCTATGGCACCGGCGATATCACCCAAGGGCCCGCCATGAGCCGCAGCCAGGCCATCCAGGCGGTGGAGGCGGGCATCGAGACGGTGGAGCTTTTAGCGCGCCGCGGCTGTCAGGTGATCGCCACCGGTGAGATGGGCATCGGCAACACCACCACCAGCAGCGCGGTGATCGCGGCGATCCTGAATCTGGCGCCGGAAGAAGTGACCGGCCGGGGGGCGGGGCTTTCCACCGAGGGGCTTTGCCGCAAGATTGGGGCGGTGCGCCGCGCGCTGGAGCGAAACCGTCCCGACCCTGCCGACGGGCTGGATGTGCTGGCCAAGGTGGGGGGCTTTGACCTGGCGGCGCTGGCCGGGGCCTTTTTGGGCGGTGCGGCGCTGCATCTGCCCGTGCTGGTGGATGGGATCATCTCCGCGGCAGGGGCGTTGGCGGCATCGGTGATCTGCCCGGAGGTGAAGGGCTATCTGGTGGCATCCCATGCTTCCGGAGAGCCGGCGGGCGAGAGCGTCTGCCGGGCGCTGGGGCTGAAGCCGCTGATCCGCTGCGGCATGCGTTTGGGCGAGGGCACCGGCGCGGTGGCGGCGCTGCCCTTATTGGAGATGGCCCTGGCGGTCTATCAGGAGGTCGGCACCTTCGCCGACCACGAGATGGACGCCTATGAGCCGCTGGAGTGAAGGCCATGCTGACCCTGGTAGTGGGGGGAGCCGCCAGCGGCAAATCGGAATTTGCGGAGTCGCTGGCGGCAGGCTTCCCCCGGTATTATCTGGCCACCATGGAGCCCTGGGACGATGAGGACCGCCGCCGCATCCTGCGCCACCGTGAAATGCGCCGGGAAAAGGGCTTTGAAACGGTGGAATGCTATCATCGTCTGGAGCGCCTCGCCCTGCCCGGACGGGGCTGGGTGCTGCTGGAGTGCCTGACCAACCTGCTGGCCAACGAGCTGGCAGAGGAGGACCCCGAGGGCCTCATCCTGCGGGGGGTGGAGCATCTGCTCGCCCAAAGCCGGGAGGTGGTGGTGGTCAGCGGGGATGTATTCGCGGACGGGGAGGATTATCCTGCCGAAACGCGGCGCTACCTGCGGCTGCTGGCCCGCCTGAACCGGCGGCTGGCCGGCCGGGCCGACCGGGTGGCGGAGGTGGCGGCCGGCATTGTGATCTGGCAGAAAGGCGGTGCGCTGTGAACAATTTGTGGAAATCCTTCTGGATTGCGGTTTCCCTCTACTCCCGCCTGCCGGCGGTGCGGGTGGATTGGCAGAAGCCCGCCATGCAGTATGCCTACTGCTTTTTGCCCGCCATCGGCCTGGCGGAAGCCGGCCTGGTGTGGCTGTGGTGGCTTTTCTGCCGGTGGCAGGGCATCGGGGTGCTGCTTTTTGCCGCCGGAGCAGTGGCATGGCCTGTTCTGGTCACCGGCGGCATCCATCTGGACGGCTGGTGCGACGCCTGGGATGCCTTCGGCTCCCATGCATCCCGGGAGGAAAAGCTGCGCATCATGAAGGACCCCCGCCTGGGCGCCTTTGGCGCCATCGGCTGCGGGATGTATTTTCTGGTGGCGGCGGGGGCCTGGGGGGAGATATATCCCGGCGGCGGCGTGACGGCCGCGCTGGCCCTGGTGGGATGCCTGTTTGCCCGGGGGCTGGCAGGGCTGGCGGCGGCGCTGATGCCCTGCGCCCGCCCGGATGGCCTGGCGGCGGCCTTTTCCCCCGGTGCAGGACAGAAAAAAGCTGCCGCGGCCCTGGGGGTGCAGCTGGTGCTGCTGGCGGCGGTGCTGCTGGCCGTGCATCCGCTGGCAGGCTTTGCTGTGCTGGCGGCCCAGTGTGCGCTGGCCGCCGCGGAGGTATGGATGTTCCGCCGGCAGCTGGGGGGCATCACCGGGGATCTGGCGGGTTTTCTGCTGTTGGGCTGCCAGCTGGCAGGGGTGCTGGCGGCCGGCCTTGCGGCATAAAAGGAGGAAGGAACATGAAATTGGTCATCGGCGGCGCCTGCCAGGGCAAGCTGCGGTATGTGATGGAAAGCGGCGGCTTTTCAGAGGAATCGGTGGCGCGGGGGGATACCCTGCCGCTGGAGGATTTCTGTGAAAAGCCGGTCCTGTGGGGGCTGCACCTTCTGGTGCGCCGCCTGCTGGAGGCGGGCCGGGAGCCGCAGGCATGGCTGGAAACCCACTGCAGGATGGAGGAAATGACCTTCCTGTGCGACGAGGTGGGCTGCGGCGTGGTGCCCATCCGCCGGGAGGACCGCGACTGGCGGGAGGCGGTGGGCAGGCTGTGCTGCCGCCTGGCCGCCCGGTCGGAGGAAGTGGTGCGGGTCTATGCGGGCCTGGCACAGAGGATCAAGTGAGGGGGAAAAGCACATGCTGACAGCTGCCGCGCTGGCGGTGGGATTTCTTTTGGACTGCCTGTTGGGCGACCCGCGCTGGCTGCCCCACCCGGTGCGCGCCATAGGCGGGCTGATTGCCGGGCTGGAAAAGCTGCTGCGCCGGCCCGCAGCCTCGCCTGCCGGGCAGCTTGCCGCCGGGGCGCTGCTCTGGTGCCTGGTGGCGGGGGCATCCTTTGCGGTGCCGCTGGCGCTGGTCTGGGCGGCGGGGAGTGTTTCCCCCTGGCTGCGCTTTGCGCTGGAAAGCGTGATGATCTACCAGCTGCTGGCGGCCCGCGACCTGGTGCGGGAGAGCATGCGGGTCCATGACCGGCTGGCGGCGGGGGATCTGCCCGGCGCGCGGCAGGCGCTGTCGATGATCGTGGGGCGGGATACCGACCAGCTGGACGAAGGGAAAATCACCTGCGCCGCCGTGGAAACAGTGGCGGAAAACGCCTCCGACGGGGTGATCGCCCCGCTGCTGTTTGCGGCGGTGGGGGGGCCGGCACTGGGCTTTCTTTATAAGGCGGTGAACACCATGGATTCCATGCTGGGCTACCGCAATGAGAAATATCTCTATTTCGGCCGGGTGTCCGCCCGGATGGATGATGCGTTTAACTTTCTGCCGGCGCGGATTTCCGCCCTGGCCATGGTGCTGGCGGCGTTTCTGCTGCGGATGGATGCCCGCGGGGCCTGGAGCATCTGGCGCCGGGACCGCAAAAACCACAAAAGCCCCAACAGCGCGCAGACGGAATCCGCCTGCGCCGGGGCGCTAGGTATCCGGCTGGGGGGGCCTTCCCGCTATTTTGGGCAGCTGGTGGAAAAGCCCTACCTGGGCGATGACCGGCGCCCGCCCTGCCGGGAGGATATCCCCCGTGCCGGGCGGCTGATGTACGCTGCGGCGGTCATTGTGTGGCTCTGCTGCCTGGCGGCGCGGATCGCCGCGGCAATCTGGTAAAGGAGGACACCATGGAATATTTACACGGAGGGGATGTCTATGCCCATCCCGGCGCGCTGGATTTTTCCGCCAATCTGAGCCCTCTGGGCATGCCGGCGGGGGTGCGCCAAGCGGCGGCCCGGTCGCTGGAGGCGTGCGACCGCTATCCCGACCCCTTTTACCGACAGCTGCGGGCGGCCCTGGCGGAAAGGGAGGGAATCCCGGAAACGCACCTGCTCTGCGGGGCGGGGGCGGCGGACCTGATCTATCGCTTTGTTGGGGCGCTGCGGCCGGGCTGCGCGCTGGTCACCGCCCCGGTCTTTCTGGAATACGAGGCGGCGCTGGCGGCCTGCGGCTGCCGGGTGAAGCGGCACCTGCTGCTGCGGGAGGAGGGCTTTGAGATCACCCCCCGCATTTTGGAGGAGATCACCCCCGAGGTGGGGCTGGTCATCCTGGTCAACCCCAACAACCCCATTGGGCTGTGCATCCCGCCCGGCCTGCTGGATGAGATCGCCCGCCGCTGCCGGCAGACCGGGGCCTGGCTGCTGCTGGATGAGTGCTTTTTTGAGTTTTTATCCGATTTGGACCGCCACAGCCTGATCGGCCTCACCCGGCAGTGGGGCGGCCTGGTGGTGCTGCGCGCCTTCACCAAGGCTTATGGCATGGCCGGGCTGCGGCTGGGCTGGTGTGCCTGCGGGGAGGAGGAGATGCTGCGCCGCATGGCGGCGCAGGGACAGCCGTGGCCGGTTTCCACCCCGGCGCAGGCGGCGGGTCTGGCTGCCCTGCAGGAGGAGGCCTATCTGGAGCGGCTGCGCTCGCTGATCCGGCAGGAGGCCCCCCGCATGGCGGCCCAGCTGCGGCAGATGGGCTTTTGGGTGGCGGAGCCCCAGGCCAACTATGTCTTTTGGGAGGATCCTCTGGGCCGGCCGCTAGCGCAGCTGTTGGAGCAGAAGGGCATTTTGATCCGCAGCTGCGGGAATTTTCACGGCCTGGGGGCGCAGCATTTCCGGGCGGCGGTGCGCATGCCGCAGGAAAACCGGCGGCTCTTGGCCGCGCTGAACAGAATCGTGGAGAGATGATATGGCGGGAATTCTGGTGATTATCGACGGCATGACCGAGGGCGGCCTGGAAGGGCTGGACGCCCCTACCCCCATGGGCCGTGCCCGCATGGATACGCTGGCGGCCTTTGCCCGGCAGGGCGGCTGGGGATTTTTGGAGACCTGCCCGCCGGGGCTGGCGCCGGGCAGTTTAAACTGCATCGGCACCCTGCTGGGCCTTGCGCCGGAAGCGCTGCCCCGCGGACGGGCGGCACTGGAGGCTTTGGCGGCTGGTATCCCGGTGGGGGAGGAGGACCTGGTGCTGCGCTGTAATTTCGCCCGGGTGGAGGATGGCGTTTTGCTCGCCTCCGGCGCCGGGAAGGCCCCTGCCAGCTGGCCCGGCCTGCCGGAGGGGATGGAGTATTACCCGCTGGAAGGATACCGCGCCCTGCTGGTTTTGCGGGGTCAGGCGGCCGAAGCGGAGGCGCTGGCCACCTGGCCGCCTCATCAGCATCAAGGGGAACCGGCAGCATCCCTTCTGCCCGGCGGCTGTGCCCTGGGGGAGCGGCTGGCCGGTCTTTCCCGCAAAAGCGCCGGGCTTTTTCCCGGCTGTCAGATGCTGCCCTGGGCGCCTTCGGTCTCCCGCCGGCTGCCGGGTTTTGCGGATCTGCACGGCTGTTTGGGCGCGGCGGTCAGCGCCTGCCCGCTGGTGGAGGGCCTGGCCCGGGCTATGGGCATGGTTCTGCCTGCCCGGCGGGTGGGCAGCGGCGATGTGGATACCGACCTTGCCGCCAAGCTGGCCGCAGCATTGGAGGCGGCCCGGCGGCATCCCCTGGTGCTGGTGCACCTCAACGGGGCGGATGAAGCCGCCCACCGCCGGGATGCGCGGCAAAAGACCCGCTTCCTCGCCCGGGTGGAGCAGGAGTTTCTCCGCCCGCTGGCAGAGTGCTTTCCCGGGGCGATCCTGGTCACCAGCGACCACGGCACCAGCTGCCGCAGCGGCGGCCACCAAGGGGGAGCGCAGCCGTATTTTCTGCGGGGGAAGGCCCCGGCGCCGGGGCAGGTGCTGCCCGGCCGGGCGGCGTTGGAACTGTTAAAGGAGGCTTCTTCATGGCAAAGAGCTTGATGATCCAGGGCACCATGTCGGGTGTGGGCAAAAGCCTGGTGACGGCGGGGCTGTGCCGGGTGCTGCGGCAGGACGGATACCGGGTGGCGCCCTTTAAATCCCAGAACATGGCGCTCAATTCCTTCATCACCTCGGAAGGGCTGGAGATGGGCCGCGCCCAGGTGCTGCAGGCCCAAGCGGCGGGGGTGGAGCCCTCGGTGCTCATGAACCCGATCCTTTTAAAGCCCACCGACGACACCGGCTCTCAGGTGATTGTGAACGGGGAGGTGTTGGGCGTCATGCGGGCGGCGGAGTACTTCCGCTTCAAGGAGCAGCTGATCCCCCGGGTAATGGAGGCTTATCATACCCTGGCGGCGGAATATGATATCATCCTGCTGGAGGGGGCGGGCAGCCCGGCGGAGATCAACCTGCGCCAGAGGGATATCGTCAACATGGGCATGGCCCGCATGGCTGAGGCTCCGGTGCTGCTGGTGGGGGATATCGACCGGGGCGGGGTGTTCGCCCAGCTGTACGGCACGGCCGCCCTGCTGACCGAGGAGGAACGCCCGCTGCTCAAGGCCACGGTCATCAACAAGTTCCGGGGGGATGAGGAGATCCTGCGCCCGGGGCTTGCCCAGCTGGAGGCGCTGACCGGCGTGCCGGTGGCGGGGGTGCTGCCCTATCTTTCGCTGCAGCTGGATGAGGAGGACAGCCTTTCCGACCGGCTGGAAAACGGCGCCCCCGGCCTCATCGACCTGGCGGTGATCCGGCTGCCGCGGATTTCCAACTTCACGGATTTTGACAATTTCGCCCTGGTGCCGGGGGTTTCGGTGCGGTATGTCTCCCACCCCGGGCAGCTGGGCGACCCGGATATGGTGATCCTGCCCGGCACCAAAAACACCATGGGCGACCTGGCCTGGCTGCGGCAATCCGGCCTGGAAAGCGCCATCAAGCAGCAGGCCGCCCGGGGCAAGGTGATCTTTGGGGTGTGCGGCGGCTATCAGATGCTGGGCCAGTCGCTGGAAGACCCCGACGGCGTGGAAGGCGGCGGCCGCATGGCCGGACTGGGCCTTCTGGCGGTCAGGACGGTCTTTGCCCCCCAAAAGACCCGCACCCGGGTCAAAGGGAAATTCGCCCCAGTGGGCGGTGTGCTGGCCGGCTTGAGCGGCCTGCCCCTGGAGGGGTATGAAATCCACATGGGCGTTTCCTCCGGACCGGAGATTCCGACGGCCTTTTTGGAGGGAGAGGGCGGCCTCAAGGAAGACGGCGCCCAGTCCGGCAATGTGTATGGCAGCTATGTCCACGGGATCTTTGACAGCCGGCAGGTGGTGGAGGGCGTTTTGCAGGCGCTCTGCCGCCGCCGGGGCATCGACCCGGGCAGCCTGGCTGCGGTGGACCGGGCGTCTTATCAGCAGCAGCAGCTGGATCTGCTGGCCGGTCAGGTGCGCGCTCATCTGGATCTGGATCTTATTTACCGTGTGATTGAGGGAGGAATCGGATATGAAGGTTAAGCTGCAGCAGGTTTCCCCGGCCCAGATCGAGGCCCGCAGCATGGAGATCATTTCCCAGGAATTGGGGGAGCGGCATTTTGCTCCCCTGGAGGAGCAGGTCATCAAGCGGGTGATCCATACCACAGCGGATTTTGACTATGCGGATAGCCTGACCTTTTCCCCCGGAGCGGTGCAGCAGGGCATCCGCCTGCTGCGCCAGGGAGTCACCATCGTCACCGACACCCGCATGGCCCAGGCGGGCATCAACAAGCCGGCGGCAGAGCGTTTCGGCTGCCGGGTGCTCTGTTTCATGGGGGATGAGGATGTGGCCGCCGAGGCCAAGGCCCGGGGCTGCACCCGCGCCGCCGCCGCCATGGAAAAGGCCGCCCGCCTGCCGGGACCGGTGCTGTTCGCCGTCGGCAACGCCCCTACGGCCCTGGTGCGTCTGTACGAGCTGGCCAGCGAGGAGCTGCTGATCCCGGCGATGGTCATCGGCGTGCCGGTGGGCTTTGTCAATGTGGTGGAGGCAAAAGAGCTTCTCTGCACCCTTCCGGTGCCGCAGATCGTGGCCCGGGGGCGCAAGGGAGGCAGCAATGTGGCAGCCGCCATCGTCAATGCAATGCTTTATGAAGCGGGCGGCCGGGATTGAAAGAAAAATGCCTCCCCGTTTGGGGAGGCTGCAGCACGGCGGGAGCCGTGCTTTTTTTTGGGTAAAGAAAAAGCTCCCCGCAGGGAGCTTTTGTTGCATTTATGAATCCGTCAGCCTCTTTTTTTGGAAAAAACCTTCCACAGCGGCAGGGCGATCAGCGGGCAGAGCACCCCGGCCACCAGGGCTTCCGCCACGCCGTTGGTGCAGACCACGGCGATCAGCGCCCCGGCCAGCGCTTCAAAGGGCTTGCCCTGAGCGGCGGCATACTGCTGGCCGAACAGGAAATAAATGCTGCCCATGACCAGGATGGTGTTGGCAAAGGAGCCGGCCACGCTGGCGATGACAGCGGAGATTTTCTCCCGTTTGGTGATGCGCCGAAGCAAGGGGAACAGCCACCCGGCAATGACGCCGATGAGCACCCGGGGCACAATGGCGATGAGCAGCGCCCGCCAGTCGCCGGAGGTGCTGCCCGGCACCGCAATAAACGGCGAGAACACGAAAGAGGTCAGGTTTGGCTCCATGGTGTTTTTGATCACGCTGGTGATGCCGAACACCCCGCCCAGGATGCCGCCCGCCTTGGGGCCCATGAGCAGCGCGCCGATAATCACAGGGATATGCACCGTTGTGGCCTTGATGACCACCAGAGGGATGTACCCCAGAAAGGGCACAAAGGCCACGACCACCACGACGGCGGCCATCAGGGAAAGGCGCACCAGATAAGAAGTACGGTTTGCAGTTGACAAAATCATTCCTCCCAGCTGTCACTCCCTAAGGGATGTAACGCTATCATTTGATATTCTCACCGGTTTTTGGCATAGATGAGCGCCAGCCCGTCGTGCAGCAGATGCTCCCGGCAGGCCATGGGCACCCGGGCGTACTGGCAGATGGTTTCGGCCAGGCTGCCGGTAATCAGGATGGGGGCCTCCCGGCCCAGCTGCTCCTGATAGCGCAGGCACATGCCCTCTATGGCCGCCAGGCTGCCGTAAAAAATACCGGAGCGCATGGCGTCGGCCGTTCCCTTGGCGATCAGCGGCGGCTGCGGGACAAAATCCACCTGCGGCAGCTGGGCGCTGGCCTGGCAGAGATGCTCCAGAGAGCTCTCGATGCCCGGCAGGATGGACCTGCCGGTGAGCACCCCCGCTTCGTCGATGGCGGTAAAAGTCACCGCCCCCGCCAGATGGATGATGATGAGCGGTGGCTGGAATTCCTCCAGGGCGGCCACTGCCGTGGCGATAAAGTCGCTGCCGACGGCGGCGGCATTTTCCACCCGCAGGTTGAGCCCGGTCTTGATGCCGGCGCCCACCCGCAGCGGGGCGCACCCGCAGAGCAGCTGCGCTGACTGTACCAGGGTATGGCTCAGCTGCGGCACCACCGAAGAGATCACGGCGCCCTCCAGGGCGTCCGTGTCTGCGCCGGCAAAGCGCAGCACCTGGCAGATGCGCACGGCGTATTCCTGCGCTGTGCTGCCCGATTCCGTGCCGATGGAGGCGAAGGCGGCCTGGTGCATCCCCTCATAGCAGGCAAGGGAAATGATGCGGTTGTCGATATGCAGGGTGAGGATCATGCCGGCAGCGCCTCCTTTTGGGTCAGAATACCGCAATCATTATAAAAAGCCGGGGCGGGCTTGTCAATGCTTTTTTCTTGGCGGCGGTTTTTTTGCGGCGGGCTTTGTGCTACAATGGCATCAGGACTGCAAAGGAGGAAGCGCAAATGTTGGAGCTTATCATCGGCCCGGCGGGCACCGGCAAAAGCACCGCCCTGCTGGAGGAGATCGCCCGGTCGGCCGCCCGTGGGCAGAAATGCCTGCTGATCGTGCCGGAGCAGTACTCCTTTGAGACGGAAAAAAGCCTGTTTTGCCGGATGGGGCCCTCTTTTGCCCTCACGGTGGAGGTGGTCAGCTTCACCCGGCTGGCCAACCTGATCTTCCGCCGGTACGGGCAGCTGGCAGGGGAATACCTCACTGATACCGGGCGCATCGCCCTGATGAACGCAGCGCTGGAACAGCTGGCCGGGCAGCTGAAGCTCTATGGGCGGCATGCCTCCCATCCGGATTTTATCCGGCAGATGGTGGAGCAGGTCACCCAGTTTAAAAACAGCGGCCTTCTCCCCGGGCAGCTGGCCGAAGGGGCGGAGGAGCTGACAGACACCGCCCTGGCGGATAAGGTGCGGGAGCTTTCCCTCATCTGGGAGGCGTATCAGGCCCTGGTGGACCGCGGCTATAAGGACAGCGGCGACGACCTGGCCCGGGCGCTGGAGCTGGTGCGGGGGACGGATTTTTTTGCAGGGTACGAAATCTATCTGGACGGGTTTGCGGTTTCCTTCCTGGCGCCGGAGCGGGAGCTGCTGGCCGAGATGCTCGCCCACAGCCCCCGGGTGACGGCCACCCTGACCACCGACCGGGTCTCCCCGCTGGATGATTCCCCGCCCTTTGCGGCGACGGCGCGCACGGCGGCGCAGCTGATCCGCCTGGCCCGCCAGGCCGGGGTGCCGGTGGCGGCGCCCCGGCGCATGGAGGAGCCCTTCCGCTGCAAAAACAGCGCGGTGCGGGCATTGTTCCGCTCTCTGGCCGGGGAGGCGGCCGAGCCATTGCCGCCGGGGCAGGAGGCGGTGCGGCTGTTTGCGGCGGCCAACCATTACGATGAGATCGAGCAGGTGGCGCTGGAAATCTGCCGTCTGGTGCGCGGGGGCTGCCGCTACCGGGAGATCGCGGTGATCGCCCGGGATCTGTCGCCCTATCTTTCCGCCATCCGGTGGAGCTTTGAGCGGCACGGCATCCCCTATTTTCTGGACGAGCGCAAGGATGTGCTCAGCCTGCCCCTCGCGGCGGGCGTGCTGGCGGCTCTGGATGCGGCGCAGGGGGATTGGCGCGGCGAAAGCGTGCTGCGCGCCGCCAAAAGCCCCCTGTTCGGGCTGACGGTGGAGGAGGCTTCCCTGCTGGAAAACTACGCCTACATCTGGCAGACCAGGGGGCAGGCGTGGACAGAGCCCTTCCAAAACCATCCGCTGGGCTTAAGCGGCCGCATGAGCGAGCGGGAGGAGGAGCTGCTCCGGCGCACCGAGGCGGTCCGAGGGCGGGTGATGCCGCCGCTCATCCATCTCAAGGAGGGCCTTGGCGGCGGAACCGGGCTGGATTTTGCCCAGGCGGTGTGGAATTTTTTGG
Source organism: Candidatus Neoruminococcus faecicola (assembly GCA_904398325.1). Lineage (GTDB taxonomy): Bacteria > Bacillota > Clostridia > Oscillospirales > Ruminococcaceae > Neoruminococcus > Neoruminococcus faecicola. Next base: position 32,672 of record CAJFPC010000049.1, on the reverse strand, counting down.
AGGAGATCGGCGCCGCCGGGCACCTGCGGGAGGATCTGGCCGGCAGCGACGAGAGCAGCCTGCGGCTGAACCAGTCGCTGTGGGATGAGATGATGGGCATCCTGAACCTGTTCGGCACCGTGCTGGCCCAAAGCGGCGTCAGCGCCGGCCGGGGCGCACAGCTGCTGCGGCTGTGCCTGGGCAGCCTCAAGCTGGGGGAGCTGCCCCAGACGCTGGATCAGGTGATCTGCGGCACGGCGGACCGCATCCGCCCGCAGAATCCCCGGGCGGTCTTTGTCATCGGCGCCAACGAGGGGGTCTTCCCCCGTCTGGAGGATCGCCCCGGCCTCATCAGCGAGGAGGAGCGTGAGCAGCTGCGCCGGGTGGGCATCAGCCTGGGGGAAAGCTTTTTCACTCTGGCGGATTATGAGGAATTTTATGCCTATTTCGCTCTCACCTGCGCGGGGGAATGGGTGAGCCTTTCCTGGCCAGCTGCGGATCTTTCCGGCCAGGGGCTGGAGCCTTCCTCCCTGGTGCGGCGGATGGAGGCGCTCACCGGCCCGGCCCGCGCTTTTGATGGGGAACCGCTGGCGCAGGTCACCAACCGCCAGACCGCCCGGGAGGCGCTGCTGGCTCATTATGGGGAGGACAGCCCTTTTGCCGCCTCCCTGCGGGAGTGCCTGCGTCAGGATGAGACAGCCGCCCGGATGGTGTGCGCCGCCATGCGGCAGCCCTTCCGCGTGGAGGACCGGGCGGTGACCGGCGCTTTGTACGGCAGCCGGGTGATCCTTTCCCCCTCCCGCATTGACCGGCATTTTAACTGCCCGTTCCAGAGCTTCTGCCAGGATGCGCTGCGGCTGCGCCCGCTGAAACGGGCGGAGTATTCCCCCCTGCAGGCGGGCAACATCATCCACAAGGTGCTGGAGGTGATGGTGCGGCGGTATGGCGGCGATGGGTTGGCCGGGCTGCCTGAGGTTCAGATGCAGCAGGAGGTGCACAGCGCCATCCACAGCTATCTGGCCAGCCAGGTGCAGGACCCCCAGGCGCTGGGCGCGCGCTTTCACTATCTGGCGGCGCGGCTGGCGGGGATGCTCTGCCGTCTGCTGCGCCATTTGGGGGAGGAATTTGCCCAGTCGGAATACCGCCCCGCCTATTATGAACTAAAAATCGGCCGGGGAGGGCTGCCCTCCCTTTCCGTTCCGCTGGAAAACGGCGCCACCCTGCAGATCGAGGGGGTGGTGGACCGGGTGGACCTGCTGCACAAGGACGGCCGGACCTATGTGCGGGTGATCGACTATAAATCCGGCCCCAAGGAATTTGACCCCAGCGAGCTTTACGACGGGCTCAACATGCAGATGCTGCTGTATCTTTTTTCCATCTGGTCGCAGCAGGAGGGGCCGCTGGCGGGCACACTGCCGGGCGGGGTGCTCTATATGCCCGCCCGGGGCAGCATCATCAGTTCTGCCCGGCAGGAGGGGGAGGAGAAAATCCTCGCCGCCCACGAGAAGCAGTGGCGGATGAACGGCCTGCTGTTGGATGACATCACCTCCCTTTCCGCCATGGAGCGGGAGATGAAGGGCGCGTTTATCCCGGTGCGGCTGAAAAAAGACGGCACGCTGGATTCCTGCAGCCTGGCGACGCTGGAGGAGATGGGCCGGCTCTACCGGGATGTGGCCGGAACGGTCAAAAAAATGGGGGAGATGCTCTATTCCGGCCGGATTGAAGCGCTGCCCCGCAAGGAACCGGCCAGGGACGTATGCGCCTGGTGCAGCTACCGGCGGGTCTGCGGCTTTGAGGAGGGGGACCCGGTCAAAAAGCCCGCCAAGTTTGACAGCCTACAGCAGGTGCTGCAGGCCATGGAGGAGGATCAGCATGGCTGAAAAACGCTGGACAACAGAACAGGCCCAGGCCATCCAGGCCCGGGGAGGCGCCCTATTGGTCAGTGCTGCCGCCGGCAGCGGCAAAACCGCCGTGCTGGTGGAGCGCATCCTGCGGCTGATCACCGACGAGGAACGCCCGGTGGATGCCGACCGCCTGCTGGTGGCCACCTTCTCCCGCGCGGCGGCGGCCCAGATGCGCCAGCGGGCGCTGGAGGGGCTGGAGGCCCTGCTGGCCGCCGACCCGAAAAACGACCGCCTGCGCCGCCAGAAGCTGCTGCTGGGCCGGGCCAGAATCGGCACGGTGCATTCCTTCTGCCTGCAGCTGATCCGGGAAAACTTCCAGCTGCTGGAGCTGTCTGCCGACTTCCGCATCGGGGAGGAGAAGGAGATGCTGCTTCTGCGCCAGCAGATGGCGGAGGAGGTGATCGGCAGCTATTATCAGGAGAAACGGCAGGATTTCTACGGCCTGGTGGAATTGATCTCCGGCCCGCGGGATGACCGCCGGCTGGAGGAGACGCTTTTAAAGCTCTATGATTTTGTGCGGGCCCATCCCTTTTATGAGCGGTGGCTTTTGGGGCAGCGGGACGCTTATCTGGACCGCCGCCCGGTGGAGGAGAGCGCCTGGGGCCGCCGGATCTTTGAGAGCGCCGGCGGCCTGGTGGAATACTGCCTGCGCCTGTGCCAAAATGCCCTGGGCCTGATGGCGGGGGAGGAGAAGATGGAGCAGGCCTACGGCCCCGCCTTCCGGGAGGATTTATCCCGGCTGGAGCGGCTCAAAGAGCGGATCGCCCAGCGGGACTGGGACGGCTGCTGCCAGGAGCTGGACAGCCTCTCTTTCGCCCGGCTGGGGGCGCTGCGCGGCTATCAGGACAGCCGCCTCAAGGATCAGGTAACCGCCCTGCGCAGTCAGGTCAAGGAGCGCCTTGGCCGGCTGCGGGACAGATATTTCTGCTCCACCGCCCGGGAATATCGGGAGGATCTGGAGGATCTGGCCCCCAAGGTGGCGGTGCTGTTTGATATGACGATCGAATTTTCCCGCCGGCTGGAGGAGGAAAAGCGCCAGCGCAGGCTGGTGGATTTTTCCGATCTGGAGCAGCTGGCGCTGCGCCTGTTGGTGCAGCCCGAGGGGGAGGGCTACCGCCCCACCGCTCTGGCGCGGCAGATCCAGAGCCGGTATGATGCGGTGATGGTGGATGAGTTCCAGGATACCAACCAGGCGCAGGAGCTGCTGTTCCAGGCCCTGTCCCGCGGGGGGGAGAACCTGTTTCTGGTGGGGGACGTCAAGCAGTCCATCTACCGTTTCCGGCAGGCGATGCCGGAGATTTTCATTGCGAAAAAAGACGCCTTCTCTCCCTATGACGGCGTGCATTATCCGGCCAAGATCCTGCTGCGGGCCAATTTCCGCAGCCGCCCGGAGGTGACGGGCGCGGTGAACTTCTTTTTCGGGGCGCTGATGAGCCGCCAGCTGGGGGAGATCGACTACAATGAGGAGGAGGCCCTGGTCAGCGCGGGGGCCTTCCCCTCCTATGGCCGCGCCCAGGCTGAGCTGCATCTGTACAGCCCCGATCCCCAGGGCGGGGAGGATAAGCTGACCCAAGAGGCCCGCTGCTGCGCCGGCATCATTGAAGAGCTGCTCGAGAGCGGCTACCAGGTGGCGGAGGGCGGCGGCATGCGCCCGGTCCGGCTGGGGGATATCTGCGTGCTGCTGCGCTCCACCTCCGGGGGGAAGATCGACGCCTATCTCAAGGAGCTGGAGCGGCTGGAGATTCCCGCCTGCAGCGCCTCCCGCAGCGGCTTTCTGGCCACCCGGGAGGTGATGGCCGCCCTGGCGCTGCTGCAGGCGGTGCAGAATCCCCTGGAGGAGGTGCAGCTGGCGGCGGCCATGATCTCCCCTGCCTTTGGCTTCACGCCGGAGGAATTGGCGCGCATCCGGCTGTCGGCCCAGGGGGAATCCTTCTGGACGGCGGTGCTCCGCTACGGGGAACGGGACGCCAAGACAGCGCAGTTTCTGGCGGTGATGCAGCGGCTGCGCCGGCAGGCGGCCCAGCTGCCGGTGGCGGATCTGTTGCGCAGCCTTTACCGGGAGACCTGCCTGGTGGAGAAATTCGCCATGGCCAAGGGCGGCGCCCAGCGCAGGGCCAACCTGCTGCTGCTTCTGGAATATGCCGCCAGGGGCCAGCAGGGCGGCTATGCGGGGGCGGACGGCTTTCTGCGCTACCTGCGCCTATTGGAGGAGCGCGGGGAGGACCTGGAGCCCGCCGCCCTGGGCGAAAGCCGGGACGCGGTGTCGGTGATGAGCATCCACCGCTCCAAGGGGCTGGAGTTCCCGGTGGTGATTCTGGCGGATTGTGACCGCCCCTTCAACACCCAGGAGCTCAGCGAGCCCACGCTGCTGCATCCGCAGATGGGCTTTGCCTGTATGCGGCAGGACAGCGCCCTGGGCCGGCGTTTCACCACCGTGCCGCTGCAGGCCATCCGGCTGGAAAGCGCCCGGGCAGACCTCTCGGAGGAGATGCGCATCTTTTATGTGGCGCTGACCCGCGCCAAGGAAAAGCTGATCCTGCTGGGCAAATGCGCCCTGCCGGAGCGCAGGCTGGCCGCCCTGGCTCAGCCGCTGGCAGGGGGGAAGCTTTCCCACTACGCGGTCAGCGAGGGGAAAAGCTATCTGGATTGGGCGCTGATGGCGGCGCTGCACCACCCTGACTGCGGCGAGCTGCGCCGGCTGGCCGGCGAGGAGGATCTGGAGCTTCTGCCGGCCCAGGCGCCGCTGCGGGTGGCCTTTCACACCGCGGCCGGGCCGCAGCCGGCGGCGTTGCCGCGGCAGCAGCCCCAGGCGGCAGCCAGCCCGGCGCTGGTGGAGCAGATCGCCCGCCGCATCGACGATCAGTACCCCTATGAGGAAGAGGTGCTGGCCCCGGCGAAGATGGGCGTCTCGGAGATTGTCCGTGGCGCGGCCCAGTGCCGCTTTGACAGCAGGCCCGCCTTTCTCGCCAGAACCCAGGGGCTGACCGGCGCCCAGCGGGGCAATGCGGTGCACCGGTTTCTGCAGTTTGCGGATTTTAGCCGGGCTGCTGCCGACCTGCCGGCGGAAATCGCCCGCCTGGCAGGACAGGGCTATCTGACGGCAGAGGAGCGCCGTGCGGTGGAAGAGGCGGGATTGGAGCGCTTTTTTGCCAGCCGCTTGTTTCTGCGGATGCAGGCCTCCCCCCGGCTGGAACGGGAGCTGCGCTTTTTATCCATCGTGGGCGGCAGCCGCCTGGCGCGCTATGGCCTGGCCCTGCCAAACGGCGGCGGAACGGTGGTGCAGGGCGTGGCGGACTGCGTCTTTTTGGAGAATGGGCGCGCCGTAATCGTGGATTTCAAGACCGACCGGGTGCAGTCCGCCCAGCAGCTGGCGGAGCGCTACACGCCCCAGCTTTCCCTTTACCGGGAGCTCTTGGCCGATACGCTGGCCTGCCCGATGGGGGAGTGCATCCTCTATTCGACCTGCCTGGGGCTGGAAATTCCCCTGACACTGGCAGACCAAGAGAAAATTCCCTCATCCCCTTGACAGGCACGGAAAAGGGTGATAAAATACTCTGGAAAACAAAGCAGAACTGACCATTCGTTCTCACCTGGCGGCAAGGGCCGTGCGGGTCAATACGGCAGGAGAAGCCCGCGGGCTTTTATGGAAGTATTGAAGCGCAGACGAAATCAGTCTGCGCTTTGTCATTTGAACAGGCTTTTGATGGAGGTGTTTGGCTATCAGCAACAAGGAACTGCTGATCAACGAGGAGATCAGAGACAAGGAAATCCGTGTCATCGACGCTGACGGCTCTCAGCTGGGCATCATGTCCGCCCGGGAAGCGCAGCAGCTGGCCTACGACAAGAATCTTGACCTGGTCAAGATCGCGCCCCAGGCGACCCCGCCGGTGTGCCGCATCATGGACTATGGCAAGTACCGCTTTGAGCAGGCCAAGCGGGAAAAGGAAGCAAGAAAAAACCAGAAAGTGATCGATATCAAGGAGATTCGCCTCTCCCTAAAGATTGACACCCACGATTTTGAGACCAAGGTCGGCCATGCGAAAAAATTCCTGGCCGGCGGCGATAAGGTGAAGGTCAGCGTCCGTTTCCGCGGCAGAGAGATGGCACATCCCGAGCTCGGCACCGTTCTCATTCAGCGATTTGCAGACGCCCTGGCGGAAACCGGCACCATCGACAAGCAGCCCAAGATGGAGGGCCGCAGCATGGTGATGTTCGTGTCGCCCAAGCCTGTGAAATAAAATAAGGGAGGAAACTTCAATGCCAAAGCTGAAAACCCATTCTGGAGCGAAAAAGCGCTTCAAACTGACCAAAAACGGCAAGGTGAAAAGAGCCCACGCCTTTAAGCGCCACATCCTGAACAAGAAGGATACCAAGCGCAAACGGGCCCTGAGAAAAGCGGCCTACGCCGACAAGACCAACATGAAGGCATTAAAACTGCTGATGCCGTTTAAGTAAGCCGCATTCTCAAATAGGAGGTAAAAGATAATGGCTCATGTCAATGGGGCAATGATGACCCGCAAAAGAAGAAAGAAAGTTTTAAAGCTGGCCAAGGGCTACTATGGCGCCAAGAGCAAGCATTTTAAAATGGCCAAACAGGCCGTGATGAAATCCGGCCAGTATGCCTATATCGGCAGAAAGCAGAAGAAGAGAAACTTCCGCAGCCTGTGGATCACCCGCATTTCCGCCGCCTGCCGCATGAACGGCATCAATTATTCCACCTTTATGAACGGCCTGAACAAAGCCGGCATCACCCTCAACCGCAAGATGCTCTCTGAGATCGCCATTGCGGATGCCGCCGCTTTCACCGCCCTGGTGGAAAAGGCGAAGGCTGCCCTTTAATCCCGTGTGAGAACGCCCGCGTCCAGATGGCCGGGCGTCTTTTCATACCGCATCTTCATCTGAAATGAGGGAGAAGCTATCGAACGCATCACCTCAAAAGACAACCCCAAACTGAAGGAACTGGTCAGGCTGCAATCCTCCCGGCGGCACCGGGAGGAGACCGGCCTTTTTGTGCTGGAAGGGCTGCGCCTGTGCCGGGACGCGCTGGAGAAGGGGGCAGCGGTCCAGGAGGTGTTTCTCGCCGAGGGGCTGGAGGGGACGCCAGAGGGCCGCGCCCTGCTGGCCCGGGCCCCCGGCTGCCTGCTGGGGCGGGCCGCTGCGGAAAAAATCGCCCAGACCAGCCACAGCCAGGGGGTGTTTGCCCTGTGCCGGATGCCCAAGCCGCTGCGGTGGGAGCCAAAGGCCGCGGGGCGGTACCTGATCTGCTGCTCGCTGCAGGACCCGGGCAACCTGGGCACCATCCTGCGCACTGCCGCCGCCCTGGGGATGGATGGGCTGTTCCTCACCGAGGACTGCCCCGACCTTTACAGCCCCAAGGTGCTGAGGGCCAGCATGGGCGGGGTGTTTTCCCTGCCGGTGCGCCGGTGCCCCGACGCCTTTGCCGCCATCGACAGCTGCCGCCGGGCGCACTTGACGGTGCTGGCCGCCGCTTTGCACCGGGATGCAGTGCCGCTGCCGCAGTGCCGGCTGGAAGGCGCCTGCGTGGTGATCGGCAACGAGGGGCGCGGCTTGCCGCCGGCGGTGACAGAAGCCTGTGACGGCACAGTGATCATCCCCATGCGTCCGGGGGAGGAATCCCTCAACGCGGCGATGGCGGCCGGCATCCTGATGTGGGAAATGTGCCGTGGGGGAGGGCTTTCCCATGGATGAGCGCCTTTACTGGATCTGGCTGCAGCTGGTATTCGGCTGCGGCACCCGGGCCGCCGCCCGCGCCCTGGAGGCCATGCCCCCGCGGCAGCTGTATGAGGCCAGGCCGGAGCAGTTGGAGCCGCTGTTTGGCAAAAAAGAACGGGATAAAATGAACGGTGTCACTTTAGAAGAGCCCAGACGCATCCTGGCCAGGGCCGGACGTTTAGGCTGTTCTGTCCTGACACCGGAAGAGGAAGGCTATCCCGACAGCCTGCGCCATATTTATTCCCCGCCGGCGGCGCTGTATGTTTACGGCGACCGGCAGGCGGTCTGCCATCAGCCGGCTTTTGCCGTGGTGGGCCCCCGCGCCCCCAGCGAATACGGCCTGCGGGCGGCGCGGTTTTTCGCCCAGGGGCTGGCGGCCCGGGGTGCGGCGGTCATCAGCGGCCTTGCCGTCGGCATCGACGCGCAGGCCCACACGGCGGCCCTGGATGCCGGCGGCGTCACCGTCGGTGTGCTGGGCTGCGGGCTGGATGTGGATTATCCCACCGAAAACCGCGCCCTCAAACGGCGCATTGCCGACCACGGCGGCGCGATTTTGACGGAATACCCCTTCGGCACACCGGCGCTGCCCTGCTTTTTTCCGCCCAGGAACCGGCTGATTTCCGGCCTGGGCCGCGGGGTGCTGGTGGTGGAGGCCACCTTGAAAAGCGGCACGCTGATCACGGCAGGGCAGGCGGTGCAGCAGAACCGGGATGTCTTTGTGGTGCCGGGGGATATTTTCTCCGAATTCAGCCAGGGCATCCAGCTGCTGCTGCGCCAGGGGGCCAAGCCGGTGGCAAAACCGGAGGAGATTCTGGAGGATTATCCTGATTATCAGCCCGCGCCCCCGGCAAAACTGGAGGAAAGCGGCGCCGGTCAGATGACCCTGGCCGATGCCCCGGCCAAAAAGCGCAAGGCGGCGCCGGATTATCTGGGCGAACGGCAGAAGGCGGTCTATGAGGCGCTTTCTGCCGAATGCAAAACGGTGGACCAGCTGGCGGAAGAGACGGCCCTCGCCATTGGCGATGTGCTGGCGGCCTTGACCGAGCTGGAAATTTACGGCCTGGCCGAGCCTCACCCGGGGCGGCTGTACAGCCTGGCATAGCACGAGGCCGGCTGTTTCTCATCTTTCCCGGCGGCAGCCGGGATAAACCTTGCAAAACAGGGAGGATCAAATGGCGAATTTAGTGATTGTGGAATCGCCTGCCAAGGCGAAAACCATTCAGAAATACCTGGGGGATGGCTATCATGTCATCGCTTCCATGGGGCATGTCATCGACCTGCCCAAAAGCAAGCTGGGGGTGGATGTGGAGCATGACTTCGCGCCGCATTATATCCCCATCAAGGGTAAGGAGGATATCATCAAATCCCTCAAAACCCAGGCAAAAAAGTGTGATAAAATCTACCTGGCCACCGACCCGGACCGGGAGGGGGAGGCCATCTCCTGGCATCTGTGCCATATGCTGGGCATGAGCCAGGAGGAGGATAACCGCGTCACCTTCAACGAAATCACCAAAAGCGGCGTTTTAAGCGGCATGGCGCACCCCCGCACCATCGACCAGGACCTGGTGGATGCCCAGCAGGCCCGCCGCATCCTGGACCGCATTGTGGGCTATCAGCTCAGCCCCTTCCTCTGGAAGAAGATCAAGCCCGGCCTTTCCGCCGGGCGGGTGCAGTCGGTGGCGGTGCGCCTGATTGTGGACCGGGAGGAACAGATCAGCGCCTTCCAGTCGGAGGAGTACTGGACCATCGACGCCAAGCTGCTGGCGGCCAGCTCCAAAAAGGCCTTTGAGGCGCGTCTGGCCCTCAAAGCGGGCAAAAAGCTGGAGATCAAAAACAAGGAGGAGGCGGACGCCATCCTGGCGGAGCTTTCCGGCGCGGAATTTGTGGTGGACACGGTAAAAACCGGCGTGCGCCGCCGCACTCCCGCGCCGCCCTTCACCACCTCCACCCTGCAGCAGGAGGCTTCCCGCAAGCTGGGCTTCCAGGCCCGGCGCACCATGAAGGCTGCCCAGGAGCTGTACGAAGGCGTGGAGGTATCCGGCATGGGCGCGGTGGGCCTGATCACCTATATGAGAACCGACTCGCTGCGGGTTTCCGACGAGGCTTATCAGGCCGCCTGCGAATATATCACCCAGCAGTACGGCAAAAATTATCTGCCCGCCAGCCGGCGCGTCTATAAGACCAAATCCGGCGCCCAGGATGCCCACGAGGCCATCCGCCCCACCATGCCGGCGCTGGCCCCCGCCCAGGTGAAGGCCAGCCTGACGGCGGATCAGTACAAGCTTTATAAACTGATCTGGGAGCGTTTTATCGCCAGCCAGATGGCCAACGCCCTTCTGGATACCGTCTCTGCCGACATCGGCGCGGGAGCTTATACCTTTAAGGCCTCCGGCTATTCGGTGAAATTCGACGGCTTTACCGTCCTGTATATCGAGGGGAAGGACGAGGAGGAATCTGACACCCAGACCCTGCCCAAGCTGGAAGAAAAAATGCCCCTGAAGCCTAAATCGGTGGAGGGCAACCAGCATTTCACCCAGCCGCCGGCCCGGTATACCGAGGCCAGCCTCATCAAGGCGCTGGAGGAAAACGGCATCGGCCGCCCCAGCACCTACGCCCCCACTATCATGACCATCTTGCAGCGGGGCTATGTGGAGCGGGAGGGCAAGGCGCTCAAGCCCACGGCCCTGGGGGAAATCACCACCAAGCTGATGAAAGAGCAGTTTAAAAATATCGTGGATGTGAAATTCACCGCCGGGATGGAACAGGAGCTGGACCAGATCGAGGAGGGCCAGCGCGACTGGGTGGATACCCTGCGGGAATTCTATACCGGCTTTGAGAAAAACCTGGAAACCGCCACCAAAAATATGGAGGGCGTGCGCCTGAAGGTGCCGGATGAGGAGACGGATATCGTCTGCGAGCTGTGCGGGCGCAAAATGGTCATCAAAACCGGGCGCTACGGCAAATTTTTGGCCTGCCCCGGCTTCCCGGAGTGCCGCAACACCAAAAAGATCGTTCAGGAGACGGGCGGCCTCTGCCCGCTGTGCGGCGGCCGTGTGCTGGCCAAAAAATCCAAGCACGGCAAGGGGTATTACGGCTGCGAGCATAACCCCACCTGCGGCTTTATGACCTGGGATAAGCCCCTCACCGACCGCTGCCCCAAATGCGGCTCCACCCTGTTCCGCAAGGCGGGCCGGGGCGGCAAGATCCACTGCCTGAAGCCCGACTGCGGCTATGAGAAGGGAGCGGACGAGGCGTGAGGGCTGTGGTGGTCGGCGGAGGGCTGGCCGGCTGCGAGGCGGCCTGGGCGCTGGCCGAGGCGGGGGTGCAGGTGACGCTCTGCGAGCAGAAGCCCGCCCATCGTTCCCCGGCGCACCGCATCGACGGCCTGGCGGAGCTGGTCTGCTCCAACTCCCTGAAGGCGATGCGCCTGGGGTCGGCGGCAGGCCTGCTGAAAGCGGAGATGGAGCGCCTGGGCTCTCTGACGGTGCGCTGTGCCTATGAGACGCAGGTGCCGGCCGGAGGGGCCCTGGCAGTGGACCGGGGGGCTTTTTCCCGCCGGGTGACCCAGTGCATCGCCGCTCATCCGCGCATCGCCATCCGCCATCTGCGTCTTGACCATATCCCGGAGGGCCCGGCGGTGATTGCCACCGGCCCGCTGACCGACGGCGGCCTGGCCCGGGCGGTGGGGGAGCTGTTTTCGGCGGAATACCTCAGCTTTTATGACGCGGCGGCGCCCATTGTCGCGGCCCACAGCCTGGATTATGGCAAGGTATTCCCCGCGGCGCGGTACGGCCGGGGCGAGGAGGATGACTATCTCAACTGCCCCTTCACCCGGGAGGAGTATGAGCGCTTTTATGAGGCGCTGATCCATGCCGAGACGGCGCCGCTGCAGGAATTTGACCGGCGGGATTTTAAAGTTTACGAGGGCTGTATGCCGGTGGAGGTCATGGCCCGCCGCGGGCCGGATACCTTGCGCTATGGCCCCTTGAAGCCGGTGGGCCTCACCGATCCCCGCACCGGGCGGCGGCCCTGGGCAGTGGTGCAGCTGCGCCGGGAGAATACCGCCGGCAGCTGCTACAACCTGGTGGGCTTTCAGACCAATTTGAAGTTCCCCGAGCAGAGGCGGGTCTTTTCCCTGATCCCGGGGCTGGAGCAGGCGGAGTTTCTCCGTTACGGGGTGATGCACCGCAATTCATTCCTGCAGTCGCCCCGCCTTTTGCGGGAGGATCTCTCGGCCCGGGCCCGGCCGGAACTGTTTTTTGCCGGGCAGCTGACCGGCGTGGAAGGATATATGGAATCGGCGGCCAGCGGCATTCTGGCGGGCAAAAACCTGGCCCGCAGGTTAAAGGGCCTCGCGCCGCTGGTGCTGCCGCCGGAGTGCATGATCGGCGCCCTGGTGCGATATATTACCAATCCGGCGGTGGAGGATTTTCAGCCCATGGGGGCCAACATGGGGCTGCTGCCGCCGCTGGAGGAGAAAATTCGGGATAAGCAGGAGCGCTATGAGGCGCTGGCCCGCCGTTCGCTGGCGGCCTTGGAAAAGCTTGGAGAGGAGAAAACGCTGTGAGAGTCATAGTGGATGCTTTTGGCGGGGATCATGCCCCGCTGGAGATTTTGAAGGGCTGCGAGATGGCGGCCCGGGAGCTGGAAGTGGAGATCACCCTGACCGGCAATGAGGATATCATCGAGAAGGTGGCGGAGGACAACCAGATTTCCCTGGAAAAGATGGAGATCGTTCACGCGGGGGACGTGATGACCATGGAGGATGACCCCACCGAGATCCGCACCCGCAAGGATTCTTCCATGGCGGTGGGGCTTAACCTGCTGGCCGAGGGCCGGGGCGACGCCTTTGTCAGCGCAGGCAATACCGGCGCCATCCTGACCGGGGCGACGCTGTTTGTCAAGCGCATCAAGGGGGTTGCCCGGGCGGCCATCGGCACGGTGATGCCCGCCATGCCCAGCGGCTGCTACATGCTGATGGATGCCGGCGCCAACGCCGAGTGCCGCAGCGAGATGCTGGCACAGTTTGCGGCCATGGGTTCCCTTTATATGGAGAAGATCCACCATGTGCGCAACCCCCGGGTGGGGCTGGTCAATATTGGCAGCGAGCCCACCAAGGGCACCCAGCTGCAGCTGGAGGCCTACCAGCTGCTTTCCGGCATGCCGCTGAATTTTATCGGCAATGTAGAGGGGCGGGATATCCCCGGCGGCTGCTGCGATGTGGCGGTATGCGACGGCTTTGTGGGCAATGTGCTGCTCAAGGTCACCGAGGGGGTGGCCAAATCCTTCGCGGAAGAATTAAAGCGCATGTTCCTCAAAAGCGCCAAGACCAAGGTGGGCTACCTGATGATTAAGGGCGGCGTGGACGAGCTGCGCCGCAAGATGGATTATACCGAATACGGCGGCGCGCCGCTGATGGGTATTTCCAAGCCAGTGATCAAGGCCCACGGCAGCTCCAACGCCAAGGCGATCAAGAACGCCATCCGCCAGGCAAAGCTGTACAGCGAAACCGGCGTGATCGACGATATCCGGGCGGCGCTGGAAGCGGAAAAGGCCCGCCAGAAGGCTGCCCAGGCGGAGGGGGAAGAAAGCCATGCGTGAATGCCATCCGCTGGAGGAGCTGATCCGCTATGAGTTTCAGGATCAGAAATATCTGGATATCGCCCTCACCCATTCCTCCTATGCCAACGAGCGCAAGGGGCATCTTTCCAACAATGAACGGCAGGAGTTCTTGGGGGATTCGGTGCTCTCCATCGTGGTGTCGGATTACCTCTTCCATCAATTTAACGTCCCGGAAGGGGAGCTGACCAAGCTGCGGGCGGCGCTGGTGTGCGAAAAATCCCTGAGCAGCTTTGCCGATCAGATCCATCTGGGGCAGTTTCTCAAGCTGGGCAAGGGGGAGGAGCTGACCGGCGGGCGCACCCGGCCCTCCATCCTGGCGGACGCCTTTGAGGCACTGATCGCCGCCATTTATCTGGACGGCGGCATCGACCGGGCCCGGCAGTTTGTGCTGCCCTTTGTGCAGCACACCCTGGAGGAGGGGGAGGACCATCTGGAATTCCGGGATTATAAGACCATGCTGCAGGAGATTATCCAAAAGAACCCGGAGGAAAAGCTCACCTACGTGCTGGTGGAGGAGAGCGGCCCCGCCCACGATAAAAAATTCGTGGTGGAGGTGCGTCTCAACTCCAACGTCATCGGCGTAGGGGTGGGCCGCAACAAAAAAGCCGCCGAGCAGATGAGCGCCAAAGAAGCGCTGAAATTGATGGGCGAGTGCAAATAAGCGGGGCTGTCATCCCCCGGTGGGAAAGCGGAGAGGGCGTTTTCCCGCCGGGCAGCTCCCGGCAGAAAGGAGGCGGCGCCTGTGCGGCTGCAGAGCCTGGAAATCGTCGGCTTTAAATCCTTTGCCGACAGGACAAAACTGAATTTCACCGGCGGCATCACGGCGGTGGTGGGGCCCAATGGCTCCGGCAAAAGCAATATCGCCGACGCGGTGCGCTGGGTGCTGGGGGAACAATCCAACAGGACGCTGCGCTCCGGCAGGATGGAGGATGTGATCTTCAGCGGCACCCAAAGCAGGGGCGCTCAGGGCTATGCGGGGGTGGCGCTGACCATCGACAACCGCGACCGCCAGCTGCCGGTGGAACACGACGAGGTCACCGTCAGCCGGAGGCTTTACCGCTCCGGCGAGAGCGAATACCGCATCAACGGCGCGCTGGTGCGGCTTCGGGATATTTATGAGCTGTTTCTGGATACCGGCCTGGGCCGGGATGGCTACTCCATTATCGGGCAGGGCCGCATTGCGGAGATCGTCAGCACCAAAAGCGAAAAGCGCCGGGAAATTTTTGAGGAGGCGGCAGGCATCGCCAAATACCGCTACCGCAAGGAGCAGGCCCAGCGCCAGCTGGATGCCGCCCAGGAAAACCTGACCCGTCTGGCGGATATTTTCGGCGAGCTGGAGGCCCGGGTGGGCCCGCTGCGCCGCCAGAGCGAGACGGCAAAGCGTTACCTGGCCCTGGCGGAGGAAAAAAAGCGGCTGGAGATCTCTCTCTGGATGGATACCCTGGAGGCCTCCGGCCGGCTTTTGCAGGAGCAGGATGACCGGCTGCTCCTTTCCCGCGGGCATTATGACGAGGTGCAGGGCAGCATCGAGCAGCTGACCGCCCAGATTGAGGAGCAGTATTCCGCCATGCAGCAGATGCTGGTGCAGGTGGAGCAGGCCCGCAGCCGCATCCGGGAGAATGAGGAGGAAATCTCCCAGAACCGGGCGGCGCTGGCTGTGCAGCAGAACGATATCGACCATCAGACCAGGGCGCTGGAATCACTGGGGGAGGAGCTTTCCCAGGCGGCCCTTTCCCGTGGGGAGCAGGAGGAGGCCGCCGCCCGGCAGCAGGAGCAGGCCGAAGGCCTGGCCCGGCAGGCGGCTGACGGAGAAGCCCGCCTGGCCGCCCTGACGGAGGAGCTGGCCGCTTTGGAGCGGCAGCGCGGGGAACAGCAGGAACTTTCCGGCGCCGCATCGCAGCGCCGGCAGGCGCTGACCCAGGCGCTGGAGGAGGCCAAGGTGAGCGACGCCGCCTCCCGCACGCTGCTGGAGGAGACCGCCCGCCGGCTGGAAGCCGCCAAGGCTCAGAACCAGGGGCAGTCCTCTGCGGTGGAGGCCGCCCGGCAGGAGCTGGAACAATACCAGCGCCTGGCCAGGGAAAACGCCGAGACCCAGGCCTCGCTGCAGAACAGCGGGGAGGGCTACCGGCTGCGCTGCGAGAGCCGCACCCAAAAGGCGCAGGAGAGCCGCGCCCAGCTGGAAAAGCTCCAGCGGGCCCGGCAGGATCTTGCCACCCGCATCCGGCTTTTGCAGGAGATGGAGCGCAGCCTGGAGGGCTATCACGGCAGCGTGAAATTTGTAATGAAGGCGGCCCAGCGCGGGGAGCTGGGCGGCGTGCGCGGGGCGGTCTCTCAGCTGATCAGTGTGGACGAGGCCTATGCCCTGGCGGTGGAAACGGCCCTGGGCGGCTCCATGCAGCATATTGTGGTGGAGGATGAGACCGCCGCCAAGCGGGCCATCGCCCTGCTCAAAAACGCCAAAAGCGGCCGGGCGACCTTTCTGCCCATGACGGCGGTCAAGGGCCGCCGCCTGGAGGAGCGCGGCCTGGGGGACTGCGCCGGCTTTGTGGGGCTGGCCTGTGATTTGATCCGGTATGAAGCGCCGTATGACGGGGTGATCCTTTCCCTGTTGGGACGGGTGGCCGTGGCCCAGACGTTGGATGACGCGGTCGCCATCGCCAAACGCTTCGGCTACCGGTTCCGGGTGGTGACGCTGGATGGCCAGCTGGTCAACGCCGGCGGCTCCATGACCGGCGGCTACCTTACCAAGGGCGGCGCCATGCTGGGCCGCGCCGGTGAGATCGCCCGCCTGCAGCAGGAGGCCCAGCGCCTGGAGGAGAGCCTGGAGCAGGCCCGCCGGCAGGCGGATCAGGCCGAGGCGCAGGCAGGCGAAGCCCAGGCGATGCTGCAGGGTGCCGAAGCGGAGCTGCGCACCGCGAAGGAGGAAGGTATCCGCCTGGAAGGCGAGATGCGCCGCTGCCGCCAGGCCTATGAGGAGGCCCAGGCGCGCGGCCGTCAGCTGGAAGAGCAGTTCCGGCAGATGGATGAGCGCATCGCCCAGCTGGAGGCCGAGCAGCTGACCAGCGGCCAGCTGGCCGGGAAGCTGGCCGGAGAATTGGACCAGCTGGAGGAGCAGGACAGCCGCTGCCGCCAGGCCCTGGAAGCGCTGGCGCAGCAGATTTCTGATAAAAGCGGGGAGCAGACCGCCTGCCAGATGGAGCTTTTGACCCTGCACAAGGATTGGGAAGCCGCACAGCTTCAGCTTTCCTCGCTGCGGCAGACGCTGGAGGATGCCGACCGGCAGCGCCAGCAGGCTGCCCAGCGGCAGCAGCAGCTGCAGGAGCAGATTGAGGAGCACCGGCGGCAGATGGAACATCTTTCCCAGCGGCAGCAGCTGCTGGGAGAGGAGAACGCCGCTCTTTCCGCCCGGGTGGAGCAGCTGCTCCAGGCCCGCAGCGGCATGGAGGAGGCGGTCACCGCCCAGCGCCGGCAGGAAAAGGAGCTGGCCGGGCAGCGGGAGGCCCTCTCCCGCGATTTGGCCCGCATGGAGGAGCGCAAAAGCACCATGCAGGCGGAATATGACGGCATCATCGCTCGGCTGTGGGATGAATACGAGCTCACCCGCAGCGAAGCTGCTGCCATCGCCCAGCCGCTGGAGGACCGCTCCGCCGCCCAGAAGCAGCTGGCCCAGCTGAAAAACAGCATCAAGGCCCTGGGCGACGTCAATGTGGGCGCCATTGAGGAATACCGCCAGCTGAGCGAGCGCTATGAATTCATGAAGGCCCAGATGGAGGATGCGGAGCATTCCCGCCAGAAACTCACCGGCCTCATCGGCCAGCTGACCGGGGAGATGAAAACCATTTTCACCGAGAAGTTTTCCAGGATTGCCGAAAATTTCTCGGAAATTTTCGTAGAGCTGTTCGGCGGCGGGCGGGCTGCCCTTTCCCTGAGCGACCCGGAAAACGTACTGGAAAGCGGCATCGAAATCCAGGTGGCGCCCCCCGGCAAGATCATCAAGAACCTTTCCCTGCTTTCCGGCGGGGAGCAGGCCTTTGTGGCCATCGCCATTTATTTTGCCATTTTGAAGGTGAATCCGGCGCCTTTTGTGCTGCTGGACGAGATTGAGGCGGCGCTGGACGAGGTGAATGTCAGCCGGTTTGCCCATTATCTGCGCAAACTGTGCGGGCAGACGCAGTTTATTGCCATCACCCACCGCCGGGGCACCATGGAGGAGGCGGACGTGCTCTACGGCGTCACCATGCAGAAGGAGGGCGTCTCCAAGCTGCTGGAGCTGGACGTCGCCCAGGTGGAGCGGCAGCTGGGGCTGCAATCATAAAGGAGGAATTTGTACATGGGCTTATTTGGAAAAATCGGCGAGGGCCTGCGCAAGACCCGGGATAACTTCCAGCGGCAGATCCAGCAGATCACCCGAGCCTTTACCAAAATAGATGAAGATTTTTTTGAAGGGCTGGAAGAGGTCCTCATCATGTCCGACGTGGGGGTGCACACCGCCGGTGCCATCTGCGAGCACCTGCGCCAGCGGGTAAAGGAGCAGGGCATCACCGATCCGGCCGCCATCGAGGAAGAGCTCAAGGAGGTCATCGCCGGCATGCTGGAGGGGGATGACAGCCTGCACCTGGGCACCCAGCCGTCGGTGATCCTGGTGATCGGGGTCAACGGCGTGGGCAAAACCACCACCATCGGCAAGCTGGCCGCTTATCTTTCCGGCCAGGGCAAGCGGGTGCTGCTGGCCGCGGCGGATACCTTCCGCGCGGCGGCCATCGATCAGCTGGGCATCTGGGCCGAGCGCGCCGGTGCCGAGATGGTAAGGCACACCGAGGGCTCCGACCCGGCGGCGGTGGTCTACGACGCCATTGCCGCCGGCAAGGCCAGAGGGGTGGATGTGATCATCTGCGACACCGCCGGACGCCTGCACACCAAGAAAAACCTGATGGATGAGCTGGCCAAGATCCGCCGGGTCATCGACCGGGAGCTGCCGGACGCGGATAAGGAGACCCTTCTGGTGCTGGACGCCACCACCGGCCAGAACGCCCTCAACCAGGCCAAGCAGTTTAAAGAGGCGGCAGGCCTCACCGGACTGGTGCTCACCAAGCTGGACGGCACCGCCCGGGGCGGCGTGGTCATCGGCATCAAAGAGGAGCTGGGCATCCCCATCAAATTTGTGGGGGTGGGCGAGCAGGTGGACGACCTGCAGCCCTTTGACCCCAAGGCCTTTGCCGAGGGGCTGTTTGCAAAGGGGGAAGAGACGTGAAATTTTTGGCCGCAACCTCCAACCCCGGCAAGCTGAAGGAATTCCACCGCATTCTGGAGCCGCTGGGCATTCAGGTCCTATCGCCGAAAGAGCTGGGCCTTGCGGTGGAGGTGGAAGAAACCGCCGGTACCTTCGAGGGCAACGCCCGCCTGAAGGCTGAGGCTTATTTTTCCGCCAGCGGCATGCCCACCCTGGCGGATGATTCCGGGCTCTGCATCGACGCGCTGGGCGGCGCCCCCGGGGTCTATTCCGCCCGGTTTGAGGGGGAGGATACCCCCTATCCTGTAAAAATGCAGAAAATCCTGGATTTGATGCAGGGCAAAACCGGCGAAGAGCGCAGCGCGCGGTTTGTTTGCGCCCTGGTGTGCGTGCTGGGGCCGGGCCGGGAGCTGTGCGCGGTGGAAAGCTGCGAGGGCTATGTGGGGGAAAAGATCGAGGGCGCCCACGGCTTCGGCTACGACCCGATTTTTGTGGAAAAAGAGACAGGCAAAAGCTTTGCCAGCCTGTCGGATGAAGAGAAGGACCGGCACAGCCACCGGGGCAAATCGCTGCGCAAAATGCAGCGGCTGCTTTGGGAGGAGCTGGGCCAGCGATAAAGGAGAACGCTATGACTTCAAAACAGAGAGCAGCCCTGCGGGGCATGGCCAACCAGATGGAAGCAATTTTGCAGGTGGGCAAGGCGGGCATCGGGGAGCAGCTGCTCCGCCAGGTGGATGACGCCCTGACCGCCCGGGAACTGATTAAAATGTCCGTGCAGGAAAACTGCCCCCTCACCGCCCGGGAGGCCTGCCGCGCGCTGGCCCAGGCTCTGGGCGCCGAAGAGGTGCAGGTGATCGGCCGGCGGTTCGTCTTATACCGCCGCAACCCCAAAAACCCGCAGATCCAGCTGAGATGACGGCATGAAGCGGATCGGTATTTTCGGCGGCAGCTTTAATCCCATTCACAACGGGCACCTGCATCTGGCGGATCTTTATGCCAGCGAGCTGGCCCTGCAGGAGATCCTGTTGGTGCCGGTTTATCTGCCGCCCCACAAATCCTGCCCCGACCTGGCCCCGGCGGCCGACCGGGCGGAGATGTGCCGGCTGGCGGCCGGGCAGCGGGAGTATCTCTCGTTGTGCCGGCTGGAATGTGACGCCGCCCGGGTCAGCTACACCTGGCAGACTCTGCGCACCTTGAAGGAGCAGCGCCCGGGGGAGGAATTCTTCCTGCTGGTGGGCAGCGATATGTTCCTGACGCTGGATACCTGGCAGCATCCGGAGGAGATCTTCCGGCTGGCCACGGTCTGCACCGCTGCCCGCAGCCAGGGGGAGTATGCCCGCCTGCAGGCCTTCGGCGGCCGGCTGGAGCGGCTGGGCTGCCGCTGGCGGCTGGTGAACGCCCCGCCGGTGGAAATTTCCTCCACCCTGGTGCGCAGCCGCATCCGGTCAGGGCAGCCGGTCACCGGCCTGGTGCCCGCGCCGGTGGAGGAATATCTGCGCCGCCGCCGGCTTTATGAGAAAGGAGAAAGAGAATGATCTCACCCGAGGAGATTCTTCATCTGGCCCGGCAGCGCCTGGGCAAAAAACGGCTGGAGCACACCTGCAACGTGGCGGATATGGCGGTGCAGCTGGCCCGGCGCCACGGCGTGGAGGAGCAAAAGGCCCGCATCGCCGCTCTGCTGCATGACATCTGCAAGGAGGAGCCGCCGGAAACCCAGTTGCAAAGGGCGGAGAAGTTTGGTATAATTTTTGACGATCAGCAGCTTGCCAGCCCCAAGGTCTGGCACGGCTTTGCGGCGGCGGAATTTGCCGCCGGCATCGGCATCACCGACCGGGAGATTTTGGACGCGGTGTGCTATCATACCACCGGCCGGGCGGATATGACCCCGCTGGACCTGGTGGTTTTTCTGGCGGATGCCGTCAGCGCGGAGCGGGATTATCCCGGCGTGGAAGAGCTGCGCCGGCTGGCCTTTGAGGATCTGGAGCAGGCTTTTTTTGAATCCATCCGCGCCAATATGGAGGAGCTTTCCCACAAGGGCAGGCCCTTAATCCGCGATACCTGGCAGGCGTATAACCGCTACTGCCCGGCTGCATCCCACAAAAAGGAGGGAAGGGTATGACAAGTTTAGAGCTGGCCTGTGAGGTAGCCAAGCTGTTGGACCGCAAAAAGGCGGCGGACATCCTGGCGCTGGAAATCAAGGACCTGACTACCATCGGCGATTATTTCGTGATCGCCAGCGCGGGCAGCACCACCCAGGTCAAGGCATTGGCCGACGAGGTGGAGGAGCAGCTTTCCAAGCTGGGGTATGAGCCCCGCCGGCGGGAAGGCTATCAGAGCGCTCAGTGGATTTTGCTTGACTATTATGATGTGATCGTGCACATCTTTTATAAGGAAACCAGGGAGTTTTACAGCCTGGAACGCCTGTGGGCCGATGCGCCGAGAGTCAATCTCGAGGGCATTCTCACCGAAGATTAACGGTTCACAGATTCACAATTCCGCCCGCCGGGCGGGGAGAGGGTGTCAACTTTGAAGTACGATTTTAAAGCTGTGGAAGCGAAGTGGCAGAAAATCTGGGAAGAGAAGAACGTCTTTGCCGCTTCCAACGATTATACCAGGCCCAAATATTACGCCCTGGTGGAATTCCCCTATCCTTCCGGCCAGGGGCTGCATGTGGGGCATCCGCGCTCTTATACCGCGCTGGATATTGTCGCCCGCAAGCGCCGCCTGGAAGGGTATAATGTGCTTTATCCCATGGGGTGGGATGCATTCGGCCTGCCGACGGAAAACTACGCCATCAAAAACCACATCCATCCCGAGATTGTCACCCGGGATAATGTGGCGCATTTCAAGGCACAGCTCAAAGCCCTGGGCCTTTCTTTCGATTGGAACCGGGAGATCAATACCACCGACCCCAACTATTATAAATGGACCCAGTGGATTTTCCTGCAGCTGTTCCGGCACGGCCTCGCCTATAAAAAAGAGATGGCCGTCAACTGGTGCACCAGCTGCAAGGTGGTGCTGGCCAACGAAGAAGTGGTCGGCGGCGTGTGCGAGCGCTGCGGCGGCGAAGTGGTCCGCAAGGTCAAAAGCCAGTGGATGCTGAAGATCACCGAGTATGCCCAGCGGCTGATCGACGATCTGGGCAGCGTCAACTACATCGACCGGGTCAAGACCTCCCAGATCAACTGGATCGGCCGCTCCACCGGTGCCCAGGTGCGGTTTGAGACCTCTGCCGGCGACGTGCTGGAAATCTACACCACCCGGCCGGATACCCTGTTCGGCGCCACCTATATGGTCATTTCCCCCGAGCACCCCTATCTGGAAAAATGGGCCTCCCGTATCGCCAATATGCAGGCAGTGCGCGCCTACCAGCAGGAGGCGGCCCGCAAATCCGACTTTGAGCGCACCGAGGTGGCCAAGGATAAAACCGGCGTCCGGCTGGAGGGCGTCACCGCCATCAACCCGGTCAACGGCCGGGAAATCCCCATCTTTGTTTCTGACTATGTGCTCATGAGCTACGGCACCGGCGCCATTATGGCGGTCCCGGCCCACGACACCCGCGACTGGGAGTTTGCCAAGGTGTTCGGCCTGCCCATCATCGAGGTGGTCAAGGGCGGCGATGTGGAAAAGGAGGCCTTCACCGACTGTGCCACCGGTGTGATGGTCAATTCCGGCTTCCTGGATGGGCTGACGGTGGACGAGGCCAAGAAAAAAATCATCGATTGGCTCAAAGAGACCGGCAAGGGCGAGCCGAAGGTCAACTACAAGCTGCGGGACTGGGTCTTTTCCCGCCAGCGGTATTGGGGCGAGCCCATCCCCATCATCCACTGCGACAAATGCGGTTATGTCCCTCTGGACGAGAGCGAGCTGCCGCTGCGCCTGCCGGAGGTGGATTCCTACGAGCCCACCGAGAACGGCGAGAGCCCCCTGGCGGCTATGACCGACTGGGTCAACGTCACCTGCCCCAAGTGCGGCGGCCCCGCCAAGCGGGAGACGGACACCATGCCTCAGTGGGCGGGCTCCTCCTGGTATTTCCTGCGCTACTGCGACCCGCACAACGACAAGGCCCTGGCGGACCCCGAGGCGCTCAAATACTGGCTGCCGGTGGATTGGTACAACGGCGGCATGGAGCATACCACCCTGCATCTGCTTTACTCCCGCTTCTGGCATAAATTCCTCTACGACATCGGCGTAGTGCCTACGCCGGAACCCTATGCCAAGCGCACCAGCCACGGCATGATTTTGGGCGAGAACGGCGAGAAGATGTCCAAATCCCGCGGCAATGTGGTCAACCCCGACGATATTGTCAACGAGTACGGCGCCGACACCATGCGCCTGTATGAGATGTTCATCGGCGACTTTGAGAAGAGCGCCCCCTGGAGCCAGACCTCCATCAAGGGCTGCAAGCGCTTTTTGGACCGGGTGTGGGCGCTGCAGGATCTCGTCACCGACGATGAAGCCGCGGCCAAAACGCTGGAGAGCAGCCTGCACAAGACCATCAAAAAGGTCAGCCTGGATATCGAGGCCATGAAATACAACACCGCCATCGCCGCCATGATGAGCTTTCTCAATGAGATCGGCGAGGCCGGGGCCATCAGCCGGGAGCAGTACAAGGTGCTTTTGCTGCTGCTCAACCCCTTTGCGCCTCATATCACCGAGGAAATCTGGCAGCAGCAGAACTTCGGCGGCATGGTCACCGATCAGAAATGGCCGGCCTATGACGAATCCAAGTGCGTGGATGCCCAGGTGGAAATCGCCGTGCAGGTGTGCGGCAAAATCAAGGCCCGCCTGATGGTGGACCCCGCCGCCGGCAAGGAAGAAGTGCTCGGCAAAGCCAAAGCAGCCCCGGAGATTGCCCCTCTGCTGGAGGGCAAACAGCTGGTCAAGGAGATCTATGTTCCCGGCAAGCTGGTCAACATTGTTGCAAAATAAGCGCCGCAAAGGCTTGACAACACCATCCGGCCGGTCTATAATTATACTTATCGTTCCACTGGAACAAACTCCTGCCTTTGGCGTGGGGAGGGAATAAGAAATGGCAGAAATCAGAATTAAAGACAACGAATCTCTGGAAAGTGCTCTGAGAAGATTCAAGAGATCTTGCGCCAAGTCCGGCGTTCTGGCTGAGGTCAGAAAGAGAGAGCATTATGAGAAGCCGTCTGTCAGACGCAAAAAGAAATCTGAAGCGGCTCGCAAGCGCAAATACAAATAAACCAAGTCGTTTGGAGAGGACGGGCCGCCGCTGGCCCGCCCTTTTGTTTTACCGGGCTTTGCAGAGAGGGGGAAGAGGATGAAGCTGGTTCCCGATTTTCAGTTTGAGCGCATCGACCGGATCGATCCCGGCTTTTTCGCCCGGCAGAATATCCGGCTGGTCGCGCTGGATGTGGACAACACCCTGACCACCCACGACAACCCGGAGCCGGACGCCCGGGTGCTGGAGTGGCTGGCAAAGATGAAACAGGCGGGCATCAAGCTGGCGGTGCTCTCCAATAATAAAGAAGAGCGCGTTGCCCCCTTTGCGGCGCGGCTGGGATTGGGGCACCAGTCCCGGGCGGGCAAGCCGCTGACAGGGGGCCTCAAGCGCCTGGCGCAGCGGTACCGGCTCCCGCCGGAGCAGATCGCCCTCATCGGCGACCAGATTTTTACCGATATCTGGTGCGCCAACCGATTTGGGGCTGTCTCCATCCTGGTGGAGCCGATGTATCTGGAGGATATGCCCTTTTTTAAGCTCAAGCGCCGGCTGGAACGGCTGGTGCTGGGGCGTCCAAGAGGAGGTGAGCATCCATGACGGTGAAATTCGGCCCGGCGGGCAGCTCGGACAGCTTCCGCCAGCGGCACAAAAGCAGTATGGAAATGCCTGCCTACCTGCATCAGATCGGGCTGGATGCCTTTGAGTACCAGTGCGGTCGGGGGGTGCGCATCTCGCAGGAATCCGCCGGGCAGCTGGGCCGTCTGGCCAGAGAAGAAGGGGTGGCCCTTTCGCTGCATGCGCCGTATTATATTTCCCTTTCCAGCACCGAGCCGGAAAAGCGGGAGAAAAGCATCGATTATATGATGCAGTCCGCCCGGGCGGCAGCCGCCATGGGGGCGGACCGGGTGGTGGTGCACACCGGCTCCTGCGCAAAGATCAGCCGGGAGGAGGCCCTCGCCCTAGCGATGGATACCATGCGCCGGGCCCTGCGCGCCCAGGAGGAGCAGGGTCTTGCTCAGATCCGCTTTTGCCCGGAGGTGATGGGCAAAATCAATCAGCTGGGCACGCTGGAGGAGGTGCTGGCCCTCTGCCGGCTGGAGGAGCGGCTGATCCCCTGTGTGGATTTCGGCCATCTCAACGCGCGCACCTTGGGCGCCCTGAAGACCCCGGAGGATTTTAAGGCGGCGTTTGACGCCATTGAGAACGCTTTGGGTATTGACCGCCTGCGGGAACTGCACATCCATTTTTCCAAGATTGCCTATACCGCCGGCGGCGAGAAAGAGCATCTGACCTTTGCAGACCGGGAGTACGGCCCGGATTTTGAACCGCTGATGGAGCTGCTGGCCCGCAAGGGCTGCCATGGACGGGTGATCTGCGAATCCGCCGGCACCCAGACCGAGGACGCGCTGGCCATGCGTCAGGAATATTACCGCTGCCTGGCAGAGACAGCGCAGCAGGAAATGGAGGAAACAAGATGAACGAACGCATCGAAAACATCCGCCGGGCCCTGCCGGAGGGGGTGGACGCCCTGATGGTCTGCGACGAGGTCTCCCGGCAGTATTTCACCGGCTTTCACTCAACGGCAGGGGTATTGGTCATCACCCGGGAGGAGAGCTGCTTTTTTATCGACTTCCGCTACATCATCGCTGCCCGCAGCGCGGTAGAGCCCCAGGGCATCCGGGTCGTCGAGCAGAAGCGGCTGTTTTTGCAGCTCAAAGAGATGTTTGAGCGCTGCCAGGTGAAAAAAGTGGCCCTGCAGAGCGGTTATACCCTCATCAGCGACTGGCAGCAGTATCAGAAGGCGCTGGCCCCGGCGGAGATCGTTTTTCTGCCCCAGCTGGACCGGGAGGTCCTCTCCCTGCGGGCGGTGAAGGACCAGACGGAGGTCGACTGCATCCGCAAGGCGCAGCAGATCACCGACCGCGCCTTTGAGGAGATCCTCTCCTTCATCCGGCCGGGCAGGACCGAGCAGGAGGTGGCGGTGCAGCTGGAGCATCTGACCCGCCTGTACGGCAGCGAGGGGAATTCCTTTGATTTTATCGTGGTGGCGGGCGAGAATTCCGCCAAGCCTCACGGGGTGCCGTCGGGCTATGTGATCCAGCCGGGGGATCTGGTCACCATGGATTTCGGCTGCAAATACGGCGGCTATTGCTCCGATATGACCCGCACCGTGGCGGTAGGCCATGCCGGGGAGGAAGAGCGCCGGGTGTACGAAACGGTGCTGCGCGCCCAGCTGGCAAGCGAAAAGGCCGTGCGGGAGGGCATCCCTTGCAGCGAGGTGGATGCTGTTGCCCGCCGGCTGATTGCGGATGCCGGCTATGCGGGGGCCTTTGGCCATGCGCTGGGCCACAGCGTGGGGCTGGAGATCCACGAGCAGCCGGTATTTGCCCCCGGCTGCGGTGAAAAAACCCGTTCCGGCATGGTCATCACCCTGGAGCCGGGCGTCTATCTGGAGGGGAAATTCGGCGTGCGCATCGAGGATATGATCGTGGTCCAGCCGGACGGCTGCCTCAATCTGACCCATTCCCCCAAAGATTTCATCATCCTCTAAAGCGAAAGGGCTTGCAAATTTTGCTAAGATAGGATAAAATATCACTGTTATCATTCGAGAAAATAGTGGAGGTTGAATCTATGGTTTCTGCTGGCGATTTCAGAAACGGTGTTACCTTTGAGATGGACGGCAACGTCTATCAGATTATCGAGTTTCAGCACGTCAAGCCCGGCAAGGGCGCTGCTTTTGTGCGCACCAAGCTGCGCAACGTGATCAGCGGTGCTGTGACTGAAAAAACCTTTAACCCGACCGATAAGTATCCCACCGCCTATGTGGAGAGAAAGGATATGCAGTATCTCTACAACGACGGCGACCTGTATTACTTCATGGACAACGAGACCTATGAGAATGTCCCCATCAGCAAATCCGTGCTGGGTGACGGCTTCCGTTTCGTCCTGGAGAATATGGATGTGAAGGTGCTCTCCTACAAGGGCGAAGTCTTCGGGGTGGAGCCTCCCAACTTTGTGGAGCTGACCGTCACCCAGACCGACCCCGGCTTTAAGGGCGATACCGCCACCAACGCCACCAAGCCCGCCGTGCTGGAGACCGGCGCCGAAGTCAAGGTGCCGCTGTTCATCAACGAGGGCGACAAGATCCGCATCGACACCCGTACCGGCGAGTATATGGAGCGTGCGTAACCGCAAGCCTGCGGAGACGATAAATCAAGACCTAAGGAGGATTTGACGATGACCGTTACAGAAAAGGTTGCTTATGTGAAAGGTTTGGCTGAGGGTCTGGGTTTGGACGACTCCACGAAGGAGGGGAAGGTCCTCAAAGCCCTGATCGACGTGGTGGATGACCTGGCGATGTCCGTTGCCGACCTGGAGGAAGGCTATGACGAGCTGTGCGACGAGGTCGATACCCTGGATGAAGATCTGGGCGCTGTGGAAGAGGATCTGTACGGCGACGAGGAAGACGATGACGAGTGCGGCTGTGGCTGCGAGGATGAAGAGGGCCTGTATGAGGTCACCTGCCCGGCCTGCGGCGACACCATCTGCGTGGATGAGAGCATCCTGGCGGATGGCGAAATGGAGTGCCCCAACTGCGGCGAGCATTTGGAGTTTGATTTAGAGGAATTGGACGACGAGGAAGGCTGCGGCTGCGAGGACGACGAGGACTGAGCATCACCCGGCAACCCGCATGAATAGGCACAAAATCGGTATATTTTTGACGGCGGAAGCATCTTCCGCCGTCTTGTTTTTTTGCGCTAAAACAAATTTTGATTTTGTGCAAATTGCTGTTTGCCGTAAAATTTTTTTGAAGAAATGGGAAACAAATTGAATCCAAATACTTGAATGTGCGAAACAATTCAGTTACAATATGAGTTGGCGCATTGACGAGGTAGCCAATGCAGACTCAGGGTGAGTAACAAACTATACAGGAGGAAGTAAACGTGTCGAAGTATAACAAATCTTTGAGCGGTGTTTCGGTTCCACATCACAAGAATACTTCTGAGATGAAAATCGAAACTATGCCTGTACCGGATAAGGTCTATCTGGGGATGTCGCAGCACATGGGTGCACCATGCGAAGTGTGCGTCAAGGTAGGCGATGAGGTCAAGGTCGGCCAGCTGGTTGGCAAGCCCACAGCTTTCATGTCCGCACCGATCCACTCCAGCGTATCTGGTAAGGTGACCGCGATCGATGAGATTATCATGTCCAGCGGGATGAAGACCCCTGTGGTGGTAATCGAAGCCGACAAGCTGCAGACCTTGGATGAATCCATCGCCCCGCCGGTGGTCAACACCAGGGAGGAATTCATCGAGGCGATCAAGCAGTCCGGCCTGGTGGGCCTGGGCGGCGCGGGTTTCCCGACCCACATCAAATTCAATCCCAAAAACCCCGACCAGGTGGATACCCTGGTCATCAACTTTGCCGAGTGCGAGCCTTATATCACGGCGGATAACCGCGTGGGCGTCGAGCAGGCGGATCATGTGGTGGGCGGCATCAAGACCACGATGCACTTTTTAAATATCAAAAACTGCATCATCGGCGTTGAGGATAACAAGCCCGAAGCCATCCGCATCCTCACAGAGAAAACCAAAGACGAGCCCAATATCAAGGTGCAGCCGCTGAAGGCCATCTACCCGCAGGGCGGTGAAAAGGTGCTGATCTATCACACCACCGGCCGTGTGGTGGGCGAGGGCCAGCTGCCCGCCGATGTGGGGGTCATCGTTTCCAACGTTGCGTCCATCGCGTTTGTGGATAAGTACATGAAGACCGGCATCCCGCTGATCTCCAAGATCCTCACGGTGGATGGCGATGCTGTTGCCAACCCCAAGAACGTGGAGGCCCTGATCGGCACCCGCTTTGTGGATATCATCAACTTCTGCGGCGGCTACAAGGCGGAGCCCCGCAAGATCCTCATGGGCGGCCCGATGATGGGTATTGCCATCCCGGATGACACCTATCCGCTGCTCAAAAACAACAACGCTGTGCTGGCGTTTACCGAGGCCCAGATCGATACCCGGCCTGAGACCCCCTGCATCCGCTGCGCGAGATGTATTAACGCCTGCCCGTTCCAGCTGATGCCCGCCTCCATCGAGAAGGCGTACAACGCTGGCAATGTGGACCAGCTCAAAAAGCTGAAAGTCAATCTCTGCATGGAATGTGGCTGCTGCTCTTATGTCTGCCCGGCCAAGCGCCCGCTGGTGCTGGTGAACCGGCTTTCCAAGAACATGCTGCGCGCAAGCAAGTAAGTAATAGGGGTGAAAAGAAAATATGAACGAAAAGTTGATAGTGTCTTCGTCTCCTCATATCAGAGACAAAGCAACAACCGCTTCGATCATGCAGAATGTGCTGATCGCCCTGGTGCCCGCTGTGGTGGCGTCGGTGCTGATCTTCGGCTTCCGGGCCCTGCTGCTGGAAGTTATCTGCATGGCCGCCTGCGTGCTCTTTGAGTTTTTGTTTGAGAAAGCAACCAAGCGTGACCTGACCATTTATGACTGCAGTGCGATGGTCACCGGTCTGATCCTGGCGCTCAACCTGCCTCCGACGCTGCCCATCTGGATGGCGGTGTTCGGCTGCCTGGCCGCCATTGTGCTGGGCAAGCAGCTGTTCGGCGGCATCGGCATGAACTTTGCCAACCCGGCGATTGTGGGCCGTATTGTGCTGCTGATCGCCTTTGCACAGCCTATGACCACCTGGGTGCTGCCCAACGCCTTCAACTTCGGGGCGGATCTGGTCTCCGGCGCGACCCCGCTGGGCGTTTTGAAAATGGGCGAGGCGGTGGATCTTTCCTACGGCCAGCTGTTCCTCGGCCTGCGCGGCGGCTGCCTGGGCGAGACCTGCATCCTGGCGCTGCTGATCGGCGGCATCTACCTGATCGCCAAAAAGATCATCAGCCCCATCATCCCTGTGGCGTATCTGGCTACCGTTTTTGTGGCTTCTGCCTGCTTCGGCAGAGACCCCATCTTTGAGCTGCTCACCGGCGGCGTGGTGCTGGGCGCTTTCTTCTGCGCCACCGACTATGTCACCAGCCCGGTCACCAACAAGGGCAAGCTGATCTTCGGCATCGGCTGCGGCGTGCTGACCATCCTGATCCGTGTGTTCGCCAACTATCCGGAAGGCGCGTCCTTCTCCATCCTGCTGATGAACATTCTGACGCCGCACATTGACGCCCTGACTATGTCCAAACCGTTTGGAGGTGCCAAAGAATGAAGGAGCTCTTAATTCCCACGATTGTACTTCTCGTGATTTGCGCGGTCACCTCCGCCGCTCTGGCGCTTACTTACAGCGTGACAAACCCGATCATCCAGGAGGCCAATGCCGCCGCTGCGGAAGCTGCGCGCCAGGAGGTGCTGCCCGGTTCCGCCGGTTTTGAGGAAGTCACCGGTGATTTCGGTGAAGGCGTGGTCAGCGTTTACCGCGCTACCGACGGCAAGGGCTATGTGGTTACCGCTGAGACCAACGGTTACGGCGGCAACTATCAGACGGTTGTCGGTATCGACAGCGAAGGCAAGATCGTCAACCTGACGGTCATGGAGCAGAACGAAACCCCCGGCCTTGGTACCAAGACTGCGGAAAGAGACCACCTGGATCAGTACATTGGCAAGGATTCCAGCCTGGAGGGTGTGACCGCGATTTCCGGTTCCACCATTTCTTCCAATGCTCTGAAAACCACGGTGGAGATGGCTTTCTCTGCGGTTGAGGCTGCCGAGAACGGCGCTGCCGGCGGCGAGACCCCTGCCGGCGCTTCCGATGCGGCCGGCGAGGAGACCCCCGGCGAATCTGACCAGACCGCTGAATAAGGAAAGGAGGAACAGTAATGAGTAAAAACTTAAAAGTTTTAACCAACGGTATCATTAAAGAGAACCCTGTGCTGGTCCTTCTGATCGGTACCTGCCCGACGCTGGCCGTCACTTCCTTGGCTGTCAACGGCGTGGGCATGGGCATCGCCGCCACGGTGGTGCTGGTTTGCTCCAATATCGTTATTTCTCTGCTCAGAAAAATTATCCCGGATACGGTGCGTATCCCCTGCTTTATCGTGGTTATCGCCGGCTTCGTTACCATCGTGCAGTACATCGTCAAGGCGTATGCCCCGGCGCTGGATTCTGCCCTCGGTATCTTCCTGCCGCTGATCGTCGTTAACTGCATCATCCTGGGCCGTGCCGAAGCTTTCGCCAGCAAAAACGGCGTGGTTGCTTCTGCCCTGGATGGCGTGGGCATGGGCATCGGCTTCACCCTGACCCTGCTGGCTATGGGTTCCATCCGCGAGTTCCTGGGCGCCGGCACCTGGTTTGGCATCGAGCTGACCGCCAACCTGTTCGACCCCATTTCCATCTTCATCCTGGCCCCCGGCGGCTTCTTCGTGTTCGGCACGCTGATCGCGCTGGTGAACCATTTCACCAAGGGCAAGGCCATCAAGAAGAAGGAATTCGGCTGTTCCGCCTGCCCGCTGGCTGAGGAGTGCGGCGTTGCTGATAAAGGGGGTTGTAACTAATGGTAGCTCAGATTTTCACCACCTTGCTCGCAGCAATCCTGACGGATAACTTCGTCCTTTCCAAGTTCCTGGGTATCTGCCCCTTCCTGGGCGTTTCCAAGAAGCTGGACAGCGCCGTCGGCATGGGCTGCGCGGTTACCCTGGTCATGGTCATCGCTTCGGCGGTTACCTGGCCGATCCAGATGCTGATCCTGACCCCCAGAGGGCTGGATTACCTCCAGACGACTGTCTTCATCCTGGTTATCGCTGCCCTGGTGCAGTTCATTGAGATTGCGATGAAGAAATTTATCCCGGCCCTGCATGCGGCGCTGGGTATCTATCTGCCTCTGATCACCACCAACTGCGCCGTGCTGGGCGTCACCACCCTGAACATTTCGGAAGGCTATGACTTCTTGATCTCCGTGGTGAACGCGCTGGGCGGCGGCCTGGGCTTCATGCTGGCCATGGTGATGTTCGCCGGTGTCAGAAAGAGAATGGAAACTTGCAATCCTCCTGAGTGCTTCAAGGGTGTGCCGATCACGCTGGTGGCGGCATCCATCATGGCCATGTCCTTCATGGGCTTTGCAGGCCTGGTTTGATCGACGGGATCTCATCCCCCAGGAAATAATAAGGAGGTAAAAGAATGCTTTTTCCAGTAATCTTGGTGACTGTCATTGGTGCGCTGGCCGGTATTCTGCTGGCTGTCGCTTCCAAGGTTTTTGCAGTTCCCGTTGATGAAAAATTCGGCCCCATTCGTGAGTGCCTGCCCGGCGCCAACTGCGGCGCCTGCGGCTTTGCCGGCTGCGACGACTATGCCAACGCGCTGGTCGCCGGCACCGCCAAGCCCAACCAGTGCACGGTCGGCGGCGCTGCCGTGGCCGCGCAGATCGCGGAGATCCTCGGCGTTGACGCCGGTTCTACCGTCCCGATGGCCGCTGTGGTCCGCTGCTGCGGCAATAATGACAACACCGGCCTGCGCATGGACTATGTCGGCCCTCAGACTTGTGCCGCTTCGGCCATGTTCTTCCAGGGCCGCGGCGCCTGCCCTTACACCTGTATCGGCTTTGGTGACTGCGTGAATGTTTGTAATTTTGACGCCATCCATGTGGTCAACGGCGTTGCTTATGTGGATAAGGCCAGCTGCGTGGGCTGCGGCATGTGCGCCAAGGTCTGCCCGCATCATCTGATTGCCATTCTGCCCAAGAGCAGCCGTGTGTATGTGGGCTGCTCCTCGCAGGATAAGGGCGCGTTGGTGCGCAAGGCCTGCAAGGTGGGCTGCATCGGCTGCAAAAAGTGCGAGCGTACCTGCCCCACCGGCGCTATCAAGGTGGAAAACAACCTGGCTTCCATCAATCCGGAGCTGTGCACCAACTGCGGCACCTGCGTGGAAGGCTGCCCCACCGGCGCTATCAAGATGGTCAAGGATCTGCCCTGCGGCCAGCAGGCTTAAGCCACCATCGATTTTCTCAAATTCAAAAGGACCCGGTTTTATCCGGGTCCTTTTTTTATCCGAAAAGTTGGGCCTAAAAAAGCGGCGGTGTGAAT
>CAJFPC010000048.1 GCA_904398325.1 Candidatus Neoruminococcus faecicola | reverse complement strand
GTTTCCACAAATTCCACCAGGCTGGTATCCAGCGCGCCGGAAAGAGAGATGCCGTTATACACCTCTTCCTTCAGGCGGCCGTCGGAGTCCAGCATATCCGCTGTGATCTTAATGCGCTGGTCGGTGATGCGCACCTTTACGGTAGCCAGGTCGTTGGGGTGGATCCGGTTGGGGGAGGCGCTGTAAAGACGGGGCGTCACTGTGAAACGGTCTTCTTCATCGCCGGCGCCGGGGTCAGGGTCGGTTGTATCCGACTGGCTGGCCACATCCGACTGGCCGGCGGTATCCGAGGTGCCGGCCGGCTCCTCGGCAAAGACGGTGTACAGGCTGCCGCCCACCATGGTGATCAGCAGCACCGCAGCGATCAGGATGCAGGCAATCCGCTTGACCAGGCTATGCCGGGAAGACGGATAGGGATGGTTTTTGACAGGTGGTTTCATTGGCTGCTACTCTCCTTTACTTTCCTCTTGGGGTGCCGGGGCGGATTGGGTGGGGCCTTTCTCTTCCCCAGGCAGAAAATCTTCCCGCAGGGCAAATTTACCTTCAGCGGGCGCGCTGTCCTGCGGCGTTTTGTCGGTTGATGCAGGCAGGGCTTTTTCTTCCGGCTGCTGCAGATGGGCGGCAAAGAGCTCCTCTTCCGAGGGCGGCACCTCGCCGATTTTATTGCCCTCCCGGTCGATGATGGAGTGGTTTTCCACATTGGAGATGATACTCCCGTCCACCAGGGTGACGATCCGGTCCGCATAGGCGGCCAGGTTGGCTTCGTGGGTGACGATGACCAGGGTCTGCTGGTATTTGCGGCACAGGCGCACCATCAGCTCCATGACCTCGATGGTGGTTTTGGAATCCAGGTTGCCGGTTGGCTCATCGGCAAAGACCACCTGCGGCCGGCTGACGAAAGCCCTGGCGATGCCCACCCGTTGCTGCTGGCCGCCGGACATTTCGGTGGGCTTGTGGTACAGCCGGGAGCCCAGCCCCACCTTTTTGAGCAGGGAGATGGCGGCCTTGTTGCGCTGCCGCACACTGAAGCCCCGGAAGGCCAGCGGCATGGCCACGTTTTCGCAGGCGGTGTAGGCGGGCAGCAGATTGTAGGACTGAAAGATAAAGCCGATATGCTTCTGCCGGAAAACCGCCAGCTGCCGCTCCGACAGGCGGGAGATGTTTACCCCGCAGATTTCCACATGGCCGCGGGTGGGTTTTTCCAGCCCGGCCAGCTGGTTGAGCAGAGTGGATTTGCCCGAGCCGGAGGTGCCCAGGATGCAGCAGATTTCCCCTTTTTGGATGTCTAGGTCGATTTTGCGCAGGGCCACGACCTTTTCCCGCCCCAGCGGGTAGACTTTGCGGATGCCCTGCACAGAGATAATGGGTTTTTCCAAATTCAGGCCCTCCCAGCGGATGTTCAGCAAACCGTCACATTTCGGCGGCAGCTGCCCGCTGTACTAGATTCATTCATACAGTTTACTATACCATTCCTGCCTGGCGGTGTCAATCACTCCGCCAGGCGCATATCTTCATATTTAAACCATCCCCGCCGCACAAACAGCGCGGTGATCAGCCAGCACAGCACGGCCGGCAGCAGGATGTGCAGCAGCAGAATCTCTGCAATGCCTGCGGCGAGGCTGCCCTCCATCACCGAGAAAGCGCCGATCTGGCCCACCAGGCCGCTGGTGCCCATGCCCGCGCCGGTGGCGATATTTTCCATTCGGAAGATGCAGGTAGAAACCGGCCCCAGGATGGCGGAGGTAATGGTGGGCGGAAGCCAGATGGCGGGTTTTTTCAGGATGTTGGAAAACTGCAGCATGGAGGTGCCGATCCCCTGAGAAATTAACCCCCCGATGCCGTTGACCGGCAGGCTGCCCACGGCAAAGCCCACCATCTGGCAGCAGCAGCCCACACAGGCCGCCCCGGCCGCAATGCCGGAAAGATCCAGCATCACGCACAGCGCCGCGGAGCTGATGGGCGCCGTCAGTGCCAGGCCCACCACCACGGATACGATGATGCCCATCGGCAGCGGGGAAAGCTCGGTGGCGCGGTTGATAATTCCGCCCAGCATATTCATAAAGGCGCTGACGGTGGGGCCGATCAGCCAACCGGCCAGGCAGCCGGTGACGATGGTCGCCATGGGCACCACCACAATGTTGACTTTGGTTTTATCCAGCACCAGGGTGCCAAACTCGCTGCCGGCCAGGGCGGCCACATAAGCGCCCACCGGGCCGCCCAGCAGATAGCCATAGGCGCCTGCTGCCGCGCTGGAAAACAGCACCAGCGGCTTGCCGCCCAGCCCATAGCTGACTGAGACACCGATGGCGGCGCCCACCACAGGGGAGGAGGCATCCAGCACCGAGGCAAACTGTGACAGCATGCCCAGCCCCGGGATGCGCCCCAGCTGGGAGAGGATGAGTCCGATAATCAGGGAAGAAAACAGCCCGTAGGCCATCATGGTCAGACCATCGAACAGATAGAGCCGCAGCCGGGATTTTACTTTGGCGGCAAAGGGGGTGTTGGTCATAACTGGCACCTCATCTCAAGTTATTAGTGTGTCGAAAAAGAAGATTTTTTGCAGGTCGGATAAAAAATTTGCGGCACAGATTTTTTTCATTATAACATATTTTGAAGGATAAAATTGAGAACGGGGGAAAAATATTATTTTAACAAACAAAAGCGCAAAAGAAAAGGCCCCCCAAAGGGCCTTTTTAAACGGTTTAAACAAACAAGAAACGGATCAGGCTCTTGCCCAGATAAAAGCCGGAAAAACACAGCAGGATGGAAAACAGCACATAGCAGACGCCGGTATAGGTGCGCCCGCTTTCAAAAATGGTCATCGCCTCGATGGTAAAGCTGGAAAAAGCGGTGAAGCCCCCCACAATACCGGTGGAAAGCAAAGCGTAAATATACGAGTGAAAATTGAGCACGCTGTGGTAGGTCTCACTGATCATGCCGTATAAAAAGCATCCTACCAAATTGGTGCACATCATGGAAACCGACGTGCTGGAGGTGATGAAAATATTGAAAAACTGCAGCAGCAGAAACCTGCAGATGGCGCCAATGCCGCCGCCGATCCCCACAAATAAAATCGTACTCATATGGCTAGTCCCCCTCATTTTCCCACACCGGGGCGCAGTCAATCCTATATTTTCATTATAACAAAACCGCCGGGGGATTTCCAGCGGTTTTGCAAAAATATCGAAATTGCCGGAGCCTTAAAAAGGCTGCTTGTTGACGCGGTTTTTCACATACAAAAAGGCAGCCACGGCGGCACAGGCAACCAGCGCTGCCGTCACCATATCGGCGCCCTCCTCCTCCGGGGTGGGCTGGGCGGCGGTGCTTTCCGGTACGGCGGGCTCTTCCTCCACGGTGAAGGGCGAGCCGGAATAGACCTGGATTTCGCTGCCGTCGGCGGCGGTGGCGGTCACCAGCCCAGCTGCGCCGTCAAAGGTGAATTCGGTCACAGCGCCTCCCTGGTTGACAAAATACTGCAGAGCGGCCAGGTGGGCAGCATCGGTGAGGCCTTCCCCTTCTTCGGCGGGGATGGCCAGCGCAGCGGGGTCGGTGGAATCCACCCGGTAGGCACCCCACTGGATCAGATAGCGGTCTCCACTATCCCGCACCAGCGAGAGCAGCACGCTGTCGCCCCGTTTGGGTTCTTCGGCCGTGTTGGAATAGGACATTTCCTTGACAATGATGGTTTCAGGCTCGATCTGTTCATAAGAGCCCTGCGCCAGGTCGGCGGAACTCTTGATGAAGGCGGCCGGTGCGATCAGCATGCCGGTGCGGTCCTTCCGGTCGATGGTGCCCACCACCAGGCAGGCCTGG
Source organism: Candidatus Neoruminococcus faecicola (assembly GCA_904398325.1). GTDB lineage: Bacteria > Bacillota > Clostridia > Oscillospirales > Ruminococcaceae > Neoruminococcus > Neoruminococcus faecicola. The sequence continues at coordinate 2,790 of CAJFPC010000048.1, read as the reverse complement.
CCGTTGTGGGTCAGCTGGGTGAAGGCGTCCTCGGCTGCGGCGGCAGGCAGCGAAAAAAGCAGGCTGAACAGCAGCAGTGCCGCGACGAACAGTTTTTTCATGGTTGATCCTCCCAAAGTAGTACAAATAGACGCCCGCGCAGGATAGGGCTATCTTTTATTATACCGCCTTTCGGCCAAAACTGCAATCATCCCAGGGCGGCAATTTTGAGCAGGTACCACACGGGGCACAGCCACCGCAGCAGCCCTGCGGCCCCCAGGCGGGCGGGATCGATCAGGGCGCCGGAATAAAGCAGGTTGAATAAAATCCATACCGGCAAAAGATAAACCGCAATTCTGCGCAGGCGCTCCGTCTTGCCAAAGACCAGCGAGAGCGCCCAGCAGAGCAGCGCCATGCCGGCGGCGCACAGCAGCCGGCCGGCCAGGGGGAAGGGGTTCTCCCCGGCGAAAAAAGTCATGGCGGCATCGCAGCAGAGAAAGAGCGCCAGATCGGTGCTGACCCGCCCGCAGGCGGTGGCCAGGGCCAGGATGGCGGGATGGCCGCTGATTAAGCCGGCCAGCTTCAGGCGCACCCCCTCGCTGCGCGGGATAAACAGGACCGGCGAAAGGGCGCTGACAAAGCACAGGGAAAGCAGCAGCGCGTACAGGGTGGGGAATACCGTCGCCGTCTGGATGCTGGCCGGGGTATCGGTGAGCACCACCGGCTGTATGAGAGCGCCGTTTGCCAGGATATCCTCCACCAGGCGGGTGGAGTCTGCCAGCGTTTGAGGCCCTGCCTGACCCTGCCGGGCGAGAAAGCCGGCAGCCAGGATCGGGGAGCGCAGCTCCATCAGCACCGAAGCCACCACCTCGTTGGCGGCGCTGGCAGAGGAGGGTTCCGCCCCGGTATAGCAGCGCACCAGGGCTTCGTTTTCCAGCGAGAGCAGCTTTTCGTCAAAATCCTCCGCCAGCGCATAGCCGGCGATCAGCTGCCCCTGGCGGACCGCCTGGCGCATTTCCTCCAGCTGCTGCGCCGGATAGCAGGTGACGGAAAGCTCAGAGTCCTCCCGCGTCAGCAGGCGCACAAACTTGCCGCCCAGCTCGCTGTCCTCCAGGCAGACGCCCACCTCCAGGGGGGAGGGGGTCTCTTTGGGCACCATCCAGGCGGCGAAGGAGACCACTGCCGCTAAAAACAGGCACATCAGCAGGTAGGAAGGGCTTTTGAGCCGCTGCTTGAGGGTGAGCAGATATTGGGTGCAAAAGAGCCTCATCAGGCCGTCTCCTCCTTTCCGGCCGGGCGGCAGAAGCAGAGATATCCCGCCGCCAGCAGCACCGCCGCCGCCAGTGTGCAGCCGATGATGCGGCCCGGCAGCAGCGGCGCGCCCCACAGGCTGTAGAACAGCTGCTGCGCCTGGTAATAAAAGGTCAGCGGCGCCACCCGACTAAACAGGGGCGGCAGATATTCCAGCGGCAGAATCCCGCCGGAGATCAGCGCCAGAAAGACCGCCAGCCCCAAACTGACAGCGGCCCCCGCCGGCCGGGAAAAAAGGGCGGCGATCAGCATGGCCAGTGCAGCGGCCAGGGCGCTGACCGGCAGCACCGCCGGCAGGCACTGCATCCCCCGCCAGGGCAGAAAAACAGCCAGGCAGACAGCCAGGTTGACCGCCCATGCTGCGAGAAAGCTGGATAAGTACAGCGCTGCCCGGCCCTTCTGCCCTGGCAGCAGCCCGGCGGCAAACTGCCGGGCCGCCCGCAGCGGGGTGCCGAACAAAAAGCTGTAGGCCAGCAGCACAAATACCGTCAGCGAGGCGGCGTAATACCCGCCCAGCTGGAATCCCTCCGGCAGCAGGGGGGAGATTTCCAGCGGTTCCAGCCGGTCTACAAAGGCATCCAGATACATCAGGTTGGCGCGCAGCAGCAGCTGGCTTTGCTCTTCCTCTGTCATGCTGCCGCGGTCTGCCTGCTCCATGATGCTGTAGATGCCCGCCTGGGCGGCGGAAAGATACCGGCTCACCGCGGAAACCGCCTGCTGCAGGGCGATCTGCTCCGCCGGAGCCAGGGAAGCGATCTGCAGGGTGGGGGCCAGGTTCTCCCCGGACATGATGCTGTCCATAAAGCCCTCCGGCAGGGTGATGACCACCGCTTCCGAGCCGGTCAGCTGGCTTTCCTCCTCGATCAGGCGGAAGGTGAAGGTTTCATCGAGAGAGGGGTCCTGCTGCACCAGCTGGAAGATCACGCCGGTCAGCGGGTTGGAATCCCGGTTGAGCACCGCCGCCTGCAAAGGCTCCGGCTGTTCGCTGCGGGCAGCAAAAATCCCCAGGCAGCACAGGGCAGTGAGCCCCGCCGCCAGCAGGAACAGGCCCGCCAGCTTGATGCAGCGCCGCAGCTGGATGGCAAATGAAACAAAAAACAGCCGCACCTGCGTTTCCTCCTTTGGCTTTAAAATCGGCTGCCGGAAAAAATACGGCCCGCTTTTGGGCGGGCCGTAGATTGGCAGAACGGGTTTGATTACATAATGCCCATCAGGCTGGAAAGCAGGCTGGAATTCATCAGGGCGTTGTTGAGGCCCGCCGCGTATTCCTGGCTGATTTCGTTCAGGCGGTCGGAGGAGATGGTCAGCAGATCCTCATAATCGCCGGCAGAAAGGGTGCCGTCATAGGGAGCATAGGTCATTTTGGCGCTTAGATCGATGTTGATATCCGAGGTGCCGTCGCTCACGACCAGGGCCAGCTGGGGCAGATCCACTACGGCGGCGTCGCCCTCCATGGCCATATTGCCGGCCCAGTTGGCGCCCAGGGTCACGTTGGTGTAG
>CAJFPC010000047.1 GCA_904398325.1 Candidatus Neoruminococcus faecicola | reverse complement strand
GTCTCAAAGAAACATAAGTGTATTCCTGCATATGGGCCCTTCCAATCATTTTGATCGCGCTGCTCCATTCCATAACAGCACAAAAAGCCCCCCTTTTTTCCGCGGCCCCCTGTTTTAGGAAGCAGCGGCGCCAAGGGCACATTTCTCCGCCGGCGAGCCGCCAAGGGATTGGCCCTGCCCTGCCCGGGGCACCCTGGACGGCACCCCATTTCGGTGCCTTGCGGCAATCAGGAGGGGAATGAAAGCCTTCGCTTTTCCTTTCATCATGTGTGCCTTCATCGGCTGCCCTGTCAAAGGCTGCCTCCCTATGACAAGCGGGAGCCAAAAACCGAAGGGGGATTATTTCCATCAGGATTCAGCCTTTTTGGCACTGCGCTTTGGGATAGGGCGCGCCCGATGGAACAAATCCCGCATAAACTGCCGGCGCACGGCATGCCCGATCTGCCGGCGCACCAGTGCCGCCTGCGGAAAGGGCTTCGTTACCGCCCGGCCGGAAAAGAGGGATTCATCCACCAGCGGGAGCAGCTGCCCCAGGGCGCTGCTTAAGGGGGCGTTGCCCTCGGCGCAGCTTTGCAGCCGGGTGAGGAATTCCCGTGGCGTTTCCCAGGGGCGCTTGCGCCAGGGGCCGGTGCGGCAGCGGTAAACCAACAGATAAAATAACCCGTCCGGTAGGTCCCGCCGGCGGTGGAGCAGCAGCCGCAGCCGCAGCCAGGCGGCCCAGCGGGAGAAGAGCGTTTTCAGCCCCGCCCACAGGGAGATGCGCTGCCGCTGGGGGCCGGTGTTTTCCACTTCCTGCCGGCGGATGCCGCCGATGCGGATTTTGAGCAGCTGGCGCACCAGCCACACCGCCAGCAGGATGACCGCCGCAATGGTCATCATGGCCAAAATGGCCGAGATGACGGGGTTTTCTGCTTCCAAGGGCTGCTCCTCGGGCAGATAATCCTCCGGGTTGGCCTGCAGATCCTCCAGATTGCCGTTGTCGCCCGGCTCCGGGAAGAGGGAGGCGATCCAGCAAAGCAGCCGCCAGACCTGGCTGCCTAAAAAGCCGATCAAGCCGGTGATGGCGTTCCACACCGTCACCAGACCGCCGCCGGCCGGGGCAGCCACAAAGCTGACCAGCAGCCACACCAGCAGAAAAATGGCCGCAAAGGCCGCCAGCACCATGGCCCAGCTGCGGCCTGTCATCTGGGAGCCGATGCGCTGGCAGATCACCCCTAAAATAGAGGCGGCGCAGCCTGCCATAATGGGCATCGCCCACACCAGGGAAACCCCCACCGCGGAAGCATAGCCCACAAACAGCACCAGGGCCAGCAGCGAAGCGTCCAGGCAGAAGATGAGGCTGAACAGCCTGGGCGGCTTGATGGCCAGCTGGATGCCCTGCATGGTCAGCCAGAAAAAGAAGACGCCGGCAAAGACCACATTGGGCCAGTTGCCCCAGATCTGCAGCGCCACGGCGGAGGCGAACACCCCCAGCCCCGCCGCCAGGTTGAGCAGCACCAGGGCGATGAGCGGCCGCTGCCGGCGCAGATACACCCGGTTGAAGGCATAGATCAAAATCCCGTAGGGGATCAGCACCAGCGGGTAATAGAGCATCCCCTGGGTGGTGTGCAGGTTCATCAGATAGACCAACGTGCACAGCAGGCAGGAGACCGCCCCCTGCATGGCCAGAGAGGAGAGGACCGGCTGTTTATTCATGGCCCTTCACCTCCTTCAAATGGGTCAGGCAGAGGGTTTCATATTCCCCGAAGGGCTCTGGCTCCTCATAGGTCAGCACCGAGGTGCAGCCGGGGTCCAGCCGGCGCAGCAGCGCCCGGTCCGCCAGCGAGGCGGTGCTGTAGGCCAGATAATAAAACCGTCCCACCCCGTGGGAGGTGTCAAAGAGGGGCGCCGTGTCGAATACCGGCTGCTGGGGCAGGATGACGCCGTCGGCGCCCATTTTTGCTTCCAGGGGATTGTAGCCCGCCAGCGCCCGCAGCAGCTCCTCGGTGGAGGCGTCAAAATAGCTGGCCTCCCGGCCCTGGGCGCCCCGGCAGAGGCTTAAGGAGCAGCGCACCTGGGCGCTTTCCAGCCGCACCAGCTCCGAGGCCAGGATGCTTAAGGCCTCTTCCATTTCCTCCAGATGGGGCTCGGGGCCGCTGAAGCTTTCCCCGTCAAAGAGGAAGTGGGCGCTCTTGGGCAGGATGTCCTCATACACGTTGACTGTCAGCGGCAGGCCGCGGGCGGTGAGCCGCCAGTTGATATGCTTGAGGGAATCGGAGGTCTGATAATCCCGCGAAGAGCGGATGACGGTGATATCCTCCATCACGCCTCGGGTGCCGGTGTCGGCGTTCCACAGATTGCGCAGGAACAGATCCGGCTGCACCCGGATCAGCTGCGGATACACGGCAAACTGGAAGGTATGCTCCCGCGGCAGCCTGCGCTGCGCCTGGCACAGGCCGAAGCCGTCGCCGGTGCGGATGCTCCAGTATTCGGTGGAATAAATCCCCCGGCGCTGGGCGGTCCACCGGGAGGAAAAGCGCAGCGTCTCATACCAGAGGAAGAAGGAGAAGCGCTTTTCCCCCACCAGCTGGCAGGAAGAGCCCTCCTCCTGCAGGGAGGAGGGCTCCCAGTCGTCCGGCTGGCGGCTCTCCTCCGGCACCAGGCAGAGGCTTTTGGATAAGGGGAAAAACAGCTCCAGCCAGACCAGCGGCAGGAATTTGTTGTTGCGGATCTCGATGTCGAAGGCCGCCTCCTCGCCGGGGAAAAGCCCCTGCACGGCGCTGCGCACCCGCACCTCGACCCTGCGGATGGAAAGCCAGGCCCACAGCCGCGCGCCGCCGGCCAGCAAAAAGACGAACATCAGCGCCGCCGCCAGGCCCCACTGGCCAAAGAAAGCGCACACCACCGCCGCCAGCGCCAGCGCCCCCAATACGGCCGGGCTGGCCAGGTGGATGGAGCGGGAAAAGCGGATGGGATTATCCTTCATGGGCGGCCATCTCCACTTCCGGCGCGGCGGAAAGATGCTCCATCACATCCTCCAGCACCGAGGCGGCGGTGACGCCGGAAAAGCGCGCCCCGCTTTCCAGCACCAGGCGGTGCTCCAGCACGGGATGGGCCAGGGCTTTCACATCGTCCGGGGTGACATAGTCCCGCCCCTCCATGGCGGCCCAGACCTTGGCGGCCCGGTACAGCCCGCGGCTGGCGCGGGGGCTGGCCCCCATCACCAGCTGAGGATGGCTGCGGGTGGCGTCGGTCAGGGCGACGATATAGTCGGCCACGGCGTCGGAAACATGCACCGCGGCGATCTCCTTCTGGGCGCGGACCAGCTCTTCTGCGCTGGTGACCACCTGGATCCTTTCAAAGGGGATGGCGTCGCCCAGGCTGCGCAGCATCTGGCGCTCCTCCTCCGGCTTGGGATAGCCCATGCTGATGCGGATGAGGAAACGGTCCATCTGGGCGGCGGGCAGGCGGAAGGTGCTCTCCGATTCCACCGGATTCTGGGTGGCCAGCACCAAAAAAGGCGCCGGCAGGGGGAAGCGCTCCCCATCGATGGAAATCTGCCGCTCCTCCATGGCCTCCAGCAGGGCGGACTGGGTGCGCGGGATGGCGCGGTTGATCTCATCCGCCAGCAGGATATTGGTCATCACCGGGCCCTGGCGCAGCTCAAAATCTCCGGTTTTCTGGTTGAAAATGCGCATGCCGATGATGTCGCTGGGCAGCATATCCGGCACAAACTGGATGCGCCCCGACCGGCACCCCAGCGCCAGGGAAATGGCCTTGACCATGGTGGTTTTTCCTACGCCGGGCAGATCGTCCAGCAGCACGTGGCCGTCCGCCAGCACCGCCATGATAATCAGGCGGATGCGGTCCGCCTTGCCCACAATGATCTTTTCCGTTTCCGCCTGTATCTGGCGGGCAAGATTCTGAATATCCATCTATGCAGTCTCCCTTCCTGTTCCAGAACGCCGCAGCTTCTTTTTTAACACAACGATTATAGAGGAATCCGCAGGGAAAAGCAAGAAAAAAGGCGGCTTTTCACCAAACCTTCACCCGTTGTTTTTACAGCCATCGCAGAATCACGGCATAGGCCTGGATCAGCTCCTCCAGGCTCACCCGGCAGTTGGCCGGGCTGGTGGAGGGCAGCACCACCGCCGGCATGCCGGCAGCAGGCTGACAGTATTTTTCATACAGGCGCCCGGCGGTTTTGCCGGTGGCAAACACCTGCCGGATGGGGCATTCTTTTAACAGGGCGGCAACGTCGTTGGCCACCGGCTGGCGGATGCTGCTGTCGTCGGCGCCCCGGATCTGGCAGCTGGCCAGCACATCCCACAGGGCGATGCGGTGCCGCAGCACCAGCGCGCGCTTTTCCTCCGGTGAGACGGGCACCTCCTCGTTTAGCAGGGCGGCCATCACCCGCCAAAAGCGGTTTTGCGGGTGGGAATAATAAAAGCCCGCCTCCCGGGATTTGGGGGAGGGGATGCTGCCCAGGATCAGCACCCGGCTTTGGCGGTCAAAGACCGGCTCCAGGGTATGATAGACCAGTTCGCTCATGGCGGCGGTTCCTCCTTGCGGTTTGATGCTTCCGGGCTTGGCCGGATGTTTTTTCCATTATACCACAGCCGCGGCTGCCGGTAAAAAAGATGATAAAATCTGCCGAAAAAATAGATTCAATTTTTGACAGTATGCGAGTTGTTTTTCAATATTTAGTGGCTTATAATGAATAAGGTGTTTTTAAAATACAAGATTTAGTGGCTGGGTGAGCGAAGGCAAACCGCTCCGCCCGGCCGGGAGGATGGCAGAAAGCATGTTTTACAGCATCATCAAGCGGGACGGCAGAACCGCGATTTATGATATCGGCAAGGTGGCCGCCGCCATTGAGAAGGCGATGGAGGCCTGCGGCCGCCCCAACGAGGCGGAAAGCCGCCGGCTGGCCCAGCTGGTGGAAGAGCGCCTGGTGGAAAAATTCCGGGACGAGGCCCCCGGCGTGGAGGATATCCAGGACCTGGTGGAGATGGTCCTGATGGAAAACGGCTACGCCTATGTGGCCAAGCGGTACATTGTCTACCGGGCGGAGCGCACCCGGGTGCGGGAGATGAACTCCCGCCTGATGAAGATTTATGATGAGCTGACCTTTGTGGATGCCGGCGACAGCGACATGAAGCGGGACAACGCCAATGTGGACGGCGACACCGCCATGGGCACCATGCTCAAATACGGTTCCGAGGGCGCCAAGGATTATTATGAAAAATACCTCCTCACCCCGGAGCAGAGCAAGGCCTACCGGGAGGGGGATATCCACATCCACGATTTTGACTTTTACACCCTGACCACCACCTGCTGCCAAATCGACCTGCTGAAGCTGTTTCACGGGGGATTTTCCACCGGGCACGGTTTTTTGCGGGAGCCCAACGACATCCAGAGCTATGCGGCGCTGGCCTGCATCGCCATCCAGTCCAACCAGAACGACCAGCACGGCGGCCAGAGTATCCCGAATTTTGATTACGGCCTGGCCCCCGGCGTGGCCAAGACCTACCGCAAGCTGTATGTCTCCAACTTCGCCAAGGCGGTGGAGCTGCTCTGCCCTGAGAGCGGCATGACCGCCGGGCAGGTCCGGGAGGCCTTTGACCGCCTGCGGGAGGAGGAGGGGCTTTTCCCCCGGCTGGAGGGGGACGAGCCATTCCGCCGGCGGGAGCAGGAGACCTTCGCCCCGCTGCTGGGCGGCCAGCTGGAGCGCATCATCGCCTTCGCCCGGGAAAATGCCCTGGCCGAGACGGAAAAGAGCACCTACCAGGCCATGGAGGCCCTGGTGCACAACCTGAACACCATGCACAGCCGCGCCGGCGCCCAGACGCCCTTTTCCTCCATCAACTACGGCACCGACACCAGCCCGGAGGGCCGTATGGTCATCCGCAACGTGCTCAAAGCCACCGAGGCGGGCCTGGGCATGGGCGAGACGCCGATTTTCCCCATTCACATTTTTAAGGTGAAGGAGGGGGTCAGCTACAACCCCGGCGACCCCAACTACGACCTGTTCCAGCTGGCCTGCCGGGTCAGCGCCAAGCGGCTGTTTCCCAACTTCTCCTTTTTGGATGCCCCCTTCAACCTGCAGTATTACCGCCCCGGCCATCCGGAGACAGAGGTGGCCTATATGGGCTGCCGCACCCGGGTCATGGGCAACGTCTATGACCCCAACCGGCAGATCACCTACGGCCGGGGGAACCTGAGCTTTACCTCCATCAACCTGCCCCGCATCGCCATCCGCGCCGGCGGCAGCTTGGAGTGGTTCTTTGAGGAGCTGGAGCGCAAGATGGAGCTGGTCACCCGCCAGCTGCTGGACCGCTACCACATCGTGGCCCGCAAAAAGGTGCGCAACTTCCCCTTCCTCATGGGGCAGGGGGTGTGGATCGACTCCGACACCCTGGGCCCGGATGACGAGGTGGGGGAGGTGCTCAAGCACGGCACCCTTTCCATCGGGTTTATCGGCCTGGCGGAAACGCTGGTCGCCCTGACCGGCAAGCACCACGGCGAGAGCCTGGAATCCCGCAACCTGGGGCTGGAGATTGTCAGCTATATGCGCAATTATCTGGATGAGGTCTCCCGGCGGGAGGGGCTCAACTTCACCCTGCTGGCCACCCCGGCGGAGGGGCTTTCCGGCCGGTTTGTGCGGATGGACCAGAAAAAATTCGGCATAATCCCCGGCGTCACCGACCGGGAGTATTACACCAACAGCTTCCATGTGCCGGTGTATTATCCCATTTCCGCCTATGAAAAAATCCAGATCGAGGCGCCTTATCACGCCCTGACCAACGCGGGCCATATCACCTATGTGGAATTGGACGGCGACACCGCCAACAACCTGGAGGCCTTTGAGCGCATTGTCCGCTGCATGAAGGAGGCCGGCGTGGGCTACGGCTCTATCAACCATCCGGTGGACCGGGACCCGGTGTGCGGCTATACCGGCATCATCGGCGAGACCTGCCCCCGCTGCGGCCGCCGGGAAGGGGAAGGGGTGCCGGTGGGCAAGCTGCGGGCCCTGGGCGTCTACCGCCATCAGAACGCCGATACCCTGGGCTATCATGGCGACCCCAAGGAGGAAGCCGACCGCCGGCCCAATCCGCTGGCGTGAGCGGGCTTTGCGCCTGGATCAAACTGCCATTTCATCCATTTTAAAATAAAGGAGTGCGACAACAATGTATAGCATGGATACGACCAATCTGAAGGATACCGACCTGGTGGGCGAGGGCGTGGGCTTTGAGCGCATCCGCCGCATCACCGGCTATCTGGTGGGAACGCTGGAGCGCTTTAACGACGCCAAGCGCGCCGAAGAGCACGACCGGGTCAAGCACAATGTCTGAGGGGATCCGGGTAGCGGGGCGGGTCAATGATTCCATCACCGACGGCCCCGGCCTCAGATACACGCTGTTTGTGCAGGGCTGTCCCCGCCGGTGCGAGGGCTGCCACAACCCCCAGGCCCTGCCCTTTGAGGGCGGGACGCTGATGACGGCGGAGGAGGTCTTTGCCGAAATCGGGAAAAACCCCCTCCTTTCCGGCGTGACCTTCAGCGGTGGGGAGCCCTTCTGTCAGGCGGCTGCACTGCTGCCTTTGGCGCAGTATGTCAAGGCCGCGGGGCTGGAGCTGGCGGCCTATACCGGCTACTGCTGGGAGGAGCTGACGGCACTGCCTGATCCGGCGGTGCGGCAGCTGATGGAGCTATGCGATGTGCTCATCGACGGGCCCTTTGTGCTGGCGCAGCGCAACCTGGATCTGCGCTTTCGCGGCTCGGCCAACCAGCGGATCTTAAACTGCAGAGCCTCGCTGGCCGCCGGCGCCCCGGTGTGGGAAACCTCCCCCCGGTGGGTGGGCTGACCGGCCATCGGCAGGAGCAATAAAAAGAGGGACGGCACTGGCCGTCCCTTTTTCTGCTGGCGTCAGGTGTGAGATTGGCGGTATTTTGCCTCCTGCTCCTCCACCTTGACGCCGGTGGGGAACATGGTGCAGGTGCATTTGCTGATGAGCTTTTCGGCTTCGCTGAAAATTTCCACCTCGCAGATGCAGGTGGTGCGCCCCTTGTGGATCACCCGGCCGATGGCGTGCAGCTTGCCGCTGGTAAAGGGCCGGATAAAGTGGATGTTGGCATCCAGGGTGACGCAGGTTTCCCCATAGCCGATGGCGGCGGCGCCGGCGGTCACATCTGCCATGGTGAAAATAAAGCCGCCGTGCAGCGATCCCATAAAATTGCTGGTCAGGTCATCCTCGATATCCGCCTCGGTCTCGGCATAGCCCGCCTGCATCTTGACCAGGCGCACCCCGCCGTTGACGGCGAATTTATCCTGCTTATTGTAGATGTCGATGAACTTTTCGTAATCCAAACCGATCTTCCTTTCCTGGCGCTTTCTTCTACTATCATTATACAGTGATAAATCCCGCGGCGCAAGCACAAAAAGGAACCGCCGGATGTTCCGGCGGTTCCTTTTGAAGAAGAGGAGAGTCAAATCATGGAAGAGAGCACCGCCGCCTTGGTGACAATGCCTCTGAGCCCGCCGTCCTGATCCAGTACGGCGATGGGGAATTTTGCCTCTGCCGCCATCGGCAGGATATCGCTGATGAGGGTATCCTGGGTGGTGGTGGGCAGATTGGTGATATAAAGCCCCTCGATGGTCTTAGCGCTGCGGTTTTTGATGGCGGTGTCGATGGTGAGGATGCCCTCCAGCTCCATGCGGTCGCCCACCACATAGGCGGTGGAAACGCTGTTGGCGCGCATTTCGCGGATGGCGTGCAGGGGGGTATCCTGTGGGCGGACGATGGAGGTGGGGATTTCCATAATATGCCGGGCGCTGAGGATCTTGGTCTTGTCGGCGCTGTTGATGAATTCCCGCACATAATCGTCGGCCGGGTTGGCGGACATATTCTCCGGGCTGTCGATCTGGATGATGCGGCCGCTTTTCATAATGGCGACGGTATCCCCCAGCTTGAAGGCCTCGTTGATATCATGGGTGATAAAGATCACCGTCTTGTTTAGCTTGCGCTGGATGGAGAGCAGCTCAAACTGCATATCCCGCCGCACCAGAGGGTCCAGCGCGGAGAAGGGCTCATCCATCAGCAGCACCTCCGGCTCGTTGGCCAGGGCGCGGGCGATGCCCACCCGCTGGCGCATGCCGCCGGAAAGGCTGTCTACCGAGTTGTGCTCCCAGCCTTCCAGCCCCACCATGGAGATCATCTCCATGGCCTTTTTCTCCCGTTCAATGCGGGAAACTCCCTTGACCTCCAGGCCGTAGGCCACATTGCCCAGCACGTCCCGGTGGCTCATCAGGCCGAAGTTCTGGAACACCATGGCGATTTTGTTGCGGCGGTATTCCTGCAGCTCCTTCTTATTGAATTCATCGATCTCGCTGTTTTCAAAAAAGATCTTGCCGGAGGTGGGCCGCTGCAGCATGTTCAGGCACCGGATGATGGTGGATTTGCCCGAGCCGGAAAGGCCGATGATGGCGAAGATTTCCCCCCGCCGGACCTGGAAGGAGGCGTCCCAGACTGCGGCGGTGACGCCGGTTTTTTTCAAGACGCTTTCCCGGTCCTCGCCCTGCTCCAGCAGTTCGACAGCGGCGTTTTTGTTCATGCCGTAAAGCTTGGAAAGATGCTCCACCCGAATAATCATATCCTGTTTCATCAGCGGCGGCCTCCTTTCGCCCGTTTGCCATGCTCTTTGGCTTCCTGCTCCTTTTTCTTAGAGAACCAGCCCTGGGTCAGGCGGTCCATCAGGATGGCGACAATGACCACTGCGATGCCGGCCAGCAGGCCGCGGCCGATTTCGGTGCGGTTGACGCCGATCAATACCTCCATGCCCAGGCCGTTGGCGCCGATCATCGAGCAGGTAACCACCATGGCCATGGCCATCATGAGGGTCTGGTTGACGCCGGTCATAATGGTGGGCAGCGCCTGGGGGATCTGAACCTTCCACAGGCACTGGAAGCGGGTGGAGCCGAAGGAACGGGCAGCCTCCACTACTTCTTTATCCACCTGGCGGATGCCGTGGCTGGTCAGGCGGATCACCGGCACAATGGCGTAGATGGTGGTGGCGATGACGGCGGGGGCCTTGCCCAGGCCGAAGAACAGCGCCGCCGGGATCAGATAGACGAAAACCGGCATGGTCTGCATGGTATCCAGCACCGGGCGGATGATCTGATTGGCCCGGTCGCTGCCTGAAATGAGGATGCCGATAGGCAGCCCCAGCACCAGGGAGGTGACCACGGCAGCCAGCACGATGGCCAGCGTCTCATACATCAGATCCCACAGGCCCAGCATGCCGACGATAAACAGCATGGCCGCATACAGCAGGCCCACATGGATCTTGCCGCTGCTCTTCCAGCCGAGGAAGGCCACCAGCAGGATCATCAGCCACCAGGGGAAGAAGTTGAGGATCGTCTCTACCCCGTTGATGAGGCCGGTCAGCACGCCCTTGATGGCGTCAAAGAAGCTGCTGAACTGGGCCGCAAAATTTTTGACTGCGGTGTCAAAGGCTGTGACATCCAGATTGAGGGAGAAGGGGAAGTCGAGGAACCAGTTGGTGCCGCCGCCGCTGCCGCCGGTGCCCAGCGCCTCCCGGACGGTGTTGGCGTCCTCCTCCGAGAGCCACTCATCCAGCAGCTCGTCATGGGCGGTGAGCAGCATTTTGGCGGCTTCGGTATAATCGCCTTCCGCCTCCTGCACATAGACCAGGCCCTCCGCCGTCAATGCGCTGGAGGTGTGATAATTGCTGAGGAATTCGCAGTAGTCGGGGTGTTCCTCCGCCATCTGGCGGCTGACGGTTACCGTGATGCGCACCGCCGGAAAGGCCGTCTCGCCGTACATATACCGGTCCGGATCAAAGGGGGCATCCTCCAGCAGCACCAGGTCGTACTGGCCGGTCAGCCAGGTGGGGTCCCAGTAGTAGCCGACGATGGGCTCGCCCCGTTCATAAGCAGCGGTAAACGCGGCGGAAAGGGCGGAATCCGAACCGGGACGGAAGTAGATAAAATCTTCATCCAGGCCGTAGTAGAGGTATTTCTGGTACATGATTTCATCGGCTTCCCACCCGGGGATAGAGCCATAGATGCGGCCCTTGGTGGGGTCCTCGTCATCGGGGAAGACGTCGACATATTTTTTCAGATCCTCCACCGTGCGCAGGTCGGGAGCCACCGGCTCGATGCCGCGCTCCGGGTCCCCCTCGATCACATAGCGGGGCACATAGAAGCCCTGGGCGTTGTCGTCAAAGTTGACGCCCAGCTCGATGATGTTGCCCTTATCGATTTCCGACTGGTAATCGGGGATGTTGTCGCTCCAGGTTTCCGTGGTGACGTCGATTTCCCCCTGGGCCTGCCCCTGAAAGGCGATGGGGGTGGAGGCGGGCACCTCTGTCCAGGAGAGGCCGTAGACCTCTTCTGCAATAAGGCCTGCCACTGCGTTGTGCAGCTTGATGCTGTCCCACTGGCAGTCGGCGAAGACGATGGTGTCGGTGGGCTGCTGGCTGGAACAGCCCGCCAGCAGCATGACTGCCGCTGTCAAAAAGCCGAGGATTCGTTTTTTCATGGCTGCGCTCCTTTCTGCCGGGAAGATTGGCGCCGATCTGACAACCTAATTATAAATAAAAGGTTGTCTGTTTGTCAAGCGCTTTTTTGGTCCATCCTAATAAAAAAGCGGCGGGAAAGACCGCTTTCAGGCGATATAATTGCGCACCTGCTCCAGAATCTGCGGCTCCCCGGTGACCACCAGGATGTCGTAGGGGCGCAGCACAGCGTCCGGCCCGGGGGAGAGCAGGATTTCCCCCTCCGACCGGATGGCCACAATGGTGGCGCCGGTGTTCTGCCAGAATTTCAGCTGGCCGATGGTCTTGCCGATGAGGGAGGAATCGGGGGAAAGCTCAAACTCGTAGTTTTTCATCGGCCCGCTGTGGGGAAAGCGCTCGCTGAGGTCGGCGATGCGCTGCACCAGGTCAACGATTTCCTGCTGCAGGTCGGCCTGGCGCTTCATCAGCTCCTTGAGCTTCTGCTTTAAATCCCGCAGCCCCGTTTCGCTGGTGAATTTTTCCAGATAGGCGGCGGCATTTTCCCGCGAGAGGACAGTGGCGCCGCTTTTTTCTTCCACCGAGATGATATCCAGATCCGCCAGCTGGCGCAGGGCGCGGCGGATGGTCTCCTGCGAGACCTTGTATTCCGACGCCATCAGCGACCGGCCGGAAAATTTTTCCCCCACGCGCATTTTTCCGGCGGCGATTTTAGAGGCAATGTCATAGGCCACCTGGGAATAGACGGGCGGGTTTTTGCTGTTTCTCATATTGGTTCACCTGACTTGTCAATTTTTGCTTCTTATAGTAGAGTAGGCTTAAAGCACCCACTGCCCGATATAATGGGCCAGAGCCGCCAGCGGCAGGGCCAGGGCGGCTAATCCTGGCAGGATGCGCCGGATGCGCAGGGAGAGGAAGGCCTCGGTGACGCCGAAATAGAGGGCGGCCAGGGCTGCAGCCAGCGCGCCCTTTTCCATCCCGGCCAGGGCCAGGGCAAGATAAGCGGCAGCGCACAGGCCCAGCGGAATCCAAAGGATGCGGCAGATTTTAAGATAAAGTGGGGAAATTTGTGTATTTTTCATAAAAACCTCGCGAAGAATATCCAAGATTAAATTCATTTTACCACAAACTGTGAAAAATTACAAATGGGAGGCGGAAAAGATGGCAACAAATTTATGGACCCTGCCCCCGGACCGGGGCGAGGAAACCGTGCAGGTGCTGCATCAGTCCCAGCGGGTGCGCGTTGAGAAGATCGTCTCTTACGGGCAGGTGTCGCCGGAGGGCTTCTGGTACGATCAGCCGGAGGATGAGTGGGTCTCGGTGCTGGAGGGCAGCGCCGTTTTGCGCGCCGGGGAGCAGCTGGTGCACCTGAGCCGGGGGGAGAGCTTCTTTTTGCCGGCGCACCTGCGCCACCGGGTGGAAAGAACCAGCAGCCCCTGCATCTGGCTGTGCGTCTTTGAGGCGGGGGAGGAGCTGCCGTGAAGGGCGCGGCGCACCTGGGCGGCAGGGATCTGATCCTCATCCTGGCGGGCAGCACGGTCTTGGGGATGGGCATTGCCTGGTTTGCCTCGCCGCAGGGGCTGGTCACCGGCGGGGTCAGCGGCCTTGCCATCATCGCCCAGGAGATCAGCGGGCGGCTCACCGGCTTTTCGCTGCCGCTGTGGGTGAGCAACCTGGCCTTCAACCTGCCGCTGTTTCTCATCGGCACCCGGCAGCGGGGGCTGCGCTTTGCCGAAAAATCCATCCTGGCGGTGCTCTGGCTGTCGGTGGTGCTGTGGGCCTGCGAGCAGATTGCCAATCCCTTTGACGTACAGGGGGATTTATTCCTCACCTGTGTGTTCTGCGGGCTGTTTGACGGGGTGGGCATCGGGCTGGTGCTGCGGGCCGGCGGCACCACCGGCGGCACCGACCTGCTGGCGGCGATTTTGCGCTTCCGGCACCGGGGGCTGCCCATTTCCCAGCTGATCCTGCTCATCGACGGGCTGATTGTCTGCGGGGGGTTATTCATCTTCGGGGCGGTGCGGGCCATGTATGCGGTGGTGACGATCTTCATCGCATCCCGGGTGCTCTCCACCATTGTGGAGGGCGCCGCCACCGCCCGGGCGGTGTTTATTTTTTCCGACCGGGCCCAGGAGATCTCCCGGCAGATTTTTGATTTCTTGGACCGCGGCAATACCGGCATCCCCGCCCAGGGGATGTACACCGGCAGGGAGCAGACCATGCTGTTTGTGGTGGTATCCCGCCGGCAGACCGAGACGCTGCGCCGTCTGGTCAAGGAGACCGACCCCGGCGCCTTTTTGGTCATCACCGACGCCCGCGAGACGCTGGGCGAGGGCTTTGGGGAGTATAATCCCGCCGCGCTGTAGGCTTCTGTGCAAAAAAATCCCCGGGAGGGTCTCCCGGGGATTTTTATGATCCTTTTTTGGCGATTTGCAGTTCCAGCTCCTCGATGGTGTCCGCCACCGGGCAGCCGAAGGCCGACAGCTCCTCCCGGTCCCGGAAGCCCCAGCTGACCAGGATGCAGTCCATCCCGGCGGCCTGGGCGGTCTGAAAGTCCACCTCCGAGTCGCCGATGTACCAGGCCTCCTTTTGCGGGCGGCCCAGCAGGCTTAGGGCGGCCAGCACCCCGTCGGGATAGGGCTTGCGGCGCACCCCCTCGCCCTCGCCGATGACGGCGTCAAAATAACCGGGGAAGAAATCTGCGCACAGCCCCTGGACGGCGGCGTTGAATTTGTTGGAAATCACCGCCAGCGGATAGCCCGCCGCCTTCAGCCGGTCCAAGAGGGGCAGGATGCCCGGATAGGGCCGGGTCTTCCGCTTCATGCCGGCGGCATAGCGCCGCTTCATCTCCGCCTGGCAGGCTGCATAAACCGGGTCGCGGGTGCCCTGCGGCAGGCACAGCTCAATCAGGCGGGCGGTGCCGTTGCCCAGAAACCGCCGGATCTCCCGGCGGGTGCGCTGCGGGCGCCCCATGGCAAGCAAGGCGCCGTTGACCGCATCCACCAGGTCATCCAGGGTGTCAAGCAGGGTGCCGTCCAGGTCAAAGAGCAGGGCTGGTCGTGTCATGATGGCCACTTCCTTTCCCCGTCAGTATAGCACAAGGGCGGCAAAAGGGGAAGTTCAGGATTGCAAAGAGCGCTCCATCCAGCTGAGGGCGCCGGATTTTTTCAGTGCCAGCAGCAGCACGGTGGACATGGCGGCCCCCACCGCCGAAGCGGTGAGGAAGGGGATGACATAGGCGAAGACCGCCGCCTCCTTGCCCATGAGCAGGGTGGCCACCGGGTAGCAGAGGATTCCCCCCAGGATGCCGGTGCCGAAGGCCTCGCCCACGAAGGCAAGGGGCAGATGGCGTCCCAGCTTTTGATACAGCAGGCCGCACAGCAGCGCGCCGCACATGCTGCCGGGATAGGCCAGCAGGGTGCCGGTGCCCATCATCACGCGGATGGTGGAGGTGACAAAGGCCATGCCGCAGCCATACCAGGGGCCCAGCAGCACCCCGGCCAGCACATTGACCGCATGCTGGATAGGGAAGCACCGGGAAGCGCCGATGGGGATGCTCCAGGGGGAGAGAATGATCCCCACCGCGATGAGCAGCCCTGCCAGGGCGACTTTTTTAATTTGGATCTGACTGCTTGCCATAATGAAATTACCTCCTCAGCGGATGTCTACAATTTCTCCGCTTAAAATCTTGTTCATGTTTTTCATGGCGCACAGCTTGCCGCACATGGTGCAGGTATCCTGCTCCTCCGGCTGGGAGCTGGCGCGGTAGGCGCGGGCCTTTTCCGGGTCCAGCGCCAGGGAGAACATGGCCTCCCAATCCACCTCGCGGCGGGCGTCGCTCATGCGGTTATCCCAGTCTGCGGCGCCGGGGATGCCCTTGGCCACATCGGCGGCGTGGGCGGCGATCTGGGCGGCGATGATGCCCTCCTTCATATCGTTTAAATCCGGCAGGCGCAGGTGCTCCGCCGGGGTGACATAGCACAGGAAGGCCGCGCCGTAGGTGGCGGCAATGGCCCCGCCGATGGCGGCGGTGATATGGTCATAGCCGGGGGCGATATCGGTGACCACCGGCCCCAGCACATAAAAGGGCGCGCCCTTGCAGATGGTCTGCTGGATCTTCATGTTGGCTTCGATCTGGGTCAGCGGCATGTGGCCGGGGCCCTCCACCATGACCTGGACGTCTTTTTTCCAGGCGCGGCTGGTAAGCTCGCCCAGCACGGTCAGCTCTTCCACCTGCAGGATGTCGGTGCCGTCGGCGATGCTGCCGGGCCGGCAGGCATCCCCCAGGCTCATGGTGACGTCGTATTCGCGGCAGATTTCCAGAATCTCGTCGTAATACTCATAGAAGGGGTTTTCGTTGCCGGTCATCTCCATCCAGGCGAAGACCAGCGACCCGCCCCGGGAGACGATGTTGGTCAGCCGGCGGTTGCGCTTGAGGCGCTGGGCCATCTCGCGGGTCAGCCCGCAGTGGATGGTCATGAAATCCACCCCGTCCTTGGCGTGCATTTCCACAATATCCAGAAACTCCCGGGCGGTGATGTCCTTTAGGGCCTTGTTGTAATAGACCACCGCGTCATAGATGGGCACGGTGCCGATGACGGCAGGGCATTCTGCGGTCAGGCGGGTGCGGAACTGGCGGGTTTTGCCGTAGGAGCTCAGGTCCATAATGGACTGGGCGCCCATATCCACCGCTTTCTGCACCTTTTCCATTTCCAGGTCCATGTTGGAACTGTCCTTGGAGATGCCCAGGTTCACATTGATCTTGGTGGTGAGCATGGAGCCGATGGCCCACGGGTTCAGGCAGGTGTGGCGCTTGTTGGCGGGGATGATGGCTTTCCCTTCCGCCACCAGGCGGCACAGCTCCTCGGGGGAAAGGGCCTCCTTGGCGGCGGCCAGCTCCATCTCTCGGGTGATGATGCCCTGGCGGGCGGCGTCCATCTGGGTGGTGTAACTCATGCGATACTCCTCTCTTTGGTTGGGGGGAGCCCGTTTTCTGATGCAAAAAAGGCGTGTCCGCTGCGGATACGCCTTCGTTACGCTTATGGGTGCTGTACTCCCTACGTCGGCATTATCCGCATCAGGTTTCGGGTCGGGATGATCAATCCCCTCTCAGCCTGCTCTGGCAAGCTCCCCGGATCTATGTGGTTGGTTCGTGTAATATAAAAATAAAACGTAATTTCACTTTTGTCAAGAGGGTTTTGAAAATTTCACCGTCCGCCGGGTCAGGCCGTCACCAGCGCCACGAGGAACCCCGCCTCGGTTGCCGGGTCGATTTTCGGCGTTTGGGAGGGGGCCGGGATGCTGTCGCCGTCCCGCTCCATCCCGCGCAGATGCAGCCGCAGCGCGTCTGCGGCCTTCTCCTGGGCGCCGGTGCGGTTTTTTCCCCAGCTGGTGCAGCCAGACAGATCAGGGAAGTAGACACCGTAGCCGCCGGTTTTAGCTGGTTCCAATACCGCGAAATAGGTCCTCTTTGATGCCAGAGCCGTCTTTTTTGCACCGGCCGGCACAGCGGGTTTTGCGCCGGGCAGGCAGTTTTGCCGGTATTCGGTAAAATCCACCGTGACAAACGACAAAATTTCCTCTGCCGCATGGGATGCGGATTCCGACGGTTCCGGCAGGGGGGTGCCTTCATCCTCCAGGTCGACGCCCATAAGCCCAATGGCGTCCCAGGCCATTTCCATGGCGTCGGCCAGGTTTTCTCCCTGGGTGTTGATCTTAAAGTCGGGGATATAGGCGACGAAACCGCCTTCTTCTGCGGGGGTAAAAACCACAGGATAGCTTCTTTTCATCTAATGTGCCCCCTTTGCGTCCGCCGGCGCTTTCAGCGCAGCAGCAGCCCTACCGGGCAATGGTCGCTGCCCAGCACATCGGCATAGATCATCGCATCCTGCATGCGGCCGGCCATTCGGTTGGAAACCAGGAAATAGTCGATGCGCCACCCGGCGTTATTGGCCCGGGCGTTGTAGCGGTAGCTCCACCAGGAGTAGGCGCCGGTTTTTTCCGGATAAAAATACCGGAAGCTGTCGGTGAAGCCCCCTGCCAGCAGGTCGGAGAATTTCTGCCGCTCCTCATCGGTAAAGCCGGCGTTTTTGCGGTTGGTTTTGGGGTTTTTCAAGTCTATTTCGGTAGCTGCCACATTCATGTCTCCGCAGACGAGAACGGGCTTTTTCTCATCCAGGCGCTTTAAATAGGCGAGGAAGTCCTCCTCCCATTTCATGCGGTAATCCAGCCGCTTGAGCTGGTCCTGGGAGTTGGGGGTGTACACCGTCACCAGGAAAAACTCCTCCATTTCCAGGGTGATGAGACGCCCTTCGTGGTCGTGCTCGTCGATGCCAAGGCCGTAAGAGACGGCCAGCGGGTGCTGCCGGGAAAAAACAGCGGTGCCGGAGTAGCCCTTTTTTTCCGCATAGGACCAGAACTGCTCATAGCCGGGGGTTTCCAGCTCCAGCTGTCCGGCCTGGAGCTTGGTCTCCTGCAGGCAGAAGAAGTCGGCGTCCGCCTCCTTGAAAAAATCCAGAAAGCCCTTGCCCAGGCAGGCGCGCAGGCCGTTGACATTCCAGGAAATCAGCTTCATCTAATTCCTCCTTGACGGGTATTCCAATCTTCCATAAAAGCGCAGAGCTTCTGAAAGGTTTCTTTGGTGATCACATGCTCCATGCGGCAGGCGTCCTTTTCCGCGTGCTCCTCCGAAACGCCCAGCACATGCAGCAGAAAATCCTTGAGCACCTGGTGGCGCTGGGTGACATAGGCTGCTTCCTCCAGGCCCTTTTCAGTGAGGGCGATGTCGGAATAGCGCTCCTGTGTGACCAGGCCCATCTCTTTGAGCACGCCGATGGCCCGGTTGACACTGGCGCGGGAAACGCCCAGCCGGTTGGCAATATCGATGGAGCGCACCAGGCGGCATTTTTGCGCCAGTTCATAGATGGCCTCCAGATAGTCCTGGCTGGAAGCGGAGATTTTGCTGGTTGTGGTGTTCATGGGTCTGCCTCCTTTCTGCCCGCTTGGGGCGGCGGACCGGGCCGGTCAGGGCGCCGGCGGCTCGGTCACGGGCAGCAGGAAGTAGAAGGTGCTGCCCTTGCCTTCTTCACTTTTTGCGCCATATTCCACACCGCGCTGCTCCAGGATGCTCCTCACAATAGAAAGCCCCAGCCCGCTGCCGATGGCGGCGCGCTTGTGGGTTTTATCCACCCGGTAATACCGCTCCCAGATCAGGGGCAGCTGGTCGGCGGGGATACCTTCGCCGGTGTCGATCACCTCCACCAGCACCTGGCTGCCCTGGCGGGTCTGGCGCACGGTGACCAGTTTATCTTCGCCGGTGTAGTTGACGGCGTTGTTGACAAGATTATAAATCACCTGGGAAAGGCGCGTCTGATCGCCCGTCACCCAGATATCTTCCCCGGCCTCCAGCTGGATGTGAAAGCCGTCCTGCTCCACCAGCTTGTTATAACGGGTGAGGATTTCCCGGATCAGATGGGTGAGGTTGAGCTTTTCCTCCCGGGCGGGCTGCACCCCCGACTCGAATTTGGAAAGATCCATGATATCGCTCACCAGGCTGGAAAGGCGCCTTGCCTCGTCGATGACGGTCTGGATATTTTCCGGGCTGTTTTCACCGGGGATATCCCGCATCATCTCGCTGTAGCCGATAATCATGGTCAGCGGGGTGCGCAGGTCGTGGGAGATGTTGGCAATCAGCTCCCGGCGCAGGGCGTCGGTTTTGGAAAGCTCGCCGGCGGCGTAGTTGAGCGTTTGGGAAAGCTGCTCGCTTTCCAGATAGCCATGCCCCTCAAAGCGGATCTGATAATTCCCCCGGGCCAGCTGCCTGGCAGATTCGCCCATGCGCACCAGGGGCCGGGCGATCTTGCGGGCCAGCACAAAGGAGATGGACAGCGACAGCGCCAGCATGATAACGGTGATATACACCATTTGCACCTGCAGGGTGGAGACGGTGCTCTGCACCGGGGTGACCGGCGCGCTGATCAGCAGCAGCACCTCGCTGCCGTCGGAAAGGTGGGCGATCTGGGCCAGCACCATGTGCTTGACCGAAAAGCTGCGCGGCGGTATCCGGGAGGAAACGCCGCTTCTGGAGAGCAGGTCCTCCTTCTGGTACATTTCCAGCGCTTCGCCGTGGTTTTCCTTGGCCAGGTCATAGCAGCGCTGGATGTCGGCCTGATCCATGGCGGCGATGATGCTGCCGTGCAGGGCGCCGCCGGTATAATACTCTTCCCCCTCCCGGGAGAGGATGCGCACCGCCAGATCCGTCCGGCGGGAAAACTCCTCCAGTGCGGTGGCATAATCTTCTCCTGCGGCCAGGTCCTCGGCGATATAGTCGCCCATCTGGCGGATGGTGCGGCTTTTGATCGCCTGGTAAAACTGATCCAAAAACAGAATCTGCAGCACCCAGAGCAGCAGGAGCAGAATGGCGGAAAACCCCAGCATGGCCAGGAATACCTTCCATTTGATCTTTGCGGAGGGCTTATTCTTCAAACCGGTAGCCCACCCCTCTCAATGTGGAGATGCGCCCGCTGTAAGGGCCCAGGTCCCGCCGCAGCAGCTTGATATGGGTATCCAGCGTGCGGTCATCCCCATAAAAATCATAGCCCCATACGTCGTTGATGAGCTTTTCCCGGGTCAGGGCGATGCCCCGGTTGCGCACCAGATAAAAGAGCAGGTCATATTCCTTGGGGGCCAGCTCCACCTGCTTATCGTCGACAAAGACCCGCCGGCCGGTGAAATCGATCATCAGCCCGTCGGATTGATAGATCTCCTTTTTGGGGGCGGGCTTTTCCTTCTGCCCGTAGCGGCTGCAGATGGCGTGGATGCGCATCATCAGCTCCTTGGGGGAGAAGGGCTTGACCACATAGTCATCCACCCCCAGCTCGAAGCCGTGGATGCGGTCGTATTCCTCCCCCCGGGCTGAAAGCATCAGGATAGGCACGTCGGTGTGCTTGCGGATCTCCCGGCAGGCGGAAAAGCCATCCAGCCGGGGCATCATGATATCCAGAACAATCAGGTCGAACCGCTGGCTTTCTGCCATCTGCACGGCCTCAAAGCCGTCCTCGGCCTCGCTGACCTCAATGCCCTCAAACTGGGCGTATTTTTTGATGATCTCACGGATCATCGCTTCATCATCCGCAATGAGAATGTGCATTTTGCTTCCTCCCTTGGGCCGCCCGGCAGGGTCGGGGGTTCCTGTGAGCTATTATAGCATGGATTTCTGCGCTGCGCCACCATCCGGGTGCAAAAAAGGGAGGAGGAACGCCCTTTTGCAGGCGTTCCTCCTCCCATCGGCGGGTGTCAGCGGGATTTTTCTGTGAGGATATCCAGGATGGTTTTTTCGGTGCCCACCATGCCGGGGGAGGCGATGCGGCCCATATAGCGCATGGTGTCCTCCGGCGTGGGGCCGCAGATGCCGTGCGCGGGGTCGATGGCGGCGCCGCTGGCCGCCAGAAAGGCGGCGCGGTAGAGGGTATCCACGGCGGTGACGCCTTTCATGACGCAGCCCTGATTGCCGCCGTCGCAGATCATGCCGGTGATGCTGGCGGCCATATTGCGCACACAGCCTGCCAGGACGTCATCCCCCTGGCCCCAGAGCAGCAGCAGCCCGCAGGCGGCCCCGGTGCCGGCGGCGATGGCGCAGCCGCAGAAGGCGGAAAGCCGCCCGGAATATTCCTTAATATACATGGTGACCAGATAGCTGAGCGCAGTGGCCCGCCAGAGCGCCTCCTGGGGCAGATGGCGCACCTGCTGGCAGGCCAGCAGCGGCATGGTGCAGATGATGCCGTGGGCGCCGCTGCCGGTGATGCTCATAGCGGCCTTATCCAAGCCGATGACCCGCGCTTCGATGGCGCCGGCGCAGAGCAGCTGGGCGGTGAGCACCTCATCCTCCGAAAAAATCTTCCCGCCGTTCAGCTGCAGAAACTGGTGCAGAAACGGCGTCCGGTCACTGGCCAGGCCCTCCTCAAACAGGGCCATGTTCATGGCGTAGGATTCCGCCAGGAAGGCCAGCTCCTCCCCGGGTACCGTGCGGGCATATTCCGCCAGCTGCGCCAGGGTATAGCGGTGGATGAGGGGCGTTTCTTCTTCCCCTTCGGCGGCATGCAGCCGGGGATGCTCTTCCACCACGCGGCCGTTTACTGTGATGCGGGTGATGTGGGTGTGGCTGTCCTGGATGGTGACACAGGCGGTGCCGTCTGAGGCGGTGACCTGCGCTTCGATGAAAATTTCCGAAGTGATGGCGCAGTTTTCCGCCGAGACGATGCCGGCGTTTACCATGCGCTCCGCCTTTTCGTTATCCGCCGCGGTGATGCCGGAGAGCGCCTCCAGCCCGCCGTTCGGGTCGCCGGCGACGGCGCCCAGGGCGGCGGCATACAGGTTGCCCACATGGCGGGAATGGGGGATGCCGCAGGTAAAGGCGTTTTTATACATCCCGGAATTGAGCCGCAGCCGGATGGAGGTGATCTCCCCCGCCAGATAGCTTCTGGCCACAGCGGTGGCATAGGCGATGGCCCCCGGCTCGGTGACGCCCAGGGCAGGCTTGCGGTCCTCGCGGATCAATTGAGTCAGTTCATGCATGGCATTCACTCCTTTTTTCTGTCAGACGCACGGGTTTCTTGCCGGTTCCATTTCAGCACAACCCGGCGGAGGATGGGCATAAAAACGGATAAACCGTCATATTTTATCCGTGAACCGTCATCGGCTTCCCGGTAAAAGAGAAGGCACTTGTAAATGAGGATTTTTTATGCTACTGTGATGTCAAAAGTAAGATGACACGGGATTCTTGCCATTGATCCTAAAGAAAAATGGAGGACTCGTCGTGGTCAATATTTACATTCAGGATTCGGATGCCGCTCATCTTGCTTTGTTGGTGAAGCTGTGCCAGCGCTGCCTGTGCCAGCAGGGACATCACGGCCGGGTGATCGAGACCGGCGCCAGCCTAGAGCATATCCTGGAGAAAAGCGTGGGAACCAAAAAGGAGTCGCTGTTTATTGTGGAATACCAGCCGACAGAGGAATTCTGCCGGCTGGCGGTGAAAATCCGCCGGGAGAACCCCTCCTGTTATATCCTGCTCACCGTCCATCAGCCGGAGGAGGTGTTTTCCCCCTTTCCCATCGGCATCCGTTTTTCCCGGATGCTGCGCCGGCCGGTGACCCACCAGCAGATGGAAAGCCTGCTGGACGCCATGGAAACCGATTATTTTGAAATGCGCATGCAGAGCCATGACCGTTTCCAGTTCCGGGCGCAGAACTGCGACCACTACCTGTATTATCCCGACATCCTGTACTTTGAGGCCCAGGATAAAAAGGTGACGGTGCGCACGCTGCAGCAGAGCTTTGAATTTTATGACTCCCTGGCCCATATTGAACGCCATGCTCCGCGGTTTTTTTTCCGCACCCACCGCAGCTATCTGGTCAATACCAAAAAAATCCTGCAGGTGGATTATACCACAAAAACCATCCTGATGGCCGGAGGCAGCCGTGTTTTGCTGGCAAGAGAACGGTCCAGGCAGCTGCGGGATTATCTTTCCCAGTGAAAAAAGCGCCCTTTTCGGGCGTTTTTTTATTTTCAAGCAACGGCAGAACCTGTGATAAATCCACAAAAAAGAAAAATGACGCGGAAAAATTCCGTGCCTTATGCCCTGTCCCAAACGGTTTATTCTAAAAAAATAACGGTTTGTCAGAAAAAATGTCTTCCTTTTCCGGGAACATGATAGGTTTAGCCTGAGGGCTGGGGAAGGCCCCCGGCCAAAACCATTTTTAGACAAACGGGAGGGAATATTCATGTTAAAAGGCAAGAAGAGGGCTTTGCTCAGCGTGCTGCTTGCGGCGGCATTCTGCACTTCCATGACCGCATGCGGCGGCTCGGATACGGGGGATACCGGCAGCACGGCCTCTGCCTCCAACCGGCCGGAGGGCGTGCCTGCCGGCTATCCGGAGGAAAACATCGAGGTGATTTACCCCTTTGGCCCGGGCTCCCTCAATGAGGTGTATTTCCGCCTGGTGGCTGCCAAGGTGGAAGAGAATGAGGATTTTGACAACAAGTTCGTCATCTCTTTCAAAGAAGGGGGCGGCGGCCAGATCGGCTGGACCGCCATCGCCCAGGCCGAGCCGGACGGGTATCATCTGGGCTTTGTGCAGAGCGCCCTGCTGCAGCTGCCCATCTCCAAGGGGATCGACAGCTTCGGGGTGGACAGCTACGCCTATATCTTTAATATGATGACCGACCCTGCGGCCATCGGCGTGCTGCCGGATGCGCCCTGGAATTCCTTAAACGATATTGTGGAGTACGCCAAGGAGAACCCCGGGGAATTTTCCATTGCGGTCAACTCCCTCAACGGCAGTGAATCCCTGGCCATGTCCCAGATCGCCAATGAGGCGGGCGGCGTGGAGTTCAACATGCTGGCCTACGAGTCGGAGGCGGAGGCCATCGCCGCGGTGCGCGGCGGCCATGTGGACGCCTTCTGCCTGCAGGTGGGGGATGCCGCCACCGATATTGACGCCGGCACTGTGAAGATCGTGGCCACCGGCGGCCAGGAGCGCAGCGAGTTTCTGCCCGACGTGCCCACCTTCCAGGAGCAGGGCTTCGACGTGGTTTCGGCCAACATGCGCGCGGTAGCGGGCCCGGCCGGCATGCCGGAGGAGATCCGCCAGTATCTGGAGGACTGCTTTATCGAGGCCGCTCAGGATCCCGATATCGCGGCTCAGGCCTATGATCTGAAAATGCCCATAGACCTGCTCACCGGCGAGGAGGTCAAGGCCGAGTGGGAGGAGCGCTACGCCGCCCTGGAGGCTTTGTGGGAGACCGACCCCTGGGAGTAAGGCGCTCTGCGAGCCACTCCCGGACAGAAAAGGAGGGAGACCATGTCCGAGAAACCCAAAGCGGTCAAACGCTTTAACTATGATTATATTTCCGTGATCTTCCTGTGCGGTACGGCGGTGGTGTTTCTGCTGGATTCCACCGGCATTAAGGATCCGGATTCCCGGGTATTCCCGCTGTTCGTATCCTCCCTGGCCATTGCCCTGTCGGTGATCCTGGTGCTTAAGAACCTGCTGCATCTGGGCCGGGCGGAGGAATACGACTTCACCGGCACCGGGAGGGCCATGATGATGGCGCTGTCGCTGTTCTGCTATATTGTGGCCATCGCTGCGGTGGGGTTTTATCTTTCCACTCCGGTATATCTTTACATCACCATGTGGCTGCTGGGGCAGCGCAGCCAGAAGCCTTTGATCCTGGTATCCATTCTTGCGCCGGTTTTTGTATTTGTGCTGTTTGATGTGGTGTTCGGCATGCCGATCCCGCAGGGATACCTGTTTGAAAAGATCTTGTAGAAAGGGCAGGAGGTGTCATTATGGAAATGCTCTCGTACGCAATGGAAGCTCTCACCCCCATCAACCTGCTCTGGATGACCATCGGTTCGGTGGTGGGCGCCCTGCTGGGGGCGCTGCCGGGCATGTCCGCCGACACGGGCCTGGCGCTGTTTCTGCCCATCACCTTCAATCTGGAGCCTTTGACAGGGCTGATCACCCTGGGGGCCATTTATGTCAGCGGTTCCTACGGCGGCAACATCACCGCCGTGCTTATCAACACCCCCGGCACGCCGGATAGCCTGTTCATGGTGTTTGACGGCTATCCCATGACGGTGCGCGGAGAAGGCGCCAAGGCCATCGGCGTCACCACCATCGCAGCGTTTGTCGGCGGTATGGTGGGTGCGATGGCACTGCTGTTCATCGCGCCGCCGCTGGCGCAGATCGCCATCCAGTTCGGCCCGCTGGAAATGTTCCTCGCCACTATGATGGGCATCACCATCATCATCGGCCTTTCCAAAGGGGCGATGCTCAAGGGTGCGCTGAGCGCCTGCCTGGGCCTGCTCTGCGCCCTGATCGGCATCGACAGCTTCACCAGTCTGCCCCGCTTTACCTTCGGCATTGTGCAGATCTATGACGAGCTGCCGCTGCTGCCGACCGTATTGGGCCTGTTCGCCGTGTCGCAGGTTTTCATCCTGGTAGCGGAAAACCGCGCCACCATCGTATTGGATAAGGACAGCATGAAGGGCAGCACCTTCCTTTCCCTCAAGGAGCTGGGGCATATGATGTTCAACATGCTGCGGGCGTCGGTGATCGGCACTGTGGTGGGCATCATCCCGGCGGCGGGCACCACCGTGGCCGCTGGCATCAGCTATAACATCGCCAAGCGCGCCGACCCGGATCCCGACAGCTTCGGCAAGGGCAATCCGCAGGGCCTGGCCTGCGTTTCCGCAGCCAACAATGCGGTGGTGGGCGGTTCGCTGGTGCCGCTTTTGACCCTTTCCATCCCCGGCAACGCCACCTCCGCCATCTTTTTGGGCGGGCTGCTCATCCACGGGCTGTCGCCGGGCACGCAGCTGTTCACCGTCCATGCCGATACCATTTACGGGATGCTCTTCGGCCTCATCTTTGCCCAGTTTTTCATCCTGATTATCGGGCTGTTCGGCGGGCCGCTGTATGTCAAGGTCACCCGGGTGCCCAACTCGGTGCTGATCCCGCTGATCGGCTGCTTTTCCATCCTGGGGGCATATTCGTTCCGCTACCTGATCTTTGATATGTTCCTGGTGCTGTTCTTCGGGCTGGTGGGTTATTATATGACCCGCACCAACATCCCGCTGGCGCCCTTTGTGCTGGCCTTTGTGCTGGGCGGCAACGCGGAGCTGCAGCTGCGCCGTGCGCTGAAATTGCTGCGCACCAATTTCTGGGAGGTGGCCCTCAAGCCCCTGCCCATCGTTTTGTTCCTCATCTGCGTGGTATTTTTGGTGATGCCCTATTGGGGCGACATCAAAAATCTGCTCTTGGGCAAGAAAAAATCCCAATCGTGACAAGATCGGAAGGAGGAGAAGATCATGTCTAGCAAAGATCAGATGACCCATCGGGAGCGGGTATTCGCCGCTCTGAAGGGGGAAGAAGTAGACCGCCTGCCCTGCTGCGTGTGGGGCCATTATCCCGAGGTGGACCAGGATCCCATCCACAATGCGGAGACCATGCTCCAGATTGCCGTGGACCACGACTTTGACTGGATCAAGGTCAGCCCCGACCAGTATGCCTTCATGCAGGACTGGGGGCTGAGCGTGGAGCATTTCGGCAGCCCGGACCGCAAAACCGCCGCCCGGCGCTCGCTGATCCGCTCGCCGGAGGACTGGAAGGGGATGCGCGTCCTCAGTGCCGAGCACGGCATGTGGGGCAAGACGGCGGATCTCAACCGCTATATGGACCGTTTCCAGAAGGAGCGGGGGGTGGATATCCCCTACCTGGTGACCATCAACAGCCCCTTCACCACCCTGGCGGAGCTGGGCGGCGTGCAGCAGACCCTGGAGCATATGCGCGCTTATCCGGAGGTGATCCGCGAGGCGCTGCAAAAGGTTACCGACACCACCATCAACTATATGCAGGAGGCCATGAAGCTGGATCTGGGCGGGTTTTTCTTCACCTCCCGGTATTGCAGCAGCGATTATATGAGCCTGGAGGAATACCGCGTCTTCGGCGAGTATTATGACCGGCAGCTGTTCCGGGTGTTTGAGGGCAAAACCGGCTTTAATATGAACCACATCCACGGGGCCAATACCTATTGGGATTTCCTGGCGCAGTATCCCTTTGAATGCGTCAACTGGCACGACACCTGGATCCCGCCCACCCTGGAGGATGCCCGCCGCAAGACGGAAAAATGCCTCTGCGGCGGCCTGAGCGAAAAGGAGATGCTGCCCTTCGGCACGCCGGAGCAGATCAAGGCCCAGATTAGGGACGTGGTGCGCCGCGCCGGCGCCCGGGGCCTGATGATCACCAACGGCTGCGGAACCTTCCCGACGCCCAGCTTCGCCAATATGCAGGCGGTGACCGACGGCGTCCGGGAGCTGGAGCTGGCCTTCTGACCAATGAAATCCGCAAGGGTCTATCTTTTCTCATCCTATCATCCGCACAGCCGGTTTGCCATGAGGCCGGCTGTGCCTTTTTTTGGCGGCGGTGCGTTTGACCGGGCGGAAAGGATCGTGCTATAATAAAGAAAATAAGGCGCTCTGCACCGGATAGGGAGGAAATCGACCATGCCAACGCTGTTTGAATCATTGGATCAGTTGGAAGCCCTGGCCAAGCGGGACCCAGAGCTGCGCCAGAAACTGCTGGATACCCGCCATGCCAAGGACCCGCTGGATGCCTTCTGCACCCTGGCCGCTGAGCAGGGCTGCCCGGTTTCGCTGGGGGAGCTGGTGGCCTCGGGGCAGGAATACAGCGACAACCAGTGCAAAAGCACCAACGGGGGGAACCCGTCGCCCTATAAATATTTTGACGACACCTATGAGAATTTCCTAAATTCTCTTTGAGCGGCAGCAGGAGGGAAGAGCCATGGAGTTTGACCGTTACCGGCAGCTGGTGGGCGGGCGCTTTGCCGCCCAGCAGATGACCCCTATGGGCGCGGCGCTCTATTATGAGGAGCGCTTTGAGGCCAAGTGGATTTTTACCAAGCTCAAGCAGTTTTCCTTTTTGGCGCAGGCGGAACAGGCTACCGCAGAGCAGCTGGCCCGCTATTCGGCCCAGTGCCTGGAGTATGCCCTTTCCGGCGCGCCGGGGCTGCCCCGCGGGCTGCAGAACGGGGTGGTCAGCTTCAGCGTGCTGGCGGCGCCCGAGGTGACGGAGGATGCGGTTGCCTTTGCCTGCAGCCGGCCCAAAAAGCACTTTGCCGCCTTTGAGGTGCCGGTGCTGGCGGACCTGACGGCGGGGCGGCTCTATTATTATGACAAGACCCCGCTGTGGGGCGCGATCTATTATAAGTATTTCCGGCAGTATATTGAGAAGAGCTTCGGCTTTTAAAGAATCGGCAGAAAAAAGAGCACCCGCGGGTGCTCTTTTTGTTTTGGGCCGGTTTACCGGATGAAATTGGTCAGGACCTTCTCGTTCTGGGGATGGGGGACGCCGT
>CAJFPC010000046.1 GCA_904398325.1 Candidatus Neoruminococcus faecicola | reverse complement strand
GTGCGCCGTTCCCTGACGGACATCCTGCTGCTGATCGTCACCCCGGCAATGTTTTTGGACTGCATGCAGGCGCCCTTTGATGCGGCCATGCTGCACGATTTTTTCCTGTCGGTGGGGCTGGGCTTTTTGGCGTTCCTATTGACGATTTTGGCGGCGCGGTATCTGCTGTTCGGCGGCAAATGGACCATCGAGAAGGCTATCGACCGCTGCTGTGTGGTCTACAGCAACGCCGGTTTTATCGGCATCCCGCTGGTGGCGGCCGGCTGGGGGGATAAGGGCATCATGCTGGCCACCGGGTATATTCTGGCCTTTAATATCGTCTCCTGGACCCACGGCATCACCGAGATCGGCCGGGGCAAGGGCCACGGCATGATCACCCTCAAGCAGCTGGCCACCACCCCGATTTACTGGGCCATTGCCCTGGGGGTGCCCATGTATGTGTTCAGCATCCGGCTGCCTGCGCCGCTGGCCAGCGCCTGCGCCTACCTGGGGGATCTGAACACCGGCCTGGCCATGCTGGTGCTGGGGGCCTTTTTGGCAACGACAGGTTTGCGGCACCTGTTTGACAGCGCGCGGGTTTATCTGCTTTCCGCGCTGCGCCTGGTGGTGTTCCCGGCGGTGCTGCTGGTCATTTACTGGCTGCTGGGGCTGCAGCGGTTTGCCAGCGATGTGGATGTCATGCTGATCCATGCGGCCCAGATGAGCGCCCCTACCGCCTTTATGGTGGCCATGTTTGCCGAAAGGGTGGGGGAGGACCCGGATTTTGCCACCAAGGTCATCACGGTGTCGTCGCTGCTTTCCATTGTGACGGTGCCGGGGATCATCTGGTTTGCCAAGGTGCTGTTTACTCTTTAGTCTGATCCGGCGCACGGCGGACACCCCCGCCGCATAGGATAGAGAAACAGGCGTGCCGGCGGCACAGGTAAAGCCCGGGCTTTTGCAAAAGAGCCTGCGCCAGAGGCGGCGCGCTGGTTTTGGGGCGGGGCCCGGCGGGGCGCTGCCCTTTTGTTTTGCCGCAAAGAGGACGCCCGGCGAGAAAATGTGACCAAATATCGAATAAACTGTAAAATCAAGGGAAAAAGCCGAGTTTTTTCGGCATTTTCCATGGTTTTAGTTGACGTTTTGCCCGCTTTGCATTAAACTGTAACAGTAAAACGATCGAATTTTGCAAGGAGAGCCCTGCCATGATTACCATTGCCCCTTCCATGCTTTCTGCGGATTTTGCCAACCTGGAGCGGGAGATCCGCCGGGTGGAGGCCGCCGGAGCGGATTGGCTGCATATCGACGTGATGGACGGCCACTTTGTGCCCAATCTGACCATTGGGGCGCCGGTGGTGGCTGCCCTGCGCCCGGTGAGCGGCCTGTTTTTTGATGTGCATCTGATGATTTCCGACCCGCTGCGGTATGTGCCGGATTTTGCGGCCGCCGGTGCGGATCTGATCACCTTTCATCTGGAAAGCGACAGCGACCCCGCTGCCACCATTGAGGAGATCCACCGCCTGGGCAAGCGGGCCGGCCTGGCCTTAAAGCCGGGCACCCCGGCCGAGGCGGCGCTGCCCTATCTGGGGCAGGCGGACATGCTGCTGGTGATGACGGTAGAGCCGGGCTTCGGCGGGCAGAAGTTTATGGCGGATATGATGCCTAAGCTCCGGCAGCTGACGCGGGCGGCACAGGAGCGGGGCCTGGCCACCCTGTTTGAGGTGGACGGCGGCATCGACGGCGCCACCGCGCCCATCGTGCGGGAAAACGGCGCCACGGTGCTGGTTTCCGGCTCTTATTTGTTCCGCCAGCCCGAGATGGGAGAAGCAATCCGCGGGCTGCGCGGCTGAGCGCAGGGAAAGGAGGCTGGCAGGTTTGCCGTTATTTTCCAGAGGCGTTTTGCTGGAGCAGCACAAGGAACCCGCCCTTTCCGGCGGGGTGCAGCCCTTT
The DNA here is from genome assembly GCA_904398325.1 of Candidatus Neoruminococcus faecicola. Taxonomy (GTDB): domain Bacteria; phylum Bacillota; class Clostridia; order Oscillospirales; family Ruminococcaceae; genus Neoruminococcus; species Neoruminococcus faecicola. The sequence continues at coordinate 10,476 of CAJFPC010000046.1, read as the reverse complement.
CTTTCCGGCATGCAGGAGGTCCGCCTGCAGCGGGAACCGGCCCGGTCGGTGACCGGGCTGAGCCAGGAGGAGATCCTCTCCATCGCGGAGGAGGCCGGCATCATCGATGAGATGGATGGCCGCCCCCTGGCGGAAAAGCTGCGCCGCTTTATTGTCAAGAATATCCGCATTGTGGCAGGCGACGGCATTGACGACCAGCCCTATATCAGCAGCCAGCTGGCGCCGCTGCTGGCCTTTCCCCATCAGGCGGCGGAGGGCCTGCGGCTGGTGGCCAAGGCCATCCGGGCGGATGACTGGTATTTTGCCGTTTACCGGGATTTGGGCGGCGCGGATGTGCGCATCCCCCGGCAGATCGATGGCATCCGCATCGAGCGGGTGGGTACCCATTATCCCGCCCAGGTGCGCACGAATTTTTCCCGCCAGCAGAAGCGGCCGCAGCGGCTGATCGGGGTGGGGGCGCTGATCGCCTTTTACCGCGCAGCCTTTGAGTGCCGGGCGCAGAGCACCGCTTTTGTGACGGTGGCGGGCGGCTGCGTGGCCCAGCCGGCCAACCTGGAGGTGTCGCTGGGCACCCCCATCCTGCAGCTGCTGGAGCGCTGCGGCCTCAGCCGGCAGCCCAACAAGATCATCATCGGCGGCTCTATGACGGGCATCACCCTCACCGATCCGGAAAAAAGCGTTGTCACCCCCTCCACCCGGGCGGTGCTGGCGTTTTATGAGGATTGGAAGGACCACCGCTACCGCTGCATCGGCTGCGGCAAGTGCGCCCAGGTGTGCCCCCAGGGGCTGAACCCTTATTTCATTCTGCGCAGCTACCGGCGCCGCATGACCCGGGATATTGCGCAGTGCGATTTGAATCTGTGCGACGGCTGCGGCACCTGCAGCTATGTCTGCCCCGCCCGGCTGGAGGTGGCCGGCCTGGTGCGCCAGGCCGCCCAGTATTATGCGGCGCGGGGAATTGAATTTTCCAACCGGCAGGAGCCGGAAGAATGAGCGGGAGGGAGAGAGAGCAATGAAGCTGATCGGTTCCACGGCTCCCCATATCCGCACCAGAGATACCAGTCAGTTCGTCATGCTGGATGTGATGGGCGAGCTGCTGCCCATCTATTTTATGGCGGCCTATTATTACGGCATGCGGGCCGTGGTGCTGGGGCTTATCTCGATGCTGACCTGCGCCCTGGCCCAGGGGGCGGCGGCGATTTTTTCCGGCAGGGGGAGCGTTAACTTCCGCGATTACAGCCCGCTGGTCACCGGCATGCTGCTGCCGCTGATGATGCCGGCCAGCGTGGATTTCCGCATTCTGATCTCCGCCGGGCTGTTTGCCATCCTGGTGGTCAAGGCGCCCTTTGGCGGCACGGGGGAGAATATCTTCAACCCCGCGGCAGGCGGCTTTGCCTTTGCGGCCATCTGCTGGCCGCAGGCGATGTTCTCTTATCCGCCGGTGCAGAGCTCCCAGCCGGCCTTTGCCCTGGCCACCGAGGGCCTGGGCCACAGCGCGGCCTACGCCCTGCAGATGGATGGCCGCCCGGGGGTGGACCTGCTGGATATGCTGCTGGGCAACTTCATCGGGCCGATGGGGGCCACCAATATCCTGGTGATCCTGGCGTGCCTGGTATACCTCATCGCCCGCAGGACGGTGGATTGGCGCCTCTCGGGCAGCTTTCTCGCTACGGCGGCGCTGATGGCCTTCCTGTTCCCGCGGGCGGGGCTGGGGCGCGGCGCCTCGGTCGGCTATGAGATGATGAGCGGCATGCTGCTGTTTGCGGCGGTGTTCCTCATCACCGACCCGGTCACCAGCCCCAAGCGCAGCTCCTCCAAGGTGTTTTATGGCGCAGCGGCGGGGGTGGTCATTATGCTGTTCCGGCGCTTCGGCGGCTTTGAGGACAGCTGCGTCTTCGCCATCCTGCTGCTCAACGCCTTCGTTTATCCCATCGACCGCCTCAACGAGCGGCTGCATTCCAGAAAAAGGAGGAAGATCCTTGAAACTGGACAGGTGTAAAGCCTATACCCGCCGTACCGGCTGGCTTCGCAATCTCACGTGGAAAAACCCGGTGGTCACCAGCGCGCTTTCACTGCCGTTTCTGGTGGTATCCACCTATTCGCTGAATTCGGCGGCCTTTATCGCCGCCTCTATGGTGCTGGTGTCGCTGCCGGTGCTGCTGCTGCGGCGGCTGATCGGCCGGCGCATCCCGGCGCCCTTTTCCCCGGTGTTTTATGGGGCGGTGGCCTTCGCGGCGCTGATGGCGGTGCGTTGGGCCGGCGAATGGCTGATGCCCACGGTGTTTTCCAGCATGGGGATTTATTTTTACCTGATCCCCATGAACTCCTTTCTCTATCTGACCATCGACCATTGGGAGGAGGCGGGTTCCCCCGGGCGGCCGCTGCGCTTTGCCCTGTGGCATCTGGCGGGCTTTGTGCTGATCTGCCTGCTGATGGGCCTGGTGCGCGGGGTACTGGTGGGAGGCGCCTTCTTCCAGGAGGAGCTGTTCGGGGGCCTTTCCTTCTCGGGGGCGTATTATCCCTTCTTCGGCTTTGTGCTGCTGGGGATGATCGCCGGCGCCATGCGCTGGCTGCACCGGGTGGTGCTGGTGGTGCTGCTGCGCCGGGACCAGCCGAAGGAGGAACGCCGGCCGCTGCTATGGCGCCGCAGGATGAAACGGGGTGAATGGTGATGTGGCAGACGCTGCTTAACTTTTTCTTTTACAGCATTGCGGCCATTGCCGCGGAGAACGTGCTGTTCGCCCGGGCGCTGGGGCTCAGTTATCTGGGCGGCCAGCCGCGGCGCATAGCGGATACGCTGCTGTTCGGCGGGGTATTCACCGGGATGACGGTGCTCTCCTCCGGCATCACCTGGGCGGTCAGCAATATGCTGGGCAGCCGGCCGTACTTAAATTATCTGCGGCCCACTGCGTTTTTTGCGGTGATCTGCCTGATTTATCTGGCCTGCTATTTTGTGTTCGGCAAGCTGGGCCGGCCCCGCCTGCTCGAGATCCGGCGGCTGCTGGGCACGGCATGCTCCAACTGCGCGCTGTTCGGCACGCTGATGCTGATGGCGGTGCAGCGGTTTTCCCTGGCGCAGTCGCTGGGCTACGGGCTGGGCACCGGGATCGGCTTTACAGCGGCGCTCTGCCTGGTGGATGAGGCCAAGCACCAGCTCAAGCGCTGTGCGGTGCCATCCTCCTTCCGGGGGATGCCGGTGCTGTTTTTGTATTTGGGGCTGGTTTCCCTGGCGATTTATGGGCTGACCGGCCATCCCCTGCCACAGTAATGCTGGAATGAGGTAATTCCCATGGCTAGAAATCGCAAAATTAAACGGTATAAGAGCATTTACCGCTCCAATCTGCCGCGGCAGCTGCTGATGATTGCTGCCGGGGCGGCGGTGCTGGTCGCCGCTTTTTTGGCGGGGTGGTTTGTTTATAATGGCGTGGCGGATTATCTGGCCGGCCGGCCGGAGGGGGAGACTTCCTCTTCGCAGGCGCAGGCGCCGGGGCTTTCCCAGGCGGGGGCTTCCGACCTGGAGGAGACGGCCGCGCCGGAGGAGCTCCGGGGGGTGTACCTGCCGGCTTCCGTCCTGATGGATTCCGCCGCCCGGCAGGCGTTTCTGGCGGGGCTGGATCCCGACGCGGTCAACGCCGTGTATTTTGATCTGAAAACCGCCGACGGCACGGTGACCTATCAGTCCCAGCTGGAGCTGGCGGCCTCCGCCCAGTCTGTCAGCGCCCAGGCGGTGGATCTGGAAGCGGTGTGCGGGGAGATCCGCGCGGCGGGCCTGGAGCCGGTGGGGCGGATTTACGCCTTCCGGGACCCTGCCGCCGCCCGCAATCTGCCGGATGCCGCCATCAAATACCAGGGCGGCCAGGTCAACTGGCTGGATAATACCCTGGAGGCTGGCGGCCAGCCCTGGCTGAACCCCTATTCCGATACGGCGCGGGAATACCTGACCCAGCTGGTGGAGGAAGCCGCCGCCCAGGGCGTGCGGGAAATCGTCCTGGAGGGGGTGCAGTTCCCCGGCAGCGGCTACCAGAACCTGATGGAGTTCGGCGAGACCGGCGGCGTCAGCCAGATCGACATCCTCGCCTCCTTTGTGCGGCAGGCTGAGAATGCCGCCTTGGAGGCCGGGGCCCGGCTGAGCCTGTATCTGCCGGTGTCGGCGCTGGTGGGGGATTCCTCGCTGGTGTACGGCGCCTCCCCCGTGGCCATGATCGGGGACAGCCTGATGCTGGGCGTCATGCCCAGCCAGTACACCTACGCGCTGACGGTGGGGGAGACCTATCTGGAGGCCCCCGCCTCGACGCCGGAGCAGACGGTGGTTGCCTCCCTGGCGGCGGCGCTGCCCCAGGTGCCGGAGGGCACCCGCCTTTTGGTGCTGGTGCAGGAGTATGACGCCGCCGGGCGGGCCTATACCGCCGCGGATGTGTCGGCACAGATCGCCGCTGCCGAAGAGGCGGGCATCCGCCAGTATATCCGCTATAACACCCAGGGCAGCTATTTTGACCTGGGTGCGTGAGCAGGGCGCGGGGGCCGCGGTGCGGCTCCCGTTTTTGCCGCTTGCATAAATGCCGCCGGCAGTTTATAATAAGCCTTGCAAGAGTGGTTAGGCCTGCGGGCCTTTTAACAGAAAGGATGTTTGCAAGATGCAAGAGAAAATCACCAAAGACACCCTGATCGGCGATATCCTGGACCGTTATCCCGAGTCCGCCCGGTATTTCCTGGCCATGGGGATGCACTGCCTGGGCTGCCCGGCCTCCCGCGGGGAGACGGTGGAGCAGGCCTGTATGGTCCATGGGGTGGATTGTGAGCGCCTGGTGGCGCAGCTCAACCTGGAGTTTTAAAAAAACGGGGAGCCTGCCGCCGGCAGGCTCCTTTGCTTTGCAAGGGAGGGAAGGCATGGAATATCCACTGACCGACCGGCGGCTGGGGCTGATCGCCTCACTGGTGCCGCAGGGCAGCCGCCTGGCGGATATCGGCACCGACCACGGGCATCTGGTTACGGCGCTGGTGGCGTCAGGCCGGGTGCAGTCCGCTGTGGCGGCGGATCTGCGCCCCGGCCCTCTGGCGGCCGCCCGTGCCAGCGGGCAGAAGCTGCCCGCCGCGCTGCGGGGGCGTATCTCCTACCGGCTGGGGGATGGGCTGGAGGCCCTTGCCCCCGGTGAGGCGGATGTGATCGTCCTCGCCGGCATGGGCGGGGAGCTGATCTGGCAGCTGATAGACCGCTGCCCCTTCAGCCGGGATGCGGGCCTTCTCTTCTTGCTGCAGCCCATGACCCGGGCAGAGGAGCTGCGGGCCGGGCTGGCCGGGGGCGGCTTTGCCATTTTGGCGGAGGACTGCGTGATCCAGGCCGGCAGGAGCTATACGGTGCTTTCAGTGCGGTATGACGGGGTAAAAAGGCATCCCGACGCCCTCGCTTTGTGGGCGGGCCGGGTGATGGAGGCGCATACGCCTGAGCGCGCCGCCTATCTGAGCCGCCAGTGCCGCACGCTGGAAAAACGGATTTTCGGCCTGCGCCGCGCCGGGCAGCATGCCCGGGCGCAGGAATATGAGGCGGCGCTCTCCCAAATGCGCCGCTGGATCGGGGAGGAAGGAACATGACAACAGCGGGAGACATTTATCGCGAAATCGACCGGATCGCGCCGTTTTCCCTGGCGCAGGACTGGGACAACAGCGGCTTCCTCTGCGGGGACCGCGAGGCCCCGGTGCGCCGGGTGATGGCCGCCCTGGACGCCACGATGGACGTGGTGCGGGAGGCCGCCCAGAAGGACTGCCAGATGATCCTCACCCATCATCCGGTGATTTTTCATCCCCTGCGGTCGGTGACGCCGCAGGAGGTGGCCTATCACGCGGTGCGGGCGGGCATTGCCATTGTCTGCGCCCACACCAATCTGGATGCGGCCTACGGCGGGGTCAACGAGGTGCTGGCCCGGCGGCTGGCCCTCACCGGCCTGGAACCGCTGGAGGAATTCGGCCGGGAGGAATATGACCAGATCGCCGTCTTTGTGCCGGAGGAGGCCGCCCCGGCAGTGGCGGAAGCGATGGCCAGGGCCGGCGCCGGCGCCATCGGCAATTACCGCCGGTGCTCCTTCATGGCGGCGGGGCAGGGCGCCTTTGAGCCGCTGGAGGGGGCCCATCCCGCCATCGGGCGGCAGGGCTGCCTGGAGCAGGTGCGGGAGATCCGCCTGGAGATGGTGGCGCCTGCCGCCTTGCGGGGGCAGGTGCTGGCCGCCATGCGTGCCGCGCATCCCTATGAGGAGCCGGCCTTCTCGGTGACCGCCAACCTGGGCGCGGGCCGGCCGCTGGCCATCGGCCGGGTGGGGGCGCCGGCGCATCCCTACGAGCCGGAGGAGCTGGCGCTTTTTGTCAAGGAGGCCCTTTCCTGCCCGGCGGTGCGCTATGCCGACGGGGGATGCACCATCCGCCGGATTGCGGTCTGCGGCGGCGCGGGGGGCTCCATGATCCGAAAGGCCCTCCAAAAGGGCGCCCAGGCCCTGGTGACCGGGGATGTCAAGCACGACCAGTTTATCACGGCCCGGCAGCTGGGCCTCACCCTCATCGACGCCGGGCATTTCGATACGGAAAATATTGTGATCCCCCTTTTGGAGCAGACGGTGAAGGCCGCCTTCCCGGAGGTGGAGATCGTCCCCTGCCAGTCGGGCGGCAACACCGCCCGGACGGTGTAAGGGATAGAGGAGGACTTATTTTTGGCTTTTGACGGCATTTTTCTATCTAAAATCAAAGAGGAGATCGCCGCCTGCACCGACAGCCGGGTGGACCGCATCCATCAGCCCGCCCGGGAGGAGCTGATCCTCACCCTGCGGGCCAGAGGCGGGGCCAGGCGCCTGTTGCTCAGTGCCAACGCTTCCAGCCCGCGGGTGCATTTCACCGAGCACGCCCCGGAAAACCCCCAGAACCCGCCCATGTTCTGCATGCTGCTGCGCAAAAAGCTTTCCGGCGCGCGGCTGGCGGCGGTGCGGCAGCACCATCTGGACCGCATTCTCTTTTTGGATTTCGAGGCTACCAATGAGCTGGGCGACCCGGTGGTGCTGACCCTTTCCGCCGAGATCATGGGCCGGCACAGCAACCTGATCCTCAGCGAGGGCGGCCGCATTGTGGACGCTATCAAGCGGGTGGATGTGACCACCTCGTCGGTGCGGCAGGTGCTGCCGGGCCTGGCCTACACGCTGCCGCCCCAGAGCGGCAAGCTCAATCTGGCCGCCGCTTCCCCCCGGGAGGCGTTGGCCCGCATTGCCGAAAGCGGAAGCCTGCCCCTGGCCAAGGCGGTACTGAACACGGTGGAGGGCGTCTCCCCCCTGGTGGCGCGGGAGATCGCTTATGACGCTGCCCTGGGCCGGGAGGCCACCTTTGACACCCTCACCGCTGAGGAGCGCCTGCGCCTGGAGCGGGGCCTGGGACGCATCCGGCGGGTGCTGGAGGGCCAGGGCCAGCCCACCATGCTGCTGGACGCCTCCGGCAAGCCGATGGAATTCATCTTTTTTGAGGTCAAGCAGTACGGCTCCCAGGCCCGGTGCGTGCCCTATGAAAGCTACAGCGCCCTGGCGGACGCGTTTTTTGCCGGGCGGGACATCATGGAGCGGATGAAGCAGCGCTCCGCCGACCTGCACAAGCTGTTGAACATCACCTGCGAACGGGTGGCCCGCAAGCTGCAGGCCCAGCTGGAGGATTTAAAGCGCTGCCAGGACCGGGAGGAGCTCAAGCGGAAGGGCGACCTCATCTCCGCCAACCTCTACCAGCTGCAGAAGGGCGACCGGGCCGCCCGGGTGGTGGATTTTTACAGCGAGGACCAGCGCGAGGTGGAAATCCCTCTGGACCCCCGCTATACCCCGGCCCAGAACGCCGCCCGGTATTATAACGAATATAAAAAGGCGGATACCGCCGAGAAAAAGCTGCGGGAGCTGATCGCCTCGGGCCGGCAGGAGCTGGAATACCTGGATTCGGTGCAGGATGCGCTCGCCCGCGCTGAGACCAACGCGGAGCTTTCCGCCATTCGGGAGGAGCTGACCCAGGCGGGCTATCTGCGCCCGGTCCGCGGCGCCCGGGGGATGAAGCCCCAGCGCCTGGGCCCGCTGGAGTTTCGCTCCAGCGACGGGTACACCATCTACTGCGGGCGCAACAACCTGCAGAATGAGCGCCTCACCCTGCGGGAAAGCCGCAACTACGACCTGTGGCTGCATGTCCAGAAGATCCCCGGCTCCCACACGGTGGTGGTCAGCCAGGGCGGGCCCATCCCTGAGCGCACCATCGAAGAGGCCGCCGTGATTGCGGCGTATCATTCCAAAGCGAGAAACTCTTCCAAAGTGCCGGTGGATTATGTTATCATAAAGAATGTCAAGAAAATTCCCGGCGCAAAGCCGGGGATGGTCACCTATCAGGGATACCAGACCGCCATTGTGGACCCGGACGAACAGCTGGTGGAACGCCTGGCGGTAACATCGCAGGGAGGGAAACGCGAGTGAAACGGTTAAGCGCTTTTTTGGCGGCGGTGCTGGCAGCGGCCTGCATGCTGACCGCCTGTTCGGAAGAGGAGGCCCCCGCGGCCGCGATCATCAGCGGCAGCGTCTCGGCATCGGGCGGGGAAGACGCCGCCCCGGTGCCCGGCGAGAGCAGCGATGAGGAGGAAGAAGAGGCGGAGGACATCGAATCGGTCAACTATGCCGACGCGGAGTTTCTGGATACCATGAGCCTGGATGCCCACCAGCAGTTTTATCTGGGGTTTGCCACCTCGCTGGAGATCAACATGACCGATCCGGTGATGGCGTTCCAGTCGGCCTCCCAGTTGGATGACCGCACCAAGTACCAGTATTTCACCTTTCTCAACAGCTATTTGAGCTTTATCACCGGCACCGACCGCTATGCCGACTGGCAGGATGCGGAAAACGGCGTCTGGCGCATCCCCATTTCCGCTATCCGCAGCCAGCTGGAAACCTACCTCGGCACCGGCGATTTTGATCCGGTGGCGGCCTTTGGCAGCCAGATGATCAATACCAGCTACGCCGATGTGCCGCTGGGCTATGACGCGGAAAACGACTGCTATGTCACCCGCATCAGCGCCAACCTGGACGGGCTGCGGGCGGCTCAGCTGCTGGCTTATCAGCAGGAGGGGGATGAAATCACCGCGATCATCGGGTTTTATGATATCAGCAAGTTTATGGGCGAGGTGCAGGAGTTTGTGCTGCAGAAGACCTATACCCTGCACATCCGGGAGCTTTCCTTTGACGATAAGACCTTCACGCTGGAGAGCGCCTATTTCACCAGCTACGATGCAGACGGCCCCACCGGCCGGGTGGAAAGCCCCCAGGCCGCGGCCTGAAACGGGCAAAGAAAAAAGCAGGGGCCCCTGGGGCCTCTGCTTTTTAACTTTGCCGGAACTTATTTGATATCCTGGGGATTGTAGGGGGTGCGCTGGTAGACAAAAAAGTTGAGCCAGTTGCGGTAGAGCAGGTTGCCGTGGGCGCGCCAGAGATACAGCGGCGCCTTCTGCAGGTTATCCTCCGGGAAGTAGTGGTAGGGGATCTCGATGGGCAGGCCCTTTTCCAGATCCCGGTAGTACTCGTCGCTGAGGGTCATGCGGTCATATTCCGAATGGCCCATGACAAACACCTGGCGCCCATCCCGGCTGGCGGCCAGATAAAAGCCGCTGATCGGCGAGGTGGAAAGCACCTCCAGCTCGGGGACCTTTTCCACATCCGAAACCTTGATCTCGGTATGGCGGGAATGGGGAACGTAGAATTTCTCGTCAAATCCGCGGGTCAGCGGATGCCGCCGCTGGTGGATCACATGGGGGAAGACGCCGAACATCTTTTTGGGCAGCGGGTATTTGGGGATGCCATAGTGGTAATAGAGCGCCGCCTGGGCCCCCCAGCAGATATGGAAGGTGGAGTAGACGTTGGTTTTGCTCCACTGCATGATTTCACACAGCTCCTGCCAGTAGTCCACTTCCTCATATTCCAGATGCTCTACCGGGGCGCCGGTGATGATCATGCCGTCGTATTTTTCCCCCTTCACCTCGTCGAAGGTCTTGTAGAATTTAAAAATGTGCTCCGCCGGGGTGTTTTTTGAGACGTGGCTTTTGACCTGGATCAGCTCCACGTCCACCTGCAGCGGGCTGTTGCCCAGCATGCGAAGAATTTGAGTTTCCGTTTCGATTTTCTTCGGCATCAAATTGAGAATGAGAATTTTGAGCGGGCGGATGTCTTGTGTGAGGGCCCGTTCCTCCGTCATATAGAAGACGTGTTCATTTTCCAGAATCCGAGCAGCGGGCAGATCATTCGGGATCTTGATCGGCATGCGAATTCCTCCTTTTCGCGATGATTTTGCCGTTTTTTCTCTTTAGTTCATACCTATTTTAGCAAGCTGCCCGGCAAATTGCAATGGAGGAAAAAGAAAAAACGAAAAAAATCTCAAAAAAGGTATTGACATCCATTTGCGCCTGTGTTAATATAAATAAGCTGTCCGGCGGGGCTG
>CAJFPC010000045.1 GCA_904398325.1 Candidatus Neoruminococcus faecicola | reverse complement strand
ACAGCGCCTGTCAGACAGCAAAGGATGGAAACGCCCATCCCGATAAACAAAGGGTCCACCGGCAGCGCCAGCAGCTTGCCCGCCAATACGGCCAGCGGCGAAAGCAGGATGGAGGCCAAAATCCAGGAGGGGGAAATCCTCCCCTTGAGCCAGAGCGCGCAGTTCATGGGCATGAACACCACCGCCCCTCTGAGCCCCATGGAGAGGAAGCCCAGGTCGTTGATCGTCTGGCTGGGCACCATGGCCGCCACGGCCGCCGCTGCCGCCAGAATCATGGCGATGGTGCCGCGGGTGGCCAGCAGCTCCCGGGCGGGGGTATCCAGCTTGTGGGTCACACGCTTGTAAATGTCCTTGACCAAAATCGTCGCCATGCCCAGGGACAAGCCGGCGCCGCCGCCCACCACGGTAATCAGCAGCGTGCCCAGCACAATCCCCGCAAACAGCGGCGGCAAAAAGTGCGTCACAAAAGTGGGGAACACCTGAATGGTATTGGCAATCACCGGCAGATCCGGCGCAGGCAGCCCGGCGGCAAGCAGGGCATCCACCTCCGCCTGGGTGACATAATGAGCACGCATGAACATCCCGATCAGGATGCCCGCGATGCCCAGCGGCGGGATCAGGCAGGCGGAAAGCAGCGCCCCCCGTTTGGCCGCCCGGTCGGTTTTGCCGCTCCAGATGGCCTGGGCGTAGGTCTGGGTGGAAAGCACCCCCAGCAGCAGCGAAATGCCCGAGCCGATATCCGTCATCTTGCCCCGGGCTACCAGGTTGAGGAATCTGCCCGCCACTGCCTGGCTGTCCGGCAGGTTGGCCAGGCCATCGGCGGCCTGCACCATGCCCAGGTCCGTCCCCGCCAGCAGGGTATTGAGCTGCCCCAATAGTCCTGTGGGCCCATCGCTGAGCACCAGCACCACCGCCATGCCCACCACGGAGGAAACATACAGCAGCACCAGTTTCAACACGCCGCCCATCCCGGCGCCCCAGGCGCCGCCGAAGATCACATAAAAACACATCACCGCAATGGAGAGCACCGCCGCCACCGGCATGGAGATGCTGGGAAACAGCACTGTCACCAGCCCGCAGCAGGCCACCACCTGGGCCAGCACGCTCAAAAAGATGCCGATGGAACACAAAATGGAGCCCAGGCTGCCCGCCAGAGCGCCGTATTCCCGGGAGATGATGCCAAGCTCGGTGACGCAGCCGCTCCTGCGCAAAGGCCGGGTGTAGCCCAGCGCCAGAAACAGGCAGCCGATGCCCGCCCCCAGGGTGAACCACCAGGCCGCCAAGCCGTAATGGAAGGCCAGCTGCGCGGTGCCGATGGTGGCCTGGCTGCTGACCAGGCTGCCCATCAGGGCGCCGCAGACCAGAAACGGCCCCGCCTTGCCGCCGCCGGTGAGAAAATCCCCGGCGCCATGCACCTTTTTGCCGGAATACAGCCCGATGCCGATAATCAATGCCAGCACCAGGATGATGCCGATGATTGTCCAAACCGTCATGCGAATAACTCCTTTAGCAAGATAAGAAAGACCGGCCCACCTCAAAACGGCCGGTCTTTCTGATTTAGGGAGGTAGCAAGCTTACTTCTTCAATTCCCTGCCGATCTTGAGGCCCTCCTCAAAGGCCTTCTGATTGAGGGCGATGACCTTCTCCCCTTTTTTGGAGAAAAATCCCGCAATAGCCGCCTTGGCGCCCTCCGGGGTCACGGCATCCAGCAGGCCTGCCGCAATGCCCATGGTGATGATATTGGCCGTGGCCGGGTTGCCCAGCTGCCTGGCCAGATGGTCGATGGCGACACCCAGCTGGCGGCCGCCGGTCTCACGGGGGGTGACCTCGTCGGTATTGTAGACCAGGGGCACATCGGGCGGCAGGGTGCCGGCATAGCGCTCATAGGCCGGCTGCGCCAGGCACAGCACCAGGTCCGGCTCGGTCGCGTCGGGGAAGTAAATCTCCTCATCGCTGATAATCACGTCGGATTTGGCAAAGGTGCCGCGGGTCTCCACCCCGTATTCCGAGGAGAGGGTCGCCCGGCGCCCGTCGTGCAGCACCGCCGCCTGGGCGATCAGGGTGCCGCAGAGGATCATGCCCTGGCCGCCGACGCCGCTGATGATGATTTGTTTTTCCGTACTCATGCCTTCTCCTCCTTCAGGCTGTCGATGACCCGCTGATAGGCGGTGCTGTAATCCTCCTGCTCGGTATCCTCAAAAATGCCGGTGACAAATTTGCCCCGCAGCTCTTCCCGGGTCATCTGGTCCGCCTTGGCCTTGGGGATGGTGTTCTCCTTGATCCAGCGCATCATGGCGGGGGCGCTGGGCATTTTGTTGGAGCGCCCGAAGTGGGTCGGGCAGGGGGAGATCACCTCCACAAAGGAAAAGCCCTTGTGATCCACCGCCTTGTCGATCAGCTGGTTGAGCTGCACCACATCATAGACGGTGGCCCGCGCCACAAAGGTGCCGCCCGCCGCCTTGACCACCTGGCAGACGTCGAAATTCTGCTCTACATGGCCGTAAGGGGAGGTCTTGGTAAAGGCGTGCTTGGGGGTGGTGCCGGAGTACTGCCCGCCGGTCATGCCGTAGTTTAAATTGTTGACCATCACCGCCACCAGATCCACATTGCGGCGGGCGGCATGAATCAGGTGATTGCCGCCGATGGTGATGCCGTCGCCATCCCCCATGAGGGTGAATACCTTCAGCGACGGGTTGGCCAGCTTGATGCCGGTAGAAAAGGCCAGCGCCCGGCCGTGGGTGCCGTGAAAGGAATTGGTCGTCACATAGTCATCCGCCTTGCCCCAGCAGCCGATGCCGGTGGCGATCACCGTCTCCTGCCGGGTCCAATGGCGCTTGTCGATGCTGCGCAGAATCGCCTGCAGCACAATGCCGTTGCCGCATCCGGAGCACCAGAAATGGGGCAGCTTTTCCGTAAGTAAATAATCCTGCAGCATCAGTCTGCCACCTCCTCAAGTTTGGCCAGGATTTCCGCGGGCTGAATCGGGTAGCTGTCCACCCGGTTGACGCCCGCCACCGGGATACCCCGGGGATTGCGCATTTTGATTTCGCCGATATACTGGCCCAGGTTCATCTCCGGCACAACCACCGCCTTGGCCTTTGCCATCACCGCGGCGATCTGCCGCTCGGGCACCGGCCAGAGGGTGATCAGCCGCAGCACGCCCACCTTTTTGCCCTGGCTGCGGGCCTTTTTCATAGCGGAAAGGGCGCTTCGGGCCACGCCGCCGTAGGCGATGATCACATACTCGGCGTCCTCCATCTCATATTCCTTCACCAGGGCGATCTCGTCCCGGTGGGCCTCGATCTTGTCGGTCAGATGGCGGATGACCCGGTCGGCGTTATCCGCCTTGGAGCAGGGCCGGCCCATCTCGTCATGCATGCTGCCGTTGACCTTGAAGACATATTCGCTGCCATAGGCGGCCAGCGGCGCAATGCCGCCGTCGTAGGCATAGGGGCGGTAGTCCTTCGGGTCACAGGTGGGCGTTTTGCGGTTTTCCACCGTGATCTCCTCCGGGCTGCGCAGAATCACCTGCTCCTTCAGGTGGCCGATGATCTCATCCGCCAGGAAGATCACCGGCGTGCGGTAGCGCTCGGCATAGTTGAAGGCGGTGACCATCAGGTCGAAGCACTCCTGCACGGTGGACGGGGTCAGCGTGATGATGCCGTGGTCGCCGTGGGTGCCCCACCGGGCCTGCATCACATCCCCCTGGGCCGGCTTGGTTGCCAGCCCCGTGCTGGGGCCGGAGCGCTGCACATCGATGAGGACGATGGGGATTTCCCCCATCACCGCCACGCCCAGGTTTTCCGCCATCAGGGAGATGCCCGGGCCGCTGGTGGCCGAATAGGCCTTTTTGCCGGCGCAGGACGCCCCGATGAGGGCGGCGATGGAGCCGATCTCATCCTCCATCTGCACATAGAGCCCGCCCACCTGGGGCAGGCGGATGGCGGAGGTTTCCGCCACCTCGCTGGACGGGGTGATCGGATACCCCGCGTAAAACCGGGCCCCCGCTGCGATGGCCCCTTCGGTCATCGCCTCGTTGCCCTGCATGAATCTCAGTTCTCCCATGGCCTATTCCTCCACCTTGATCGCAAAGTCCGGGCAGCGCATCTCGCACAGCCGGCAGCCGATGCATTCCTGCGGGCGGGCGGCGCTGGGGGCGCCATCCTCCCCGAGGTCGAACACCTTTTTGGGGCAAAAGGCGGCACAGATGCCGCACTTTTTGCACCAATGGGCATTGATTGTGATCTTCACGTTATCATCCCTTCCCTTTTTCCAACAAGCCCGTCAGGTCATCAGGCGGGCGGGGTCCACTTTTTCCTCCAGAATGCGGATAACCTCATCCGACGGCTCCCGGGCTACCACCGCCCGGCTCACATCCAGCGCAAAGCCGGTGTTTTCCAAAACCGTCTCCACCGAAATGCCGGGGAAAATCTCCGCCAGGTACATACGCTTATCCTGCTCCCCAAAGCGGAACACCCCATACTGGGTGATGACGGCACGGGGGCCCTTTTCCGGGTTGAGGCCGTGGCGGGCGCGGCCGTCCGGCCCGTCGATCCAGCCGGGGCTGGTGCAGTAGTCCACCTTTTCCACAAAGCGGCGTTTCTCATGCTTCATGATAATCACCGTATCGCAGTAGGTGGCGATGCCGTTGGCCCCGCCGGAGCCCGAAAGCCGGGTGGCAGGATGCCGGTAATCGCCGATGCAGGTGGAATTCAGGTTGCCGTAGGGGTCGATCTGCGCCCCGCCCAAAAAGCCGGCGTCGATCTCCCCCCTGGCCGCCGCCAGCGTCTGATAGCCGAAATAGCGGAACTGAGGCCAAAGCACCGAAGCCTGATAGTTTAACCGCAGATCGGAAACGCTGGTGGGCACCTCCTGGGGGTTCCCCTCCAGGATGCCCGTCTCAAAAATCAGCCGCGCATGGGGCGCGTGGGTGTTTTTGGCCAGGCTGCCGCCGATGAGCGGCAGGCCGGTGCCGATGATATAGGTTTTGCCGTCCTCGATTTCGCGGGCCAGAGCCACCGCCATCATCTGTTTATAGGTGCAGTTCATTCTCTCGCCCTCACTTTCTGCGCAGGCCGGGCACATAGCCGCAGCCGGGATGCACCCTCAGGCTGGCCAGATGCTCCTCCCCGATGCGGGCAAGGTATTCCTCATGGCTGAGCGTCAGGTATTCTTCCGCGAAGGCGTCAAAGCCCTCCTGGGTGCGGCTGGCCTTGTCGTATGCGATCATGGCCGCCGGGTCGTAGTCGTAATATCCATAGCATTGGGATGGGTGCGCGCCGCAGCGCATGGGCACCACGGCGCTGACACACAGCCCAGGCAGTGTGTTGGCATTGGGATCCGCCCGCATCTCCTCGTCGTCCACCAGCTCTTCGCAGGAGACGATGGTGTGCCGGGCGGCGATGGCGATGTCCTCATCCTGGAAGCCCGCCCCCTCGATGCGGCAGATGCCGCTGGGGCTGGCCTTCTGCACATGGATGCAGGCCACATCGATCTGCGGGGCCGGCACCAGGCACAGCCGGCTGCCGGGATGGAAGGGGTCCTCGGCGATCACGAATTTTTTCGCCGGCAGCTTGGGGTATTTTTTGCGCTCCTCTTCCGAGATGCCCCACTCCTTTTCCAGGTCGGAGCCCAGCATGTTCTTCACCGCCACATAGCTGAGCCCCAGCGCCGCCGCGTGATAAGCGATGGTCTGCACATCCAGGGAGTAATCCTCCACCGGCAGGGTGCCCTTTTCCACCGCATCGCGGAAGCGCCGGCACACCATGGTGAAGCCGGAATTGGCGATATAGCTGATATTCATCACCGCTACGCAGCCCGCGCCGATGAGCATGTCGGCGTCGCCGCCGGCAGAGCCGCTCTCCAGGCAAAGGCCGCGCTTTTTCTGGCGGATGATCTCCCGCACCAGGCCATAGGCCCGCCGGTTGGTGGAAAATCCCCCCAGCGCCAGGCAGTCGCCGTCGTGGACAAAGGCGGCCACCGCCTCTTCGGCGGTCATGACTTTCGTTTCAGACAACGTGCATCCTCTTCCTTCCCCGCCGCCCGGGATAAATTTTCCGCCTTGGTTTGCGTTTCCGGACGGGCTGTGTTAAAATCAGAACAATAAGGCCGTCTGCCTTGTGCTACTGATTATAGCCCAAAGAGATGCTTTTGTAAAATTGATAGTTTTAATAAGATAAATCAAATTTATTGATGCAAGGTGAACCCTATGGAATTGAGGAATCTTTACAGTTTTCTGCGGGTAGCGGAGCTGGGCAGCTACACCAAGGCAGCGGAGGAACTGGGGTACGCCCAATCCACCATCACCGCCCAGATCCAGCAGCTGGAAGGGGAGCTGGCCGTGCCCCTCTTTGAGCGCATCGGCAAAAAGAACATGCTCACCGTTTACGGCCAGCAGCTGACGGCCTACGCCAACCAGATCTTCCAGATCGAAAAGCAGATGAAGACCCTGGGCCAGGAGGACCGCTCCGCCATCCGGGGCACCCTGCGCATCGGGGTGGTGGAATCCATCATGCACTCCCTGCTGCTGGCGGTCATCGGCCGCTACCGGCAGCTGTATCCGCAGGTGTCGGTGCGCATCCGCCTGGCTGTCACCGCCCCGCTGGTGGAGATGCTGCACCACAACGAAGTGGATATGATCTTCACCCTGGGGGAGGCTGCCGCGCAGGACTGCGTGCGCGCCGCCAGCCACCGGGAAAACGCCGTCTTTATCGCCTCGCCGGAGCATCCCCTGGCCCAGCGCGCCTCGGTGCCGCTGGCCACGGTTTTTGATTATCCCCTCATCCTGACGGGAGAAAACACCTACCTGCAGCAGCAGCTGCACCGGATGGCCTTCCAGTGCAAAAAGGAGGTTTCCAGCTTTCTGCAGACGGAAAGCTCCCAGCTCATTATCGAGCTGGTGCAGCAGAATTTGGGCATCTCCCTGCTGCCGGAGGGGATGGTGCGCCATGCCAGCCGGCCGGAGAAGCTCTGCATCCTGCCGGTGAAAAATTTCTCCCTTTCCTTTTACACCCATATTTTTTACCATAAAAATAAATGGGTCACGCCGCAGATGTCCCGCATGCTGAATCTGGTGGAGGACTACTGGCGGCAAATCGATAAGGAAGCGCTCCCGCGGTAATTTGTTCATGATTCCTTCGATTTTTTCCTGATTTTCCCTCATATTTTTTTACTATACTAAAGATAGGCTGGGTGCTCCCTGCCGTGGAGCCGCCCGGGGGCGGCATGCCCATTTTGACCGGAAAGGCGTGACAGAATGGAAAAACGAAACACATTCCGCAAAGGGCTGCTGGCCGGCGTGCTGGCCACCGCAGCGGCTGTGCTGTTGGCCGGCATCGGCTATTGGTACTTTTTCACCCAGCTGCCGGTGGCAGAAAATGAGGTCATCAGCACCACCCGGATCAGCTCCAAGCTGCGCACCTTATCGGAGATTATCGACGGCTACTATTTATTCGATGAGGATGTGGACGCCCTGGCGCTGGAGGACGGCGCCTATGCCGGGCTGCTGGCAGCCCTGGGCGACCCCTACAGCCAGTATTACAATCAGGAGGCAGCCACCGCCCTGATGGAGTCCGGCCAGGGGGAATACGCCGGGCTGGGGGTGCTGTTCCTTTATGATTCCCTGTCCGGGGAATTTTTGGTGGAAGAGGTCTACCCCGGCTCCCCGGCGGAAGAGGCGGGCATCCTGGCGGGGGATTTGCTCTACCAGGTCGGGGATCTGCCGGTGGAAGGCCAGCCGGCGGAGACGGTCTTCGGCTGGCTGCGCGGAGAAGAAGGCGACCAGCTGACCCTCCATTTTTACCGGGGCGAGGACCGGCAGCCGGTCACGGCCACCGTCACCCTGGCGGTGGTGGAGGTGCCCACCGTCTCCCATGAAATGCTGGAAGGCGGCATCGGCTACCTGGCCATCAGCGAGGTGGACGTGGTCACCCTGGAGCAGTTCACCGCCGCCATGGAGGATCTGGAAAGCCAGGGGATGCAGAGCCTGATCCTGGACCTGCGGGGCAACCTGGGCGGCGATGTGGATGTGGCCTGCGACATCCTGCGACAGTTTTTGCCCGAAGGGGTCATCATGACGGAGGAGCATAAAAACGGCGAGGTCACCGAGCGCACCTGCGACGGCGCCAACGAGTTTCAGAAGCCCATGGTGGTGCTGGTCAACGAAAATACCGCCAGCGCCGCAGAGATCATCACCGGCGCCCTGCAGGATTACGGCAAGGCCACCGTGGTGGGCACCACCACCTACGGCAAGGGCATCGTGCAGGCCATCTTCCTGCTGGAGGACGGCTCCGCCGTCAAGGTGACCACCTCGCAGTATTTCACCCCCAGCGGGCGCGGCATCCATGAGGTGGGCATCACCCCGGATGTGGAGGTGGAGCTGGATATCACCGTCAGCGCCGACACCCAGCTGGACCGCGCCGTCGAGCTGCTCTCCGGGGCCCAGCCTGAAAGGGGGACTGCATCGTGAAACTGTATGAACTGATCTTCAGCCCCACCGGCGGCACCCGGTATGCGGCCAGCCAGCTGGCCAGCGCCTGGGAGGAAGGGCAGGTCATCGACCTGTGTGAGCGCGGGAGGGATTTTTCCGACTGCTGCTTTGGGCCGGAGGATCTCTGCCTGGCCGCGGTGCCGGTTTACGGCGGCCGGGTGCCTGCCGCCGCTGCGGAACGGCTGGGCGCCATGCATGCGCAGGGTACCCCGGCGATTCTGCTGGCGGTCTACGGCAACCGCGCCTATGACGACGCCCTGCTGGAACTGCAGGAAATCCTCACCGCCCGGGGCTTTGTGTGCGCCGCGGCAGTGGCCGCCATCGCGGAGCATTCCATCCTGCAGCAATTCGCCACCGGCCGCCCGGATCTGAGCGACTCGGACCAGCTCAAAGCCTTCTCCTGGCATATCCGGGATTTTTTAAGCGGCTTTTCGGCGGAAAAAAACCTCTCCCTGCCCGGCAGCCGGCCTTACCGGCCTTATCAGGGTGTCCCCCTCAAGCCGGAAACAGAGCGGAAAAAATGCACCCGCTGCGGCAAATGCGCTCAAAAATGCCCGGTGGGCGCCATCCCGGAGGAGGATCCCCGCACCACCGACAAAAGCCGGTGCATCTCCTGCATGCGCTGCCTGGACCTCTGCCCTGCCGGCGCCAGAAAGCTCAACCCCCTGATGCTGGCCGCTGCCGGCATGGGGCTGAAAAAAGCCTGTGCAGAGCGCAAAAACAACGAGATCTTCCTCGCACGGTGAAAAACCGCAAAGGCCTTTCTTTCTCCGCAACAATGCGAAACCCAGCCGCGTGCCGCGAAACGGCATGCGGCTTTCTTGCATGCCATCCAAAGCAGAATCCTGTCTCCGGCCAAGTTCACAGCCGATACGTCTGGTATATCACATGCTACGGCATCGGTACCCGCAGAAAAAAATCCACCAGGTTGAATCCCGTGAAGGCCAACAGAAAAACTAAAATCATAGAAACCAGCTGCTGCTTCATCCAACGGCACCTCCTGAAAATATTTTGATACCATTTGACTATCCTTTTGACAAGTTAGAGAGGGCGAGCTTTTGGAAAAAGAAGTGAAATTCGCCTTGCGGCTAGGCCGTGCCATCACCGCCAAACTGGATTATATCGCCCAATATTACGGCCGCAGCCGCGCCAGTGAAATCAACTGGGCCATCCGCCGGCACATCTCCTCTTTTGAGAAGGAGTTTGGCAAAATCCCCCTTTGGAAGAAACTGAATCACCCCGCCAGGGGTGATTTTTTTTGGATCAAGGGCGGTTGCCGGGCGGCTGGCAAATATTTCTCCTGCAAAACCCTTGACAAACTGTTATAACTGTATATACTGTACATTAACAGATATCTGACAAAAGGAGCGCGCGCCATGCAGATCATCCTTTCCAACCAGAGCGGTCAGCCCATTTATGAGCAGATCGCCACCCAAATCAAAAACCAGATCCTCTCCGGCCAGCTGCAGCCGGGGGAAATGCTCCCCTCCATCCGGGCACTGGCCAAGGATCTGCGCATCAGTGTGATCACCACCAAACGCGCCTACGACGAACTGGAACAGCAGGGCTTTCTTTCCACCGTGGCCGGCAAGGGCAGCTTTGTCCGCCAGGCGGATGTGGAGCTGATCCGGGAGGAAAACCTCAAAAAAATCGAAGCCCTCATCAGCGAGATCCTCGCCCTGGCTGCCGGCTGCGGCCTCGGCTATGAGGAGCTCGCCGAGATGCTGGCGCTGCTGGCGGAAAAGGAGGAATCGTAATGGAACCCATCATCAGCCTGGAGCAGGTCTCCAAGCATTATCAGAATTTTACCCTGGGCCCGCTGGATCTGAGCCTGCCGGCCGGTTATATCATGGGCCTCATCGGGGAAAACGGCGCCGGCAAAAGCACCGCCATCCGCCTGATGCTGGATCTGGCAAGGCCGGATTCCGGCAGCATCCGCCTGCTGGGCAAGGAGAACCGCTCCCTCGGCCCGCTGGACCGGGAGGAAATCGGCGTGGTGCTGGATGAGACCTGCTTTCCCGAGCATCTCACCGTGCGCCAGCTGGAGGCTGTGCTGGCCAGCGCTTACCGGCTCTGGCAGCCGGAGGCCTTCCAGGGGTATCTCGACCGCTTCCAGCTGCCAAGGGAGAAACGCATCCGCGAGTTTTCCCGCGGGATGAAGCGCAAGCTGGTCATTGCGGCCGCCCTTTCCCACCAGGCAAGGCTGCTGATCCTGGATGAAGCCACCAGCGGGCTGGACCCGGTGGTGCGGGATGAAATCCTGGATCTGCTCTACGATTTCACCCGGGATGAGCGCTGCTCCATCCTCATCAGCTCCCACATCCTCTCCGACCTGGAAAAGCTCTGCGACTATATCGCCTGCCTGCATCGGGGCAAGCTGATCTTCTGCGAGGAAAAGGACGCCCTGCTGGAACGCTTCGGCCTGGTGCGGTGCAGCGCCGCCCAGCTGGAAGCGCTGCCGGCGGATGCCGTCGCCGCCGTGCGCCAGACCAGTTATGCCGCAGAGGCGCTGGTGGAGCTTTCCAAGCTGCCGCCCTGCCTGCAGGCGGAGCGCTGCGATATCGAAACCATCATGGTCATGCTGCTCAGAGGAGGCAAACGCATATGAAAGCACTGCTGCTCAAAGACTGGTACCTGTTAAAAAACACCTGCAAATCCCTGGCGCTGATGGTCGTGGTTTTTTTCGCTGTGGGATTCGCCTCGGGAGAAAACCTCTTCTTCCTGCTGTTTGGCTGCATGATGCTGGCCATGACCCCCGTCACTGTCATGGGCCTGGAAGAGGGCAGCCGCTGGCAGCCCTTTGCCCTGACGCTGCCCTTCACCCGCCGGCAGCTGGTGCTGGAAAAATACCTGCTGGGCCTCATCGGCCTGGGGATCGGCACAGCCGTCATGGCGGCGCTGAGCCTCGTCTTTTCCGTCGTTATCGTCTCCCTGCCGGAGCTGGTGGCGTTGGCGGTGATGCTGGGGCTGGTCTATCTGGCGGTGAGCATCCCCTGCTGCTTCTGGCTGGGCATCGCCAAAGGGCGGATCATCTCGGTCATGCTCATCTGCGCGGCCTGCTCCTCCATCGGGGCGCTGGCAGTCGCCGGCGCCCAGCTGCCGCAGCCAGGCCTTTTCTGGCCGCTGGCCGGCGTCCTGCTGCTGTGCGCGGGATCACTGGGAATCTCCCTGAAAATTTACCAGAAAAAGGAGTTTTAACCCCCCTTTGATCGGGATCGAATTTGATGCAAAAGTTATGCGGATTTTACTTAATGAAATATGTTTTACAATAGTAACAAAAAAATGTGCGCGTTTTTTGTCCAAAAAGTAGGTATCCTATAAAGACTGTGGGAATTGAATTGACAACCCCACCGAGAAGTGATAACCTTATCTTAGGGCGCGAGCCTAATATAACTGAATGAAAGGTGAGCTGATTATGAATCATACCCAAAGAATCGAAGCTCTGCTGGGGGGCAAAAAATTAGACACCCCTTCTATGAACCTGTGGAAGCATTTCCCTCCCTATGACGAGCAGCCTTCTACCCTGATCGAGAAGACTGTCCAGTTCCAGGAGCGTTTTGACTGGGATTTCGTCAAGGTGACCTACCAGGGCCTCTATTCCATCATCGACTTCGGCGCAGAGATCAAGTGGCCCGAGCATGACTGCGACTGGCCGGATACCTGCTCCAAGGTTGGCACTGTCACCAAGCTGGGTGTCAGATCCACCGAGGATTGGGCCAAGCTGACCGTTCAGGATGTGACCAAGGGCTACTGGGGCGATTCCGTCGCCGCCGCCAAGGGCGTCGTGGATGCCTTCAAGGGCAAGAACACCCCTGTCATCATCACCGTTTTCAGCCCGCTGACCACCGGCGCCAAGCTGGGTGGCGACAGACTGTTCATGGATATGCGCCGTGATCCCGACACCTTCAAGAAGGGCATCGAGGTTATCACCGAGACCACCATCCGCTTTGTTGACGCTCTGGCCGCTGCCGGCGCGGACGGCATCTTCTATGCTTCTCAGCTGGGCACCTATGACAAGCTGAGCCGCGACGAGTATGAGAAGTGGGGCAAGCCTTACGATCTGGCTATCCTGGAGCACACCAAGAACATGTGGTTCAACGTGATGCATATGCACGGCAACTGCCCGATGTTCGACCTGATGGAGAAATATCCTGTTCAGGCCATCAACTGGCATGACCGCCTGATCGACAAGCCCAAGATGAAAGAAGCCCGCGCTCTGACCGACAAGCTGCTCATCGGCGGTGTGGACGAGTTCAGCATCCTGAACCACGGCGTCACCGAGAAGCAGATGGCCGATCACTTTGCCGAGGCCATTGAGGCTGAGGGCACTGGCAAGCTGATCCTGGGCCCTGGCTGCTGCGTGCCTCTGAACGTCAGCGAGAACCGTCTGGAGACCGCCAAGCGCGCTCTGGCCAGCCTGTAATTTGCAGACAAATATCACGCACGCCGTTTTACGGTAAAAAGAGGAAGGCTTCGGCCTTCCTCTTTTACTTCCCGCAAAAAGGGGAGGGCTTCCCCTCCCCCTTTTTGTGCGGCTTACCGCTGGTTGTCGATCCGCTGGCGCAGGGCGGTCACACTTTCGCCGCCGGCGGTGTAGAGCATGCTCTCGTCCAGGCTGCCCCAAGGAGGAAGGCTTCGGCCTTCCTCTTTTACTTCCCGCAAAAAGGGGAGGGCTTCCCCTCCCCCCTTTTTGTGCGGCTTACCGCTGGTT
>CAJFPC010000044.1 GCA_904398325.1 Candidatus Neoruminococcus faecicola | reverse complement strand
TCCGGCAGCTCCACCAGCAAGCCCTCTACCGGCACTTCTACCGGCAGCAATGCGCCGAGCAGCTACAGCATCATCAGCAAATCCACCCTGCAGAATCTGTTTGCCAACACCCCGGCCTATGGCACTGCGGTGCTGAATATCAACGCCAATTCTGCGGTGTATCTGTCTGATCTGAAGGCGGTCTCCAACACCTATCCCGGCAAGAGCCTGTGCGTGGTCTACCGCCAGAACGGCACCACCAAGTATCAGTACCGCCTGACTGGCGCGCAGATCCGCTCCATGAGCGGCGCCGCCTCCAACGGTACCATCAAGCTGGGCATGACTATGAAGGAAAGCGCTGCCAGCAAGGTGTTCAACACCTATTTCAAGAACAAGACCTATGTGGTCAGCCACAACAACCATCAGGCTACCGGCGTCAACGGCGCCTTTGTGGTGGATCTGTACGGCACGGGCCTGAGCTATTCCAACCTGGTGGTCTACCAGTATAACCGCGCTCAGAACCAGTATCAGCGCCTCTCTGTCACCCCTACGGTGGATAAATACGGCTTCGCCTACTTCACCGCCCCGGTGGGTCCGGATCTGGTCATCTCCAACGGCGCCCTGACGAGAAAATAACCTGTTTTTTATCACTTGCGAAAAGCGGCTGCTGTGGCAGCCGCTTTTTTGCTGCCTGCAGGCAGCAAAAAAGGCGCCCTTAAGGCGCCTTTTGGATTTTGCAGGAATCTAAAGGGTTCAGCGGGCAGGGCCGTATTCCTGGCCGTGCCGGGCGACCGCCTTGTTGACGGCGTTCAGATAGGCCAGGATGCTGGCCTCAAGGATATCGGGGCTCAGCCCGCGGCCGGTGACGGTGCGGTGCTCATCCCGAATGCGCACCACCACCTCGCCCAGGGCATCGTCGCCCTCGGTGACCGACTGGATATTGTAGTCATCCAGAAAGAAATCGTGCCGCACCAGCTTGTTGATGGCACGGTAGGCGGCGAAGATAGGGCCGTTCCCGCGGGAGACCGTCTCCAGCTCCCGGCCGCAGTGGCGCAGCTTCATCACAGCGGTGGCGGAGATCACCGTGCCGCAGTTGATGACGAAGGAATCCAGCTGGTATTCCTCCGGCACCGAGTGGCCCATGGGGCGGATGATCGCCTCGATATCCCGGTCGGTGATGTTTTTCTTGCGGTCGGAAAGCTCTTTGAATTTTTCAAAGGCGGTTTCCACCTCCAAATCGGTCAGCTCATAGCCCAGCTGTTCCAGCCGCTCGATAAAAGCGTGCTTGCCGGAATGTTTGCCCAGCACGATCTGTGTCTGATGCACGCCCACCGTTTCGGGGGAGATGATCTCATAGGTCTGCCGGTTGGCCAGGATGCCGTGCTGATGGATGCCCGCCTCATGGCAGAAGGCGTTTGCCCCTACAATAGCCTTGTTGGGGGGCACCGGCACGCCGATGATGCTAGAAAGGGTCCTGCTGGCGGGATAGAGCAGGCTGGTTGCCACGCAGGTGAAGGCCTGATAATGCTGCCGCCGGGTGTAGATGGCCATGACGATCTCTTCCAGCGCGGCGTTGCCGGCCCGCTCGCCGATGCCGTTGACGGTGCATTCGATCTGATCGGCCCCCGCCCGGATGGCGGCCAGCGCGTTGGCCACGCCCATCCCCAGGTCGTTGTGGCAGTGCACCGAAATCAGCGCCGGGCGGCTGAGATGCTGCCGGATGTAGGCCACCAGGTCGGCGAATTCCTCCGGGGTGCTGTAGCCCACCGTGTCGGTGATGTTGATGGCGGCGGCGCCGTGCTCCACCGCCGTGTTGAACACCTGCAGCAGGAATTCCCGGTCGCTGCGGGTGGCGTCTTCAGCGGCGAACTGCACATCCTCGCAGAGGCTTTTGGCATAGGCGACCGATTCGGCGGTGGCTGCCAGCACCTCCTCCCGGGTCATGCGCAGCTTATACTCCAGATGGATGTCGCTGGTGGCCAGCACAATATGGATGCGCGGGTGCACCGCGTTTTTCAGGGCCTCATAGGTGGTGTGGATCTCCTCTTTCCGGGCGCGGCACAGGGCAGCCACCACCGGCTTTTTGACGGTGGTGGCAATCTGCTCCACCGCCTCGAAATCCTCCGGCGAGGAGGCGGGGAAGCCGGCCTCGATCACATCCACATTCAGGCGCTCCAGCATGCGGGCCATCTCCAGCTTTTCCGCCAGATTCATGCTGCAGCCGGGGGATTGCTCCCCGTCCCGCAGGGTGGTGTCAAAGATATAAATCTGTTTTTCCAAGCCTTGGTCCTCACTATTCTCAAATTTGCTTTTATCATAGGGCCAAAGGGATGTTTTGTCAAGGCGTGCGGCGATTGACGAAAGGGCGGATTTCCTGTAAACTAAAAGGAGACGTTCAGGGGGGATTGACATGACAAAAAAAGAGCGCGCCAAGCTGGCGGTGGACCTGCTGGAGCAGGAGTATCCCGACGCCATCTGTTCGCTGGAATACCGCAAACCGCATGAATTATTGATCGCCACCAGGCTTTCCGCCCAGTGCACCGACGCCAGGGTGAACATGGTCACCGGCCCGCTGTTTGAGAAATACCCGACGGTGGAGGCCTTTGCCGCCGCCCGGCTGGAGGATGTGGAGGAGCTGATCAAATCCTGCGGCCTTTATAAGACCAAGGCCCGGGATATCATCGCCATGTGCCAGATGCTGCTGCAGGATTACGGTGGCGTCATCCCCGACAGCGTGGAGGAGATGACCAAGCTGCCGGGCATCGGCCGCAAAACCGCCAATCTGATGATGGGGGATGTGTTCCACAAGCCGGCGGTCGTGTGCGACACCCACTGCATCCGCATTACCAACCTGCTGGGCCTGTCGGAGGGGAAGGACCCTTATAAAGTGGAAATGCAGCTGCGCCAGGTGCTGCCGATGGAGCGTGCCAGCGACTTCTGCCACCGGCTGGTGCTGCATGGCCGCGCGGTGTGCAAGGCGCGCAGTCCCCAGTGCGATCAGTGCTGCCTGGCGGTCTGCTGCAAGCACGCCCAGTCGCTTTACCCGCATTTAAAAGAGCAGGGCGGTGCCACGGCCTGAGGAAAGAGGGGGAAACAGCTATGGCCGAGATAAAGACCAATGCCATGCGCATCCTGGAAAAGGCGGGCTGCGCTTATCAGATGCACACCTATGACCCCGGGGACGGCATTGACGGGGTGTCGGTGGCAAAAAAGACCGGGCAGGACCCGGCTAAGGTATATAAAACCCTGGTGACCGCGGGCAAAAGCGGTCAGCACTATGTTTTTGTGCTGCCAGTGGCCGAGGAGCTGGACCTCAAAAAGGCCGCCAAGGCGGTGGGGGAAAAATCCGTGGAGATGATCCCGGTCAAGGAAATCAACAAGGTGACCGGTTATATCCGCGGCGGCTGCAGCCCGGTGGGGATGAAGAAATTGTTCCCCACGGTGATCGCCGACACCGCCCTGGGGCTGGAAAGCTTTCTGGTCAGCGGCGGGCGCATCGGCCTGCAGATCGAGGCCGATCCTCAGGAGCTGGCCCAGGTGGTAGGGGCCTCTTTTGCGGATATCCTTTTGTAAAACTGCATATCAATGCCAAAGCGGCCGGGAGATTCCGGCCGCTTTTTTGGTGCGCGGTTCCGACATATCTTTCGCCCCGGCTGCGGTATAATCCTGGTTGGGAGCTGATGGCAAGTGATTGATCTCTATGTGGATATCCTGCTGATTGTGAACCTGGCGGTCAACGATATCCTGCTGCTTTCCACTGCCCGGCTGATCCGGCGGCCGGCGCGCAAGCTGCGGATCTATCTGGCGGCTGCGCTGGGCGCAGTCAGCTGCCTGATTATTTTTTTGCCGCCGGTGGGGCTGTTCTGGCAGCTGGCATATAAAATCGGCGTCTGCCTTCTCATGGTGCGCATCGCCTTCCCCTGGGAGGGGGCAGGGGCGTTTTGGGAGGAATTTTTTGTGATGTTTGTGGTCAGTTTCCTGTTTGCAGGGCTGTGCAGCTGGGTGTCGGCCACCTTCCGCACGCTGGGGATTTATGCCAACAACACGGTGGTGTATTTTCACATCTCGCCGCTGCTGTTGATTTTGATGACCACGGCGGTCTATGCGCTGATCTGGCTTTACGACCGGCTGCGCCGCGGCCAGGTCCCTCAGGAAAGCCTGTGCAGCGCCACGGCCAGCTACCATGGCAGGCAAAAGACCTTTACAGCCCTCATTGACACCGGCAACAGCCTGCACGAGCCCTTCAGCGGCAGGCCGGTGGCGGTCTGCGGGTGTGGGGACGCCAGCCCGCTGGTGGAGCCTCAGCTGCTGGAGGCGCTGGATGCCCTCACCCCTCAGGCGGCGGTGGAGCATCAGATCCGCATGGTGCCTTATCACGGGGTGGGCCATGCCGGTGTGCTGCCGGCGGTGCATCTGGATCAGCTTTCCATCCATGCCGGGACGCAGGCCTTCACCGTACCGGATGTTTACCTGGCGCTGGACCGGAAGAAGCTCGCCGGAAGCCGTTATCAGATGATTTTAGGCAGAGAGCTTTTTGAAATAAAAGGATAAGGGGGAAGCGTTTTGAACAAGATCGTGCTGCTTCTGGCAGTCAAATGGCCGGCTTTGCTGCGGCATGCTGCGCGGCTGCTGGCCGGGGAGAGCCACTATATCAACGGGCCGGATACCCTGCCCGCGCCGCTGAGCAGGGAGGAGGAGCAGAAAGCCTTCGCCATGCTGGAAACCGACCGGGAAAAGGCCAAGGAGACGCTGATCGTCCACAACCTGAGGCTGGTGGTGTATATCGCCAAAAAATTTGAATCCACCGGTATCGGCCTGGAGGATCTGATCTCCATCGGAACCATCGGGCTCATCAAGGCGGTGGGCACCTTCTGCCCTCAGAAAAATATCAAGCTGGCCACCTATGCCTCCCGCTGCATTGAGAATGAGATCCTCATGTACCTGCGCAAATTCCAGAACCTGAAAAATGAGGTCTCCATTGATGAGCCGCTCAACACCGACTGGGACGGCAATGAGCTGCTCCTTTCGGACATTCTGGGCACCGACAGCGACAGCATCAACCGTCCCATCGAGCAGGATATCGAAAAGAACATCCTGCTGGAGACGGTCAGCCGCCTCTACGACCGGGAAAAACTCATCATGCAGCTGCGTTTCGGCCTGGGCGGATATAAAGAGCACACCCAGAAGGAGGTGGCGGATATCATCGGCATCAGCCAATCCTACATCTCCCGGCTGGAGAAGAAGATCATCAAAAAGCTGCGTCAGGAGCTGGAAAAGCAGGCCTGAACGGAAAAAAACAGCCCCGATGGGCTGTTTTTTTACATGCTGCCTTTGATGCGGCCCAGGGCGCCTTTTTCCAATCGGCTGACCTGCGCCTGGCTGATGCCGATCTCTTGGGCGACCTCCATCTGGGTGCGCCCGGCGAGATACCGCAGCGAGAGGATGTTTTTCTCCCGGTCGCTCAGGCGGCTGATGGCATCCTTGAGGGAAAGCTCCTCCAGCCAGCACCAGTCATCGGTTTTATCACCCACCTGATCCATCACATAGATGGTGTCGCCCCCGTCGGAATAGACCGGCTCCTCCAGCGAGAGGGGGTCCACAATGGCCTCCAGAGCCAGCACCACCTCTTCTTTCGGCAGATGCATGCAGCGGGCGATTTCCTCCACGGTGGGCTCGCAGCCCTTTTCGGCGGTCAGCTTTTCCCGCACCTGCATGGCGCGGTAGGCGGTATCCCGCAGGGAGCGGCTGACCCGGATGGCGTTGTTATCCCGCAGATGCCGGCGGATTTCTCCGATAATCATGGGCACCGCGTAGGTGGAAAAGCGCACATTCTGGCCAAGGTCAAAATTGTCGATGGCTTTGATTAAACCGATGCACCCCACCTGAAACAGGTCATCCATATTTTCGCCCCGGCCGGTAAATTTCTGAATGACGCTCAGCACCAGCCGCAGATTGCCGCTGATGAGCTTTTCCCGGGCGGCCTGATCTCCCTGGCGCACCCGGGCAAGCAGCTCGGTTTTTTCCGCTTCCCGCAGCACGGTCAGGCTGGCGGTATTGACCCCGCAGATTTCCACTTTGTTTAGATACATAGACTCCCTCCCGCCGTTTTTCCTCTTGAGTATTGCCGCAGCCGCACAGCCGCATGCAGGGGGCTGGCTGGCAATTTTTGACGGGACGGACACAAAAGGCGCGGCAGCCGCATAGGATATGGCAGGGAGGTGGGCGGCATGCTACTGAGAATTTCCGACCTGCGGTATAAAAATGTGGTGAACCTGAGCGACGGGTGCTGCCTGGGGGTGATTACCGACGCGCAGTTTGACAGCTGCACCGGCAATATCCTGGCGATGATCGTCATGGGGCGGCGGCATTTTTTCGGCCTGTTTGGCAAGGAGGATGACCTGTTTATCCCCTGGCAGTGCATCCAGATCATTGGGGAGGATACGGTGCTGGTCCGCTGGGATGACGCTGGCTGCCGCCGGAAAAATCAAAAATCCTAAAATTTGGCTTGCATTTTTTGCCGTGTTGTGATAAAATTATGCGGTAAAACGCACATGGCGCCCCATGGCCACGGTGCCCGGCATGCCGGGTCGGCCAGTACGCAAGGCGTCGTGGAGGTTACAAAAACCAAAGGAGGATTTATCACAATGGGCGTAGTATCTATGAAACAGCTGCTGGAGGCCGGCGTGCACTTCGGCCACCAGACCAGAAGATGGAACCCCAAAATGGCGCAGTACATCTTCACCGAGCGCAACGGCATCTACATCATCGACCTGCAGAAGACCGTCAAGAAGCTGGAGGAGGCGTACATGTTTGTACGCGATCTGGCTGCCCGCGGCGAAAATGTGCTCTTCGTGGGCACCAAAAAGCAGGCTGGCGACTCCGTGCGGGAGGAAGCCACCCGTGCCGGCGCTTATTATGTCAACGCCAGATGGCTGGGCGGTATGATGACCAACTTCAACACCATCCGCCGCCGCATCGAGCGCCTGGGCCAGCTGAAGGCCATGGAGGAGGACGGCACCTTTGACCGCCTGACCAAGAAAGAGGCCGCCAAGCTGCAGCTGGAGATTGAGAAGCTGGAAAAATTCATGGGCGGCATCAAGGATATGAAGAAGCTGCCCGGCGCACTCTTCATCGTCGATCCCCGCAAGGAGCGCATCGCTGTGGCGGAGGCCCACAAGCTGGGTATTCCCATCGTCGCCATCGTGGATACCAACTGCGATCCGGATGAAATCGATTATGTCATCCCCGGCAACGACGACGCCATCCGCGCTGTCAAGCTGATTTCCCAGACCATCGCTAACGCGATCATTGAGGGCAGAGAGGGCGCGCAGGACGCTGCCGCTGAGCAGGCTGAGGAAACCACCGAAGAGGCTGCTGAGTAATCAGGTCTTAACCATGCCCGTGAATCGTTCACGGGCATTTTTTTCAGAACCAGTAAAGAAAAAGTAGGAGGATGTTTATTATGGCATTTACGGCAAAAGATGTTCAGGCGCTGAGAGAAAAAACCGGCTGCGGCATGATGGACTGCAAAAAGGCCCTGACCGAAGCTGACGGCAATATGGAAAAAGCGGTGGAGCTGCTGCGCGAAAAGGGCCTGGCCGCTGCGGAAAAGAAATCCGGCCGCATCGCCGCCGAGGGCGTGGTGTATGCGTATGTGGACGAGGCCAAGAAGATCGGCGTGCTCATCGAGGTCAACTCCGAGACCGACTTTGTGGCGAAGAATGCCTCCTTCATGGAGTTTGTGGATTGCTGCGCCAAGACGGTTGCCGAGCAGAACCCCGCCGACGTGGACGCCCTGCTGGCCTGCCAGGCGGTGGGCTGCAGCGATACGGTCGCTGACCAGCTGCGGGATAAGATCCTGACCATCGGCGAGAACCTGAAGATCCGCCGTTTTGTCCGCTATGAGGGCGATGTGATCACCTATATCCATGGCGGCGGCCGCATCGGCGTTATGGCCAAATTCGACACCGATCTGGCCGGCAACGAGGGCTTTAAGGCTTATGCCAAGGATGTCGCCATGCAGATTGCGGCGGCCAACCCCTCTTATCTGTGCGAGAGCGATGTTCCTGCCGAGGTCATTGCCAAGGAGAAGGAGATCCTGACCGCTCAGGCCATCAATGAGGGCAAGCCCGCCAACATCGCGGAAAAGATGGTCAACGGCCGCATCAACAAGTATTTCAAGGAAGTCTGCCTGCTGGATCAGCCCTTTGTGAAGGATGGCGACATCAATGTGGCCAAGTACACCGAGAATACCGCGAAGGAACTGGGCGGCAAGATTGCGGTGACCGGCTTTGTGCGCTATGAGAAGGGCGAAGGCCTGGAAAAGCGCGAGGATAATTTCGCGGATGAAGTCGCCAGCATGATGAAATAAGCGGGCTGAGCTTATCCCCCGCAAACCAGGCAACAAGGTCTTTTTATCATGACTGCCATAAGAGCCCGAGGGAATTCGTTCCCCCGGGCTCTTTTTGTGCCCCGGTTTTCATCTTGAGCGGGGATATTTTAAACTTTTACGAAAAGGCTTTGGCGCGATCCGGACGCCGAAATATGGGGCAAACGGCAGCGTGGAAAAGAATTATCCAGGAAAAACTGCAAAAAAGCGGACCTCGTCGGGCCCGCTTTTTTATGGCTATTTTTCCGATTCTGCCAGCAGCTGCCGGAGCCACGCCTCCCGGTCTGCCATAAACCGCCGGGTGATCTGATAGCTGGAGGTTTCTTCATAGCGCACCGGCCGTATTTTCCCGCCATCGAAGGAAAGGATTTCCGCCTCCGGCAGCCCCAGCAGGATGGGGGAATGGGTGGCGATTAGAAATTGGGCGCCAGCCTGGGAATGCCGGTACAGCATCATCAGCAGGGCCAGCTGGCTTTGCGCAGAAAGGGCGGCCTCCGGCTCATCCAGAAGATAAAGCCCGCCCGGCTCCATTTGATCCAGCAGCACGCAGAGAAAGCTTTCCCCGTGGGATTTTTCGTGATATTTCCGGGAGGGATGCCTAAAATCCGCATACTGCTCCTCCTGGGTGGCCACGTTATAGAAGCTCTCCGCCCGCAGGAAATATCCCCATCTGGCCCGGCGCCAGCCCCGGGTGAGCCTTACCGCCTGCCACAGCTCCGAGTGGCTGTCGTGGGTGGAAAAACGGTAGTTTCTGCTGCCGCCCTCCGGGTTAAAACCGCCGGAGGCCGCAATCGCCTCTAGCAGGGTGGATTTGCCGCTGCCGTTTTCCCCGGCAAAAAAGGTGACCGGCCGGGTGAAATCCATGCGGCTCAGGCTGACGATGGCCGGAATTTTTCTCAGGTAGCTGCCGGGATCAATTTTTTCCCAATCGATGGATATACTTTGGATATACAGATCTGTCATTTTATTGCCTCCCAGCGTTTCATGCTTCTTTATCATAGCACAGCCCGGTGAAAATAAAAACAGCGCTTATGGGAGCAGTCCCATTTTTATGAAAATCCCCTGCCAAGCCTTTACAAAAAAGGGGGTGTCATGTAAAATAATAAGAGTAAATGTCAACCGGAAAGATGAAGATGGGGGATGTGATATTTCATGCCTTTGAAGTATAAGCGGGTGCTGCTAAAGCTCAGCGGCGAAGCGCTGGCCGGGGATAAGGGCACCGGCCTGGATTATGATGTGGTGCTCAATATCTGCCGCAGCATCAAAGAGGCCTCCCAGATGGGAGTGGAAATCGCCATCGTCGTGGGCGGCGGCAATTTCTGGCGGGGGCGCTCCAGCGGGGAGATGGACCGCACCCGTGCCGACCATATGGGTATGCTGGCCACGGTGATGAACTCCCTGGCGCTGGCGGACGCGTTGGAATCCCTGGGCGTTTCGGTCCGTGTGATGACCGCGATTTCCATGACTGCCATTGCGGAGCCTTATATCCGCAACCGGGCGGTGCGCCATCTGGAAAAAGGGCGGGTCATCATCTTTGCCTGCGGCACGGGGAATCCCTTCTTTTCCACGGATACCGCCTCTTCGCTGCGGGCGGCGGAAATCGACGCCGACGTCATCCTCAAGGCCACCCTGGTGGACGGCGTCTACGACAGCGACCCCAACACCAATAAGGACGCCGTCCGCTATGACGTGCTGTCTTTTGCGGATATGATCAACAAAGAGCTGCGGGTCATGGATCTGACTGCCGCCACCATGTGCAAGGATAACAATATCCCGGTGGTGGTGTTCAGCCTGGAAGACCCCAATAACATCTGCCGGGTGCTGCAGGGAGAGAATATCGGCACCATTGTGAAGGAGGACTAACCTTATGCATAGCGAAGTAAAAGCCTTTGAAGAAAAGATGAACAAAACCATCTCGGTACTGGAGCAGGAGTATGCCTCCCTGCGGGCCGGCCGCGCCAACCCCGCCGTGCTGGATAAAATCCGGGTGGATTATTATGGTGCGCCAACCCCTATCCAGCAGATTGCCGCCGTTTCGGTTACAGAGGCACGTATCCTGGTGATCCAGCCATGGGATAAGAGCGCGCTCAAAGCCATTGAGAAGGCGATCCAGACCTCGGATCTGGGCATCAATCCCTCCAACGACGGCACGGTGATCCGCATTGAGTTTCCCCAGCTGACGGAGGAGCGCAGAAAAGAGCTCTGCAAGCAGATCCGCAAGACCGGGGAGGATTCCAAGGTGGCCATCCGCTCCATCCGCCGGGACGCCAACGAGAAGTTCAAGGCGCTCAAAAAGAACGGCGAGGTGACGGAGGATGACCTGAAAAGCCTGGAGAAGGACATTCAGGACCTGACCGACAAAATGTGCAAGGAAATCGACACCATCGCCGCCGAAAAAGAAAAGGAAATCATGTCGATCTGAGTAAATTACTTTAAAGGAGGCCGCGGGCTTTCATGGCCGGAATACAGACAACGGGGCTGCCGGAACGCCTTCCGGCCCATATCGGGATCATTATGGACGGCAACGGCCGCTGGGCAAAAAAGCATTTGCTGCCCCGCAGCGCCGGCCACCGGGAAGGGACCAAGACCTTTCAGACCATTGCGGAATACTGTGCGAAAATCGGCATCCCGCAGCTGACGGTCTATGCCTTTTCCACCGAAAACTGGTCCCGCCCCAAGGAAGAAGTGGACGCCCTGATGGATCTCTTCGCCGATTACCTGCGCCAGCTGGTGGATCGCGCCCGGCGCGGGGATTTGGCGGGCGAAACCGCCGGACGCATCCGCTTTTTAGGGGATCGTGCCCCGCTGCGGGAGGATATCCGCAGCCTGATGCAGTCGGCGGAGCAGCTGACCGCCCGGCAGGAGGGCTTCACTCTGAATATCGCCATCAACTACGGCGGCCGGGATGAGATTCTGCACGCGGTGCGGCGCCTGGCGGCCCGGGTCAAGGCGGGGCAGCTGGAGCCGGAGGCCATCACCTCTGCGGATTTGGAGGAGAACCTCTACATCAGCGGCCTTGCAGATGTGGATCTGATTATCCGCCCCAGCGGGGAAGAGCGGCTTTCCAACTTTCTGCTCTGGCAGAGCGCTTATGCGGAATTTGTGTTTTTAGACGTGCTGTGGCCGGATTTTACGCCGGAGGATCTGCGCCGGGCACTGTGGGAATATGCCGGCCGCGACCGCCGGTTTGGAGGGGTATGAGATGAAACAACGGCTGATCTCAGCGGGTGTTGGGGTCTTACTGCTGATTGTGGTGCTTTATTTTTTTAACACCCCGCTGGTGAATGCGGTAGTGGCGCTGCTGGGCGCCCTGGCGGTGTATGAGTTGATGAGCGCTGCCGGCTACATAAAAAACCGGGCGCTGACGCTGCTGGTGATCCTGTTTGCCGGGGCGACGGCTTTTCTGCCGGCGGAGGATTTTGTCACAGCGGCCTATGGCTATGTGCTGCTGCTTGTCCTGCTGCTGCTGGCTGGGCATGAGAAAATCCCTTTTCAGGAGATTTCCTTCACCTTTATGATCGGGCTGCTGGTGCCGTTTTCTTTCCAGATGCTGCTTCGCTTCCGCGATCAGTTCCCAGAGCATATCGGGTTTTTCTATGTATTTTTGGCACTGGGCTCCTCCTGGCTGACGGATACGGGTGCGTTTTTCACCGGTTCTTTCTTCGGCAAACACAAGCTGGCGCCCAAAATCAGCCCTAAAAAGACGGTGGAAGGCGTCATCGGCGGCGTTGTCACCTGCACGGTGTTTGCGCTGGTGTTCGCGTTCTTCTTTGTGGCCTACCAGCAGAACCACTCGGTGATGCTGCAGGTCAATTACCTGGCTCTTCTCCTAGCGGCGCCCTTCTTCTCCTTGACGGCAGTTGTGGGGGATCTGGCGGCTTCCGTCATCAAGAGGCAGTGCTCCATCAAGGATTTCGGCCATATCATGCCGGGGCACGGCGGTGTGCTGGACCGGTTTGACAGCGTGCTGATGGTGGCGCCGCTGGTTTATCTGGCAGCCAGCCACATTGACTTTATTCACTTGATCGCCTGAGGCCGCAGAAGGAGGGGCAGCGTTGCAGAAAAATCTTGTTTTGCTGGGCAGCACCGGCTCCATCGGTACCCAGGCGCTGCAGGTGGTCCGGCCGTCCGGATGCCGGGTGCTGGCGCTCAGCGCCCATCGGAATATTCAGTTGTTGGAACAGCAGGCGAGGGCTTTTAGCCCTCGCTACGTTGCTATTGGAGATTCTGCCGGTTATGCAGCCCTTAAAACCGCCCTGGCGGATACGGATATCCATGTGCTGGCGGGGCCGGATGCCCTGCTGGAGCTGGCGGCGCTGCCCGAGGCGGAAATCGTCCTCAATGCGGTGGTGGGCATCGCGGGGCTGCGCCCGACGCTGGCCGCCCTCAAGGCCGGCAAAACCCTTGCCCTCGCCAATAAGGAAAGCCTGGTCACCGGCGGGCATATTGTCATGGAGCTTGCCCACAATAATGGGGGGCGCCTCTTGCCGGTGGACAGTGAGCATTCCGCCATTTTCCAGGCATTGCAGGGCAATGAGGGGAATAAGATTAGAGAGATTCTGCTCACGGCCTCCGGCGGGCCGTTTTTCGGCAAAAGCCGGGAGGAGCTGGCGGATGTTACGCCGCAGCAGGCGCTGCAGCATCCCAACTGGTCCATGGGGGCAAAAATCACCGTCGATTCCGCTACCATGATGAACAAGGGCCTGGAACTGATCGAGGCCATGTGGCTGTTCGGCGTCCCGCCGGAGCGGATCCGCATTGTCATCCACCGGGAGAGTATTCTGCATTCCGGTGTGGAATTTGAGGATCATTCCCTGATGGTACAGATGGGTCTGCCGGATATGCGCATTCCCATCCAGTACGCCCTCACCTGGCCGCGGCGGCTGCCAGGTCCGGCGGGGCATCTTTCCCTTGCCGGGCTGGGCAGGCTGACCTTCAGCCAGCCGGATTTTGAGACCTTTCTCTGCCTGAAGACCGCCCTGAAGGCCGCCAAGCTGGGCGGCCTTGCCCCCTGTGTGGCCAACGGCGCCAACGAAGAGGCGGTGCGGCTGTTTTTGGAGGGGAAAATTTCCTTTCTTCAGATTGGGGAGCTGGTGGCCGGCGCGGTGGAGGAGCTTGCAGCTTTGCCGGGCGGCGGCGTAGAGGATGTGTTTGCGGCGGATCAGGCCGCCCGGGAGCATATTCTCGCCCATTTTCAGCAGAAAATTTGAGTAGGAGGCCATGCTTTTGAACACTGCAATCACAATCCTGATCGCCATTCTGGCCTTTGGAGTGCTGATCTTCATCCACGAGCTGGGGCATTTTATTGCAGCGAAAAAATCCGGTGTCCGGGTCAACGAGTTTTCCCTCGGCATGGGGCCGGCGATTTTCCATTTCAACCGGGGGGAAACGCAGTATTCCATCCGCCTGTTCCCCATCGGCGGCTATGTGGCGATGGAGGGGGAGCTGGAAGACAGCAGCGACGGCCGCGCCTTCTGCAATGTTTCCATCCCCAGGCGGCTGGTGATTATGGCGGCGGGCGCCGCGATGAATATTCTGCTGGGCCTGGTGCTGATTTTTCTGGTAGTTACCATGCAGCCGGCCGTTCACTCCACTGTGATCGGCAGGTTCGCCGAGGGCGCTACCACCAGCCAGAAGCTGCAGCTGGATGATGAAATCGTCGCAGTCAATGGGGCGAAGATTTTCACCTATAACGATATCATCTTCGAGGTGCTGCGCGACCAGGACGCTGTGATCGACATGACTGTGATCCGGGATGGGGTGCGCACCGAGGTTAGCGGCGTACCCTTTTCCTATGAGGAGCTTGACGACGGCAGCCGCTCCATCCTGGTGGATTTTCAGGTTTACGGGTTGGAAAAAACCGTCGGCAACATGATCGGGGAGACCTTCAACTGGACCTTTTCCATCATCAAGCAGGTCTATAAGAGCATCGGCGACCTGATTACCGGGCGTTTCGGCATCAACCAGCTCACCGGCCCGGTGGGCGTGGCCACCGTGATCGGGCAGGCCTCTTCGATGGGGCTTCAGGCGTTTTTATTGATGGTGGGTTTCATCACCATCAACCTGGGCGTGATGAACCTGCTGCCCTTCCCAGCGCTGGATGGAGGGCGCATCGTGTTCCTGCTGATCGAGGCCGCCAGAGGCGGCAGGCCGGTCAGTCAGCGGGTGGAAAGCTTTGTCAACGCCGCAGGCCTGGGGCTTTTGCTGGTGCTGATGATCTATGTCACATTTCAGGATGTGCTGCGCATTGTAGTGGGGTGATAGCATGACAAGAAGTGTAAAAGTGGGTTCTGTTTTATTGGGCGGCGGCGCGCCGGTGGCGATCCAGTCCATGCTCAGCGCACCCTGGCAGGATACGGCGGGCAACATCCGCCAGGCAGAAGAGCTGCAGCAGGTCGGCTGCCAGATCCTGCGGGTCTCGGTGCCTACCCGGGAGGCGGTGGCCCTGATCGACGCCATCAAATCCCGGGTGGAGCTGCCGCTGGTGGCGGATATCCACTTTGATTACCGCCTGGCGGTGGAGTCGGTGGCGGCCGGCGCGGATAAAATCCGCATCAATCCCGGCAATATCGGCGGGGATGACCATGTGAAGGCGGTAGCGGATATCTGCCGGCAGAAGGGGGTGCCCATCCGGGTGGGGGTCAATTCCGGCTCGCTGGAGGCCCATCTGCTGGAGCGGTACGGGCATCCCTGCCCCGAGGCCCTGGTCGAAAGCGCCCTGGAGAAGGTGCAGCTGCTCAACCGCTTTGATTTTGACCATATTGTCCTTTCCCTCAAATCCAGCAGCGTGCGGGATACCATTGCAGCCTACCGGCTGGCGGCCCAGCGGTGCGATTATCCGCTGCACCTGGGGGTCACCGAGGCCGGCACCGAGCGCATGGGGATCATCAAATCCGCTGTCGGCATCGGCAGCCTGCTGGCCGACGGCATCGGGGATACCATCCGCGTTTCGCTGACGGCAGACCCGGTGCGGGAGGTCTATGCCGCCAAGGATATTCTGCGGGCGCTGGATCTCTGGCCGGAGGGGGCGCAGGTGATCTCCTGCCCCACCTGCGGGCGCACCCAGATCGATCTGATCGGCCTGGCCCATCAGGTGGAGGAGCGGCTGCGCGGCTGCAAAGCGCCCATCAAGGTGGCGGTGATGGGCTGCGTGGTCAACGGCCCCGGCGAGGCCCGGGAGGCCGACTTCGGCGTGGCAGGCGGCCGCGGCTGCGGGGTGCTCTTTCAAAAGGGGCAGATCGTGCGCAAAGTGGAGGAAGGGGACATCGTGGAAGAATTGGCAAAGCTCATTGCAGAAAGCACAGGCGAAGCGCTATGAATACCTTTGCTTCGATTTTTGACCGTTTTTTGGGACAGGCCTCCCTGCCGCAGGCGCTGGCAGAAGGCGAGGTGCGCTCGCTGGATCTGCGCCAGAGCCGGGGAGAGATGACCGTTCATCTGCAGTGCGGGCAGACGGTCGGCCATGAGGCTCTGGCCCTTATTCAGGAAAAGCTGGCCGCTGCGCTGGGGCTGCAGCGGGTGCACCTGCGCCCGGCATATCCGGCGGCGGCCTTTGATACAGAATATTTTGCGGAGATTGTCTGGCAGCTCAAGCAGCAGGGCAATGTGGTCAACGGCTTTTTTGAGGGAGCCGAACCGCTGCTGCAGGATGAGAAGCTGAGCATCCGGCTAAAAAACGGCGGGCTGGAGATCCTGACCTCCGCCGGGGTGGACCGCGCCATTGCGGAGATCATCCGGCGGGAATTCGGGCTGGCGTTGACGGTGGAATTCTGCGGCCAGACTACGGTGGATGAGAGCTGCGCCGCCTATCAGGCGTTAAAAAAAGAGCTGGAAGCGCCGATCCCGGTGCAGCAGCAGGCGGAAAAGAAGAAGCCCGCGGCCAAGGCCGGCGTTCCCCTCAAATCGGTCAGCGCCGACTGCATCCCCGAAGGGCTGCAGGTGGAGGAGGGGTCGTTTTCCCTGCTGGTGGGCAAGCCGGTCAAGGGGACGCCGATCCCGCTCAAGGAGGTCACAGCCGAAAGCGGCAACGTGGTGGTCTGGGGCGATGTATTTTTTGTGGAAAAGCGCCTGACCCGGGATGAAAGCCGCGTCATTTATTCCGTATATCTCACCGATTATACCAGCTCCAACATTCTCAAGATCATTGCCGACCGCGCCAAGGAGGAACTGTATGACCAGCTGAAAAACGGGGTCTCCGCGCTGGTGCGGGGGGAGGTTTCTTACGACCGGTACGACCGGGAGATCAATATCCGCCCCTTCGATATCTGCCTGTTCCGCCGCCAGAAGCGGATGGATCACAGTGAAGAGAAGCGGGTGGAACTGCATGTACATACCACCATGTCCGCTATGGATGCGGTCTCCACCGCGGAGGATATCATCAACCAGGCCTGCCGCTGGGGCCACAAGGCCATCGCCATCACCGACCACGGGGTGGCGCAGGCTTTCCCTGACGCTATGAACGCCGTCAAGAAAATCCAGAAAGGCGGCGGCGATTTCAAGGTCATCTACGGGGTGGAGGATTATTTCGTCAATGATACGGTGCCCAGCGTTTACGGCGAGGGGGATGAGCCCTTTGACGGCACCTTCATCGTCTTTGACCTGGAAACCACCGGCCTTTCCGCTGCCAGCGACCGCATGACGGAAATCGGCGCCGTCAAGGTGCGGAACGGGGAAGTGGTGGAGGAATTCAACACCTTTGTCAACCCCCAGCGCAAGCTTTCAGCGGAGATCACCCAGCTGACCAGCATCACCGACGAAATGCTGGTGGGCGCCCCGCTGGACCGGGATGCGATCCGCATGTTTTTTGACTTCTGCGGGGACTGTAAGATGCTGGTGGCTCACAATGCCACCTTT
This sequence comes from Candidatus Neoruminococcus faecicola, assembly GCA_904398325.1. Classification (GTDB taxonomy): domain Bacteria; phylum Bacillota; class Clostridia; order Oscillospirales; family Ruminococcaceae; genus Neoruminococcus; species Neoruminococcus faecicola. The sequence goes on along the minus strand of CAJFPC010000044.1, from coordinate 86,664 downwards.
GACGCCAGCTTTTTAAAAGCCTGCTGCAGCCGGGAGGATCTCCCCTTTGCGTATACCTACATCGATACGGTGGCGATTTCCCGCCAGCTGTACCCGGAGCTCAAGCGCCACAAGCTGGATCTTGTAGCCAAGCACCTGGGGCTGAAGGAATTCCATCATCACCGTGCCTGTGACGACGCCCGCGTTCTGGCGGATATTTTCATCCTGATGATGAAGAAGCTGTCGGAGGAGCGGGACGCTCACACAGTGAAGGATTTGCGGCGCGTGCTCAACAAGGCGGACGCCAAAAGTTTGCCGGTGTATCACCAGATTTTGCTGGTGAAAAACCTGGTTGGGCTGAAAAACCTGTATAAGCTGATTTCTTTTTCCCACATCAACTATTTTTACAAAAAACCCCGCATTCCCAAAAGCGTGCTTCAGCAGTACCGCGAAGGCCTGCTGGTGGGCAGCGCCTGCGAGCAGGGGGAGCTTTACCGCGCGGTGGCAGGGGGGCGCTCCTGGGGGGAGTTGTGCGATATCGCCCGGTTTTATGATTATCTGGAGATCCAGCCCCTCGGCAACAACGAATTCATGGTCCGTGAGGGCAAGGTGGAAAGCCGAGAGACCCTCAAGGAATTCAACAAGACCATTGTGAAGCTGGGCAAATACCTGGATATCCCGGTGGTGGCCACCTGCGATGTGCACTTTCTCAACCCGGAGGACAGCATCTTCCGGGAGGTCATCATGGCCGGCCAGGGCTTTAAGGATGCCTCCCAGCAGCCGCCTCTCTACCTGCGCACCACGGAGGAGATGCTGGCGGAATTTGACTATCTGGGGGAGGAAACCGCCCGCCAGGTGGTGATCGAAAATCCCAACCGCATCGCCGACATGATCGAACAGATCAAGCCCATCCCCGACGGCACCTACACCCCTTCCATCGAGGGGGCGGAGGAGACGCTGACCGAAATCACCTGGGGCAAGGCTAAGGAGATATACGGCGACCCACTGCCGGATCTGGTAGCCAAGCGGCTGGATCGGGAGCTTACCTCCATCATCAAGCACGGCTTTGCGGTGCTTTATGTAATCGCCCAGAAGCTGGTATGGAAAAGTGTGGAGGACGGTTATCTGGTGGGTTCCCGTGGCTCGGTGGGCTCCTCCTTTGTGGCGACTATGGCCGGCATATCGGAGGTCAACCCGCTGGCGCCCCACTATGTCTGCCCCAGCTGCAAGCACAGTGAATTTTTCACCGACGGCTCGGTCGGCTCCGGCTTTGACCTGCCGCCAAAGGATTGCCCTGTATGCGGCACCGCCATGAAGCGGGACGGCCACGATATCCCCTTTGAGACCTTCCTGGGCTTTAACGGCGACAAGGCGCCGGATATCGACCTTAATTTTTCCGGCGACTATCAGAGCACGGCGCACAAATATACCGAGACGCTGTTCGGCTCCTCCCATGTGTTCAAGGCCGGCACGATTTCGACGATCAAGGACAAGACGGCCTATGGCTATGTGAAAAAATATCTGGAAGAGCGGGGCATGGTGCTCCACAAGGCGGAGGAAACCCGGCTGGTGCAGGGCTGTACCGGCATCAAGCGCACTACCGGGCAGCATCCCGGCGGCATGGTGGTGGTGCCGGATCAGTATGAAATTTATGATTTCTGCCCGGTCCAGCATCCGGCGGATGACCCCACCTCGACGGTGATGACCACTCACTTCGACTTCCATTCCATCCACGATACCATTTTGAAGCTGGACCTGCTGGGACACGATGTGCCCACCATCTATAAGCATCTGGAGCTGAACACCGGCATTCCGGTGCAGGAGGTGGAGCTGAGCGACCCCAAGATTTTCAGCCTGTTCACCTCGCCGGAGGCGTTGGGCGTCACCTGCGAGGAGATCGACTGCAATACCGGAACCCTGGCCCTGCCGGAATTGGGCACTCCCTTTGTGCGGCAGATGCTGCTGGACTGCCAGCCGAAAAATTTCTCGGATCTGCTTCAGATTTCCGGCCTGTCGCACGGCACAGATGTATGGCTGGGCAACGCCCAGGATCTCATCAAAAACGGCACCTGCACCATTTCCAACGTGATCGGCACCCGCGACAGCATTATGACCACCCTGCTGCACAAGGGGGTGGAGCCCAGCGTGGCCTTTTCCACCATGGAAATCGTGCGCAAGGGCAAGGCGCCCAAGGAGCTGACCCAGGAGCGGATCGATTATCTGAAATCCTGCGGGGTGGAGCAGTGGTATATCGACAGCTGCCTGAAGATCAAATACATGTTCCCCAAGGCCCATGCCGCCGCCTACAGCATTGCGGCGCTGCGGATGGCATGGTATAAGATCTACCGCCCGCTGGAATTTTATGCCGCCTATTTCACGGTGCGCGGGGCGGATTTTGACGCGTTTTCCGCCATCAAGGGCAAGGCAGCCGTCAAGCAGGCGCAGGATGCCCTCAAGGCCAAGGGAAATGAGCGCACGGTGAAAGAAAACGACCGCTACGAGATCATGCAGATTGCCTATGAGATGATGGCCCGCGGGTTTGAATTTCTGCCGGTGGATCTTTACCGCTCGGACGCGGTGCGCTATCAGATCGAGGACGGCAAGATCCGTCTGCCCTTCAACTCCCTGCCGGGCCTGGGGGAAACCGCCGCTCGGAGCCTGTATGAGGCTGGCAAGCAGGGGGAGTATATCTCTGGGGACGAGGTCATCAGCCGGGCGGGCATTTCCAAAGCTGTACTGGAAATGCTTAAAGAGGCTGGCGCTATGGCCGGTGTGCCGGAAAGCAGCCAGATGTCCTTTTTTTAAAAGCTAAATTGTATTATCACCCGGCGCCGGGCTGCAGCGATGCTGCGGCTCGGCTTTTTTGTGATGAAAATAGTGAAAAGCAAAATAGCTTTACAAACAACCGGTACAAAATGCGGCAGCCCCATCCCCTGGGGCTGTCCTTTTTTCTGCGGCGGCCGTTCTAAACCGGGGACAAGCAAAATATAGTTAAGACGAAAGGAGTTGAGAAAATGCAGGATCAGAATTATCTGAAAGCGGTCAGCGGGCTTTGCCCCTCTTTGCGGGAACCGCTTGCCGCTGTGCCGGATCTGCTGGCGCAATCCGCGCAGGAGATTCGCCTGGGCGCCGGAAAACCGCTGTATCTGCACGATGGCAGGCGGCCCTTTTTCCTCGACCGGAGGGGAGGCTGCCATGACAGCCCCCGGGAGGCCAGGATCGTCACCCGCGAGGAGGTGATGGAAAGCTTCCGCAGCCTGTGCCAATATTCGGTGCATACCCATCTGGATGAGATGCAGAACGGCTACATCACCACCCAGGGCGGCCACCGGGCCGGCATAGCGGGAACGGCGGTTTATCAGCAAAGCGGGCTTTTCACCGTGCGGGATATCAGCGCGATCTGCCTGCGCATCGCCAGGATGATACCGGGCAGCGCGGAAGAGCTGGTGCAGCAGTGCTGCCGGGACCGGGTCAGCGGCATTTTGCTGGCGGGGGAGCCGGGCAGCGGCAAAACCACCCTGCTGCGGGATCTGATCCTGCAGCTGTGCAGCGGCAGGGAAGGGCGATTTGTCAAGGCGGTGGCGGTGGATGAGAAAAACGAGATTTCCAGCTGCCTGGAGGTGAACGGTGGGCGCAGCCGTGCGGTGACCTGCGAGCTGCTCTGCGGCTATCAGAAGGCACAGGGGATGATAACCGCTATCCGGAACCTCTCGCCGCAGCTGGTGCTCTGCGACGAGATCAGCGCGGAAAGCGACCTTGCCGCGGTGAAAAGCTGCGCGGACAGCGGGGTGAAGATCTGTTCCACCATCCATGCCGCTTCGGTGCAGGAGGTGCTGCGGCGGCCCAAGGCGGCAGCGTTATTGCAAAGCGGGGCCTTTGATTATCTGGTTTTGCTGCAGGGCAGCCATGCGCCCTGCCAGATTGCACAGGTCAGGAGGGTGGGGGTAAATCATGCTGAAGGCTGCGGGGGCGATGCTGCTGATTCTGTGCGGCTGGGCCGCCGGACGGCAAAAGGCCGCTGAGCTGCGCCGGGCGGTTGCGGATGCCCAGCGGATGATCCGGTTTTTAAAGGGGCTGTCCGGCCACCTGCAGTTTGATCTGCCGGCCCTGCAGGAGATGCTGGCCCGGTCGGGGGAGGCGCTGGCCCTGCAGTGCCTGGAACGGATGCAGGGAGGGGCCGCTTTTCCCCAGGCATACCGCGCCGCACTGGCAGCGGAACCCATGGCCCCCCGGCTCAAAGAAATCCTGGAGCCGTTGGGGCAGCTGCTGGGGGCCTATGATGCGGCCTCTCAGACGCGGTCGCTGGAATTTATGCTCACTCAGCTGGAAGAATACCGCGGGGAGGCCAAGAGCACCCAACAGCGCTTGGCGCCGCTTTATCAAAGCGCCGGTGTGCTGGCAGGCGTGCTGATCTGCATCCTGCTGGTGTAAAGGGAGGGAAACGCCTTGGAAATTGACCTGATCTTTCGGATTGCCGCCATCGGCATCATCGTTGCCGTACTCAACCAGCTGCTGATCCGTTCCGGCCGGGAGGAGCAGGCGCTGATGCTGACGCTGGCAGGGCTTATCTGCGTGCTGATGATGATTATTTATGAAATCAACAATCTGTTTGAGACGGTGAAAGCCGTGTTTGGGCTGTATTGAGATGAATCTGTTTGGTGTTGTTGGGGCGGCGCTGATTGCCGTCGTGCTGATTTTGCTGGTGCGGGAATACCGGCCGGAATTTGCGGTGGCAATCTCCCTTTTGACCGGCGTGCTGATTTTCCTCTCGCTGCTCAAGCCGCTCAGCGACCTGATGGCCGCTTTGGAGGGAATGTGGCAGCTGTTCCGGCAGGCGGAACCTTACTTCATCCTGCTGGTTAAGGTAATCGGTGTGGCGATGGTTACACAGCTGGCGGTGGATACCTGCCGGGATGCCGGCCAGCAGGCCATTGCTACCAAGGTGGAGATTGCCGGCAGGGTGACCATCCTGTCTTTGTCGCTGCCGCTGTTTCAGGAGCTGCTGGCCGCCGCATCCCAGATGATCGGGTGAAAAAAGATGAAAAAACTGCTGCTGATGTTTTGTATTCTGCTCTTAATGCTGATCCCGCTGCCGGCGCATGCTGAGGAGCCTTCCTTGGAGGAGCAGGGCTGGCAGACGGCCGAGGAGGAGGCCGGCCGCCTGATCGAATCAGCCTCGCCTGAGGCCAGGGAATTAGCGGAGGGCCTGACGGCGCAGAGCATCCTGGATATTTCCCCCGGGGAGCTGATGCGCTTTCTCTGGGAGCTTTTTTGGGACAAACTTTCCGCCCCGCTGCGTCTCTTGGCAGCGGTTACCGGCATCGGCGCGGTCTACTGTATGTTCCAGGGGATGGAATTTTCCTTTTTAGGGCGGGAGATGTCCTCACTGCTGCAGATGGTGGTGCTGCTGTTCTGCGCTATGATAACCGCCTCGCCCATTACCCAGTGCATCGCTCAGGTCAGCACCGCTATTTGGGAGTGCTCCACCTTTTTGAGCAGTTTTATCCCTGTCTTAGCCGGTGCCACCACCCTGACCGGGCAGCCGGTGACTGCCTCTGCCTATAGTCTGGTGCTGTTTGGCGCCTGTCAGATTTTTTCTGCCGTGGCGGTGGATGTCATCCTGCCGATGATGGGTATTTACCTGGCCTTTTCCCTGGTGGGTGCCGGGATGAGACAGCAGGGCATCCTGGATGCCGCGGGCAGCATCCGTACCATCGCCTACTGGATTCTGGGGGTGATGACCACCCTGTTTGTAGGGCTGATGACCCTGCAGAACCTGGTGGGCGCCGGTGCGGATACGGTGACGGTGCGGGCAGCGAAATTTGTCATCGGAAATTTTATCCCGGTGGTGGGCAGCGCCCTTTCCGATGCGTATGCAGCCGCCCAGGGGTGCATCACCCTGGTGAAAAATGCCGTCGGCACCGTCGGCGTGGTGTTGGCCGGGCTGATTTTTCTGCCGGTGCTGCTGCAGTCGGCCGCCTGGTATTTTGCCAGTATGCTGGCTTCGGCCGCCGCCGGCCTGTTTGGGGCCAAACCGCTGGCGGAGATGATGAAGGCTTTCAGCAGTGCGCTGGGGGTTTTGATGGCGCTGGTGGTCTCCTTTGCACTGCTTTTGATCGTATCGACCACAATTCTGCTGGTTTTGGGGGTGGGGGTCACATGAGCGGCATCCGGGAATGGGCCTATTTGATCTGTGTCGGCGTGGTATTCTGCGGGGCAATGGTGATGCTGCTGCCCCAGCGCCAGCTGGCCAGCGCAGCCAAAGGGGCGGTGGGGCTTTTTCTGGCGTTTTGCATTTTATCGCCCTTTTTGACGGGGAGATTTTCCTTCTCCCTGCCCGGGGAGGATTTCCGGGAGGAGATCAGCCAGTCCAGCCTTGAGATCGCCGCAGCGCGGGATCAGATGGTCCTTTCCCAATTCCGGCAGAACCTGCGGCAAACCCTGGCCGAAAATTTGTCCCCCTATGGCATAAAGGAGAGCGACATCCTCATAACTATTACCAATGAATCCTTAAGCCAGCTGGATTTTTCCATCATCATCCGGCTGGGGGAGGAAAGCGAACCGAACGCCGGGCAGATTTCCTCCGCCATAAAACAAATGACAGGGAAAACCCCGGATTTCGACAGGAGTGGCATGGGATATGAGTAAAATAGAATGGAAGGCAGTTTTTTCCCGTTGGAGAGAAAAAGGCGGATACCGGTGGCTGGTTTTGGCAGGGGCGGCAGGCATGCTGCTGCTGACGCTGCCCGGCCTGGGCGGGGGTGAAGCGCAGGAGCAACTGTCCGCTGACGGCACAGCGCAGATCAGCACCAGGGATTACGCCGCGCTTTTGGAAGACTCCCTGCAAGAATCGCTGGAAAAAATGGAGGGTGTGGGAAATGTCCAGGTCCTTATCACGCTGGAAAGCGGCGCTGAGAAAGTGTATCTCACCGAGGAAAAATCCTCCACCGACCGCAGTGAGGCCGAAGGGCAGACCGAAGTGAGAGAAACCCGGGAAAACAGCTATGTCATGACGGATTCCCAGCGCAGCACCGCCCCGGTGCTCCGGTATGAGCGCACCCCTCAGGTGCTGGGGGTTGTGGTGATCTGCGATGGGGGAGACAACACCGTTATTCAGCAGAAAATCACCCAGGTGGTGATGACTGCTTATCATATCAGCTCAAATCAGGTCATAGTCACAAAATAAGGATCATTAGGAGGAGAATTATGAACCGTCGTCGTATCGCTATCGGAAAAAAACAGGTCATTTTGGCCTCTTTGGTGGCGGGGCTCAGCATCGCCGTTTATCTCAACTGGCAGTATGCCCAGCTGGAGGGCGGCCAGATGGTGACAGACCAGACCGTGGCCAGCAATTACGGGGAATCCCAGCTGGTGGATGGCCAGGCCCCGCTGATTGGGGAAGAAGTGGACAGCGAGAGCTATTTTGCCGATGCCAAGCTGACCCGCCAGCGCTCCCGGGATGAGGCTGCCGCCGCACTGAAGGATATGCTCAGCCAGGCGGATCTGGATACGGAGCAGAAGACCATCTACACTCTGCAGGCCACCCAGCTGGCGCAGTCTATTGAAACCGAGGGCAAAATTGAGAATCTGATCAAGGCTAAAGGCTTTGAGGATGTGATGGTCTACTGTGACAGCACCCGGGTGGATGTGGTGGTAAAAACCGACGGCCTGGATACGGCGCAGGTGGCCCAGCTGAAGGATATCATCCTTAAGGAGACCGACGTGGAGGCGGAAAATATTTCGATTGTGGAGGTAAAATAAGGTTGTCTATCATGTATTTTGTGGTATAATAGAACTGTATTTCTATACACAAAATACAGCGCTCAGAAATGGGGGTTCCCGATATGGACAACGAAAAGAGAACGGCTTCCGGCAATCTGAAAATTTCCCAGGATGTGATCTCTTCGATCACCGCCTACTGCCTGCGGGAGGTGGAGGGGGTTGCCTCGCTGGCCTCGCTGGGTACCAATTTGAAAGGCTGGCTGCAGGCCAAGCGCCCGCCTAAAGCCATTCTAGTGGAACTCAATGAGGATGTGGCCACCATCACGGTGCATGTCAACGTGATGTACGGCGCTAAAATTCGGGAAGTTGCGGAGAATATCCAGCGTTCTGTCAAGGATGCGGTGCAGAGCATGACCGGCATTGCCGTGGCAAAAGTGAACGTGGTGGTTTCCGGCATCGCCTTCCGCAATCCGAAAGCTGAAGAAGAGGAATAACGTGCAGAACATACTCCCCCGGGGGTATGTTCTGTTTTCACGTTTTCTTTTTGCCCCCGATGCGGGGGAGAGTAAAAAATACCATCGGAGGTTTCGGATGAATAGAAGACAAGCCCGTGAGGCTGCATTTGTGATTATATTCCAGCGCTCCTTTACCCAGGACGATCTGGACACGATTTTGGAAAACGCCGGGCCGGAGATCGCCCTGGATGAGAATGACTTTACCTATCAGCTGGCCAAGGCGACCTTTGACCACCTGGAAGAAATCGACCAGGTCATCGAGCGTTATTCCCACAACTGGAAGATCAGCCGCATTTCCAAGGCTGCTCTGGCGGCACTGCGTCTGGCCGTGTGCGAAATGCGCTACCGGCCGGAGATTCCCTACAGCGTCTCCATCAACGAGGCAGTAGACCTGGCCAAAACCTATGGCGGCGAGGATGACTTCTCCTTTGTCAACGGCCTGCTGGGCGCCTATGCCAAGGATTGCCCTGAAAAACAGGCGGAGTGACCGGCCATGGCGTATTATCTGGGCATCGATACCAGCAATTACACCACATCCCTGGCGGTGCTGGATGCATCGGCCCGTCAGGTAGTGCTCAATTTAAAACGCCCTCTCACTGTCAAAAGCGGCGGCATCGGCCTGCGCCAGAGCGATGCCGTCTTTCAGCATATCAAGAACCTTCCGCCCCTGTTGGAGGAGGCGCGCAGCCGGCTTTCCCGTCCCATAGCGGGCGTCGGTGTGTCGGTGCGCCCACGGGATGAGGAGGATTCCTACATGCCCTGTTTTTTATCCGGCAGGGCGGCGGCTTATGGCGCAGCTTTGGGAGCCGGCGTGCCGGTGGGGGAATTTTCCCACCAGGCGGGGCATCTGGCGGCTGCCCTTTACAGCACAGGGCGGCTGGATCTGCTGGGCGGGGAGTTTATCGCCTTCCATATTTCCGGCGGCACATCGGAATGCCACCATGTCCTGCCGGAGCAGGAGCATGTCTTTTTGTGCCGGCTCATTTCCCATTCGCTGGATTTGAAGCTGGGCCAGGCCATTGACCGGGTGGGAGTGGCGATGGGGCTGCCTTTTCCGGCCGGCCCAGAGATGGACAGGCTTGCCCAGCAAAGCAAGGCCGTCTTTCATCCCCGGGTGACATTCCAGGGGGATCATTTTTGCGCATCCGGCCTCGAGAATTTATGCCTTGCCCGCATCCGGGCGGGGGAAAAGCCGGAGGATGTGGCAAAATTCTGCCTTAGCTATGTGCTGGCGGTGGTGGAGGAAATGACCCGCATCGCCTTGGCGCGCTGCCCGGGCCTGCCGCTGATTTATGCCGGCGGGGTGATGAGCAATTCCCTGATCCGCCAACAGATCAGCCGCCAATTTGGCGGGCAGTTTGCCGAACCGGCCTTTTCGGCGGATAATGCCGCCGGGGCGGCGGTGCTGGCCGCCTGGCAGCAGGGAGGGCTGAAGCTGTGAGGGGCGCCGCGGTTTTGACGGTCTCGCAGCTGAACCGGTATGTCAAATCCCTGCTGGAGGAGCAGACCAAGCTGCGGGAATTATATGTGCGGGGCGAGGTTTCCAATTTTGTGCGGCATCAGTCCTCGGGGCATCTGTATTTTTCTCTTAAAGAGGAATCGGCCTCGGTGCGCTGCGTGATGTTCCGCTCCTATGCGGAGAAGCTGCCCTTTTTGCCGGAAAACGGCATGGCGGTGCTGCTGCGCGGCAGCGGCGCCTTGTATGAACGGGACGGCAGCTTTCAGCTTTATGCCTATGAGATCATCCCGGATGGGGCAGGCAGCATGGCGGTCGCGGTGGAGCAGCTCAAGCGCCGCCTGTCGGCGTTGGGTTATTTTGACCCGGAGCGCAAAAAGGCGTTGCCGCCGTTTCCAGAGCAAATCGGTGTGATCACATCGCCCACCGGGGCGGTGATCCAGGATATTCTTCAGGTGATCCAGCGGCGCTACCCGCTGGCGGAGGTGCGGCTTTATCCCGCTTTGATGCAGGGGGAGGGCTGTGCCGCCAGCGTGGCAGGCCAGCTGCAGTATATCCAGCGGGAAGGGCGGTGCGACCTGGTTATCATTGCCAGGGGCGGCGGCTCCGCCGAGGACTTATGGCAGTTTAACCGGGAAGAGATCGCTCAGGCGGTTTTTCGCTGTACAGTCCCTGTGATTTCCGCCGTGGGCCATGAGACGGATGTGACCATCTGCGACCTGGTGGCCGACCTGCGGGCGCCTACCCCTTCCGCGGCGGCAGAACTGGCGGTGCCGGACCGTGCCCAGCTGCTGGCATCCCTTTATTCGGCGGGGTGCGGCCTGCGGGACTTGATGCAGGGCCGGCTGGATACTTACGAATCCGGCCTGCGGCGGGCGCCGGCTGTTTTGGAAGCTTCCTATGAGCGCATCCGCCGGCACTGCCGGGAACGCCTGGAGTATTCCGCTTCTTTTTTGCAGGCGGCGGCAGAGCATAAGCTGGCCCTGTGCCGCCGGGAGCTGGAGCGGCAGGCCTCCCGCTTAAACGATTTAAACCCGGTACAGGTGCTGCTGCGCGGTTACTCCATCACCTGCACGCCAGCGGGGGAGCCCATTGCCCGGGCTGCGGCGGCCGCCCCGGGGGATGAGATCGTCACCCGCCTGGCGGATGGGCAGCTGATATCTACCGTGACGGCAAGGAGGAGCTTCGATGAAAAAGAAAGAGACTTTTGAGGCGTCTTTTGGCCGCCTGCAGGAGATTTTGACAAAAATGGAAAACCCGGATACCTCCCTGGATGATTCCCTGGCCCTGTATGCCGAGGGCGCCAAGCTGGTAAAAAGCTGCATGCAGCAGCTGGAGGAAGCGCGGGTGAAATTCACCGCCATCACCGGTGAACTGGAAAGCGGGGAAGAAGCATGAGCTATCAGCAGACAGCGCAGTCTTATCTGAAAAAAGTGGAGGCGTATCTGGATACCTGCCTGCCGAAAGAAGGCTTGGATCAGCAGCAGGTGGCGGATGCTATGCGCTACAGCCTGATGGCGGGCGGCAAGCGCATCCGCGCCATGCTGGTGCTGGAGACCGCCCGCTGCTGCGGGCTGCCGGAGGAGCAGGCGCTGCCCTTTGCCGCTGCGGTGGAAATGGTGCATGCTTATTCTTTGATCCACGACGATCTGCCCTGCATGGATGACGATGATATGCGCCGGGGCAAGCCCTCCTGCCATATCCAGTTTGGGGAGGCGACGGCGCTGCTGGCGGGGGACGGGCTGCAGTCCCGCGCCTTTGAGATTTTGACCGAAAAAGGGCTGGAGCTGCTGCCGCCTGATCGGGTGGCACTGGCCGCCCGGGAGCTGTCCTCCGCCATCGGGATCTACGGCATGCTGGGCGGGCAGATGCTGGATCTGCTCAATGATGGCAAGGCCATCGGCGAAGGGACGCTGCATCAGATCAACGCCCTGAAAACCGGTGCTTTGATCCGGGCCAGCGCAAAGCTGGGGGTGATCGCCGCCGGCGGCAGGGAGGAAGTGCTGCAAGCAGCCGACCAGTATGCCCGGCAGATTGGCCTTGCTTTTCAGATTGTGGATGATATCCTCGACTGTACCGGTGATGCCGCCCGCTTGGGCAAGCCCATCGGAAGCGACGCGGAAAATCACAAGGTCACTTACGCCGCTTTATACGGTATCGCCGGGGCCTACGAGCGAGCCGGCGAGCTGACCCGGAAGGCTCGGGAGGCGATCCGCGGTACGGAGCTGGATGGTGAATTTTTAAATACACTGGCAGAGGAATTATTGGATAGAGATCATTGACCGGAGGGATTTATGGACCTGTTGGAAAGATTGACCAGCAATTATCTGATCAATGTAGGATTTATGGCTTGGATGTCCGCACAGGTCATCAAATTTTTGCTGGCACTGATTATGACACGCAAGCTTCAGTGGGAGCGCCTGGTGGGTGCTGGGGGCATCCCAAGCTCCCACTCAGCGCTGGTGTGCGCCATGGCCCTTGGCATGGCCCGGAAAATGGGCTTTGATTCGCCGCTGTTTGCACTGGCACTTGCCTTTGCCGGCATCGTGATGTACGATGCCATGGGGGTGCGCCGTGCCGCCGGGGAGCAGGCCAAGGTACTCAATAAAATGATGAAGGGCTTTAACTTCAATCTCAACAATATTTTCAGCTTTTCCGGCAGCAAGGAAGAGGCCACCGCGGATGAACAGCTGGAAAAGGAAGCTTTTCTCAAAGAATATTTGGGCCACACGCCGCTGGAAGTGCTGTGCGGCGCCCTGCTGGGGATTTTGGTTGCGATGCTCATCCCCCTAACATAAACAATAAGGTTGTGTCTGATTCATGGCAGAATACACGCTGTTAAATAAAATCAATAGCCCCAAGGATATCAAGCATCTTTCCGAAACGCAGCTGAACCGGCTGGCCACCGAGATCCGCCGGTATATTATTGAGACGGTAGAGCGAAACGGCGGCCATTTGGCCTCCAACCTGGGCACGGTGGAGCTGACCCTGGCCCTGCATAAGGTGTTTGATTCCCCGGCCGACCAGATTGTCTGGGATGTGGGGCATCAGAGCTATACCCACAAGCTGCTCACCGGCCGCCGGGAGGCCTTTGCCACGCTGCGCCGTGAGGGAGGCATTTCCGGCTTTCCCAACCCGGCGGAAAGCGAGCACGATATCTGCGTTTCCGGCCATTCCAGCAATTCCATCTCCATTGCCAGCGGCCTGGCGGCTGCCAAGCGCCTGAAGGGGGAAGACAGCTTTGCCATTGCGGTGCTGGGGGACGGCGCCCTCACCGGCGGGCTGGTGTATGAGGCCCTCAACAATGCCGGCCGCACCAAGGACCGTCTGATCGTGATTCTCAACGACAACGAAATGTCCATTTCCAAAAACGTCGGCTCTGTGGCCAAGTATCTGACGCGGCTGCGCACCAATCCGGAGTATTTTCAGCTCAAAGATCAGGTCAAATCCGCCGTGATGCAGATCCCGGTGGCAGGGCAGGCGATGTATGACTTTTTTGCCAAATCCAAAAAAGCCCTGCGGCAGAGCCTCTATAAGACAACCTTTTTTGAGGATCTGGGCTTCCGTTATCTGGGCCCGGTGGACGGGCACAACATCAAAAACCTGGTGGAGGTGTTCCAGCGGGCAAAGGTGACCCAGATGCCGGTGCTCATTCACGTGCAGACCAAAAAGGGGAAGGGCTACCGTCCGGCGGAGCGTTTTCCCCATCTCTATCACGGGGTATCGCCTGCCGCCAGCCGCAGCCAGGGGAAGAAGGAGAGCTTCTCCTCCGTTTTTGGCCAGACGCTGGCCCAGCTGGCCCGGCAGGACCGCCGCATCTGTGCCATTTCTGCCGCCATGACCGAGGCCACCGGGCTGGACGCCTTCCGTCAGGACCCGCAGCTGCGCCCCCGCCTTTTTGATGTGGGCATGGCGGAAGCACATGGCCTCACCTTTGCCTGTGGCTTGGCGATCGACGGCTTTTTGCCGGTATTTGCAGTATATTCCACCTTTTTGCAGCGCGCTTACGACCAGATGCTGCACGACGCCTCCATTGTGCCCAGGCATGTCATCCTGGCGGTGGACCGTGCCGGCATTGTCGGCGAGGATGGCGCAACCCATCAGGGGGTTTTTGATATCCCGATGATCTCCTCCCTGCCGGGCAGCGTGATTTATTCTCCGGCCAATTATGAGGAGCTGAAAATCCAGCTTAAGCAGGCGATTTATGAAGAGACCGGCCTTGCGGCGGTGCGCTATCCCCGGGGGGGAGAGGATGTCTCCGTCCGGTTTGAGCACCCGGAGGAACCGGTCAGCCTGCGGGAAAAAAAGGGCGCCAAGACGCTGCTGGTCAGCTATGGCCGGGAGGCGGTGCTGGCGGCGCAGGCGGCCGATGCGGCGCACCGGCCTGCCAGCGTGCTCAAACTCAATCGGGTGTTCCCGCTGCCGCAGCAGGCGCTGGAAACCGCCCGGCATTACCGGCGGATCGTATTTGTGGAGGAAAGCATGGCCTCCGGCGGCATAGGGGAGCATTTTTCCCTGATGCTGCAGCAGGCCGGCTGGCACGGCAGCTATCGGCTGGCAGCGCTGGGGCATTTTGTGGAGCATGCCACGGTGCCGCAGGCGCTGCAGCGCGAGGGGCTGGACGCCGGGCACCTTGCCGCTTTGATCGATGAGGAGGATGCCCGATGAAAAAGCGCCTGGATCTTTTGGTGACGGAACATGGGCTGGCGCCCAGCCGGGAAAAAGCCAAAGCTTTGATTATGGAAGGCAAAATCTATGTCAACGGCCAGAAGGAGGATAAACCCGGCAGCGAATTTGCCGACACTGCGGCGATCGAGCTGCGGGGGGAGGCGCTGGCCTATGTCAGCCGGGGGGGCCTGAAGCTGGAAAAAGCGATGGCGGCCTTTCCCATCCGGCTGGAGGGCAAGACCTGTGCGGATATCGGTGCTTCCACCGGCGGCTTTACCGACTGCATGCTGCAAAACGGCGCGGTCAGGGTCTACGCGGTGGATGTGGGATATGGCCAGCTGGCCTGGAAGCTGCGCAGCGACAGCCGGGTGGTCAACCTGGAGCGGACCAACATCCGCTATGTCACCGGGGAGCAGATCCCGGAGCCGCTGGATTTTATTTCGATTGACGTTTCTTTCATTTCCCTCAGTCTGGTGCTGCCGGTAGCCTGGCAGCTGCTGCGGCAGGGCGGCAGCCTGGTCTGCCTGGTCAAGCCGCAGTTTGAGGCCGGACGGGATAAAGTCGGCAAAAAAGGCGTGGTGCGCGACCGCGCCGTTCATGAGGAAGTGGCTCTCAAGGTTTTTGATGCGGCAAAAGGCATCGGATTCTCTGTAAAGGGATTTACCTTTTCTCCGATCAAAGGCCCGGAGGGAAACCTGGAATACCTGATGTATCTGGAAAAGAACTCGGAAGCTTCCACCGTCTCTCTGGAAGAGATCCGGGCGGTGGTGGGGCAGTCCCATGATACTTTAGATTGACAGAGGGTGAGACCATGAAATTTTATCTGATGCCCAACCCCCTTAAGGATGTTGCAATTGCCCGGGCAGTAGTCGCACGCCTGGCGGAGCACGGCGCGGAGATTTATCTGCCCGCCGCCCAAGCCGGGCAGTTTGGCGATTATCCGGTGCATTTGACCGGGGATACTGCCCCCATTGCAGATTGTGACATGGTGATCTCTATTGGAGGGGATGGCTCGATCATTCGGGCGGCACGGGTGGCGATCCCTTACCAGAAGCCGGTGGTCGGTGTAAACGCCGGCCGCATGGGGTTTTTGGCCAGAATTGAGAGCGATCAGCTGCATCTGCTGGACCGGCTGTTCCGAGAGGAATACTCTGTTTCCAGGCGCATGATTTTCGATGTCACCGTCACAGATGGGCCAAAACAGGAGCGCTGCTTTGCCATCAACGACGTGGTCATCTCCAACGCGCTGCACTCTAAAATGGCCGACCTGCAGGTTTCTTATGACGGCACGCCGACGGCAGATTACCGCGCGGACGGGATCATCTTTGCCACCCCCACCGGCACCACCGCTTATTCGCTTTCGGCAGGCGGCCCGATTGTGTACCCGTCGGTAGAGGCGATCACCATGACCCCGATTTCGCCCCATTCGCTGATCTCCCGATCCTTTGTGTTCCCGCCGGAAAGCCGTCTGACGGTGCAGAGCGCTAACAGTGCCTATACACCGAACCTGCACATTTCCATTGACGGAGCCATCAAATTGGATACAACTGATCCGGCGGCTTCTGTTGAAATAAAAAAATCCTCTTTCATGGCGCAGTTTATCCAATTTGATGAAGTGGATTTTTACCGCACTTTAAAGGAAAAAATTATTTCCAACTCGTGAGGAGGGATTGCCTTGAAAGCAAAAAGACACGCCAAAATTTTGGAACTGATCAGCGAATACCCCATCAACACCCAGGAGGAGCTGCTCAGCCGGCTGAATGAAAGCGGTTTTTATGTCACACAGGCTACCGTATCCCGGGATATTAAGGAGCTGCGGCTGATCAAGACCCAATCTCCCGGCGGGGGCTACCACTACACGACTAATCAGAAGGACGGCAGTGCAGACATGTCCTTTAAATTCCATGTGCTGTTCTCCGAATCTGTAAAGGCAATTGACTTTGCAAATAATCTGGTGGTCATCAAGTGCTTTACCGGCATGGCCAACGCGGTGTGTGCCGCGCTGGATTCCATGCATTGGAAGGATCTGGTCGGTACCATCGCCGGGGATGATACCATCCTCATCGTGATGCGGGATCTTGCCAGCGCGGAAAACTTCGTGCTGCAGCTCAATAAATTGATTGGCAGGTAACGGCCATGCTTGCAGAACTTTATATTGAAAATATTGCGGTGATCAAGCAGGCCTCGATCCTTTTGGAGCCGGGGCTCAACGTGTTCACCGGTGAAACAGGCGCCGGCAAGACGATTCTGATCGGCGCTATCAACGCTGTTCTGGGGGAGCGCACCTCGCGGGATATCATCCGCACCGGGGAACGCTCCGCGCTGGTGAGCGCCAGGTTTGAGGGGATTTCGGATTATGCCTCCCGCGTGCTGGGGGAAAACGGCTACGCTGCGGAGGAGGACGGCAGCCTGCTGGTCACCCGGGAAATCGGGGAAAACAAAACCTCCGTCAAAATCAATGGCCGGCCGGCTACGGTGGGCATCCTGCGGGAGATTGCCGCCAGCCTGATCAGCATTCACGGCCAGCACGACAGCGGAGAACTGCTGGATGCCGACCGCCATTTGGATTTTATCGACCGGTATGGCGCCGATATCGCGCCGGCGCTGGCGGAATATCAGACTGCCTATCGCCGGCTGTGCAGCCTGCAGGAGGAGCTGCAGCGCCTTTCCGGCAGCGAGGCGGAAAAAGAGCGCCGCATGGATCTGCTGCGCTATCAGATTGCGGAAATCGAAGGGGCTAATCTGTTAGAGGGAGAGGAAGAATCCCTGGAGGCTGAGCGCAAAAAGGCGAAAAACGCTGCCCACATCGCAGAATTGCTGGCCCAGGGTCAGGGCCTGTTAGAGGGCGGGGAGGATCTTCCGGGCCTGGAGGACCAGCTCAGCGAATTTTCCGACTGTTTCAACGCGCTGGTGCCTTTCCTGCCGGAATTGGAGGAGCTTGCCGCCAAGATCACCGATTCCTATTACGAGATTCAGGAATGCGGCCACGAACTGGCGCGCCAGCTGGAAGCGCTGGAGGGCGGCGGAATGCCGCTGGAGGAGATCGAAGACCGTCTGGCGCAGATCCGGCAGTTAAAGCGCAAATATGGCAGCAGCATCCCGGAGATTCTCGCCTTTGGAGAAAATGCCGCCCGGGAACTGGAAACGATTGAGTTTTCTGAAGAGCGCTGCGCCCAGCTGGAGGAGGAGATCTCCCAGGCAGCCGGGTCGGCTAGGGCGCTGGCGGAGCATCTGACCCAGCTGCGGCTGGCGGCTGCGGAAGAATTCTGTGCCAAAGTGGAAGCGGAGCTGGCTTTTTTGGATATGGGTTCGGTGCAATTGACCCTTTCCCGGCGGGAAAAGCCCCTGGCGGAAGACGGCTGTGACCAGGTGGAATTTTTGGCGGTGACCAATGTGGGGGAGGAGCCGCGGCCTCTGGCTAAAATCGCCTCAGGCGGGGAAATCTCCCGCATGATGCTGGCGATCAAAAATGTCATGGCCGACCGGGATAATATCGACACCCTGATTTTTGATGAGGTGGATACCGGCGTCAGCGGCAAGGCCGCCCAAAAAATCGGCCAAAAGCTGTGGGAGGTTTCCCGCAGCCGCCAGGTGATCTGCGTGACCCATCTGGCCCAGGTGGCCGCTTTTGCAGGCTGTCATCTGCACATTGCCAAGCAGGTGGCCGGCGGGCGCACCTTCACCCAGGTGACCCGGCTGGAAGGGGAACAGCGGGTAGAGGAGCTGGCCCGCATCATCAGCGGCGACCGCATCACGCCGGTCAGTCTGGAAAACGCCCGGGAAATGCTCTCCCTGGCAAAAAAGGTTTGACATTTCCTGCGGGATGCGCTATACTTCATAACCATAGGGGAGGGAATCCCTCCCGATCAAAGGCTGCGAACGGAACAAGTAGCGGCACAAACGGGCGCTTCAGAGAGCCTCTGGCTGGTGAAAAGAGGCAGTGCCCCGCTGCAGAGCGAATACATCCGGGAGCCGCCGCCTGAACCCCGCCTTGCGGGCAAGTAGGGTGTGCCGGGTTGCGCCCGTTACCGCGCGGGAGTCCTGTTTGGGACTTCGTGAGGCGTCAGCAGCGATGCTGCCGCAAAACTGAGGTGGTACCGTGAATCTGATTCACCCTCTGTCTTTATTCAAAAAGGCGGAGGGTGTTTTTCGTCCTCCGGCCAATTCAGGGAAAAGGAGAAGAACGATGAAGCTTTACGAAGAACTGACCAGACGGGGCCTGATTGCCCAGACCACCAACGCAGAAGCGATCCAGAAGGCGCTGGATGAGGGCAAGGTCACCTTCTACATCGGATTTGACGCTACGGCGGACAGCCTGCATGTGGGGCATTTTTTACAGCTGATGATTATGGCCCGGATGCAGAAGGCCGGCCATGTGCCCATTGTGCTGCTGGGCACCGGCACCACGATGGTGGGCGACCCCACCGGCAAGACGGATATGCGCAAAATGCTCACCGAGGAGCAGATCGACCACAATGCGGAGCGTTTTCGCCAGCAGATGAGCAAATTCATCGATTTTTCCGAGGGGAAGGCTATTCTGGCCAAAAACGGCGACTGGCTCAAAAAACTCAATTATATTGAGTTTTTGCGGGATATCGGCGTGCATTTCACCGTCAACCGCATGCTGGCGGCGGAATGCTATAAGGCCCGGTATGAGCGCGGGCTGACCTTCATCGAGTTTAACTACATGATTATGCAGAGCTATGACTTCCTCAAGCTGCATGAAATGTACGGCTGCACCATGGAGATGGGCGGCGACGATCAGTGGTCCAACATCCTGGGCGGCGTGGATCTGACCCGCCGGGTGACAGGGGATGAGGTTTACGGCATCACCTTCACGCTGCTGACCACCAAGGAAGGCAAAAAGATGGGCAAGACCGAAAACGGCGCCGTCTGGCTGGATCGGGAGAAAACCTCCCCCTATGAGTTCTTCCAGTACTGGCGCAATGTGGCGGATGACGACGTCATCAACTGCCTGAAGCTGCTGACCTTTGTGCCCATCGAGGAAATCGAGGCCATGGAATCCTGGGAGGGCAGCCAGCTGAACAAGGCCAAGGAGATCCTGGCCTACGAACTGACAAAAACGGTCCATTCGGCAGAGGATGCCGACGCGGCCCTGGCCGCATCCCGGGCGCTGTTTTCCGGCGCGGGGGACAGTGAAACGATGCCCTCCACCCAGCTGTCGGAGGAGGATTTTGCCAATGGTAAAATCGGCATCCTGGATCTGATGGTCCGGTGCGGGCTCTGCGCCTCCAAAGGGGAGGCCCGCCGTCTGGTCAATCAGGGGGGCGTCACTGCGGCAGACGAAAAGATTGCCGACGCCAACCAGACCTTCCCCAAAGAGGCCTTTGCCGACGGCCTGGTGCTGAAGAAGGGGAAGAAGGTCTTCCACAAGGCGACCCTGTGACATAAAAAATCGCACAAAAAAGGCCCGGAAAACCGGGCCTTTTCATTTTGCGCTTTTTAAAAACAGCTTAATATTCGCAGGTGACGCCGAATTCCTTTTCCAGCGCTTTGACGGTTTCCTCCACGCCGTGGGAATCCACCAGCAGGGAGATATCCACCTCCGAAGTGGTGATGAGAAAGATCATATCCTCCACGCCGGCGGTGGTCTTAAAGACATGGGCCGCTACGCCGGACATCTGCCGCATCTCCTCGCCGAACAGCTGGATTTTGCAGTTGCCGTTGCTGACCATCGGGTCCAGCAGAGGGTACTCCTCCCGGAAGCGGTTGATGGTGGCCAGCAGCTTGACGATATCCTCCGACGGCGCCGTAAAGGAAAGGTTCACAGTGCTGCCCTTGGACGCAGACTGGGAGATCATGTCAATGTTGACGCCGGCTTCAGCAAAGCGGCTGAAAATATCCGCGATCACCTTCATATCATCCGGGATGCTGGAAAAATGGATGAGGGAGACATCCTCCGTCACCTTCAGCCTAGTTACACCATGCATAGAGAGCTCCTCCTTTTATTTTACCAGATCCCCCATGTCGTAAAGGCCTTTGCCTTGCTTAGACAGGAAGACCGCTGCATTGATGGCACCAGTGGCAAAAATATCCTTTGAGCGCGCGCTGTGGGAGAGGGTGAGAATCTCATCCCGCCCGGCAAAAATCACCTCGTGGTCGCCCACAATGGTGCCGCCGCGGATGGCGTGCAGGCCGATTTCCCTGGGGTCGCGCTTTTTGCGGACGTGATGCCGGTCATAAACATATTCTGCATCAAAATCCACCACAGATTTCAGCTCATCCGCAATCATCATGGCGGTGCCGCTGGGGGCATCCACCTTCTGATTGTGATGGCGCTCGACGATTTCGATATTATACTCGATACCCAGCGCCACAGCCGCCTTTTTGGCCAGCTCCACCAGCAGGTTGACGCCCAGCGACATATTGGCGGAGGAGAATACCGGGATCTGCTTCGCCGCCCGGTGGACAGCGTCCAGCTCTTCTTCTCCCAGGCCAGTGGTGGCCATCACCACCGGGAGGTTGGCGGCCACAGCGGCATCCATTAAGGAGCAGGTGACCGACGGATGTGAAAAATCGATGACCACGTCTGCTTTGGGCCCCTGGGTGAAGCATTCCTGCGGCGTGGCATAAACAGGATAGCTGCCGTCGCTTTCCGTATTCAGGTCGATGCCCGCCACAATGGCGGCGTCTTCCCGGTCGCTGACACAGGCGGCGATCACCTTGCCCATTTTGCCGTTGCAGCCAGATAAAATAATCCTTGTCATTCCTTCGTCCCCTTTTTTATCATTACAGCAGATGAGCAGCCTCAAGAGCGCTGCGCAGCACCTGGCGCTGTGCCTCAGACAGCGGAGCCAGCGGCTTTCTCAGCGGGCCTGCCTGCTTGCCCATCAGGTTCAGGGCTTCCTTGACCGGGATAGGGTTGACCTCCATAAACAGCGCATGGATCAGCGGCAGGCTGTCCAGCTGCAGCTGGGCGGCTTCCCGCACCTTCCCGTCAAAGAACAGCTGGCAGATGTCGTGCGCCGTCCTGGGCTGCACATTGGCCAGCACCGAGATGACGCCTTTGCCGCCCAGCGCCAGAATCGGCACGATCTGGTCGTCGTTGCCGGAGTAGATATCCAGCTGGTCCCCGCAGAGGCGGAAGGTTTCCGCAATGGCAGAAATATCCCCGCAGGCCTCTTTGGCGGCCACAATATTGGGATGCTTGGCAAGCTGGGCATAGGTTTCCGGCTTGATGGCAACCCCGGTGCGGCTGGGCACGTTATAGAGGATCAGCGGCAGATCGGTTGCATCTGCAATGGCATAAAAATGATCGATCAGCCCCTGCTGGGAGGTTTTGTTGTAATAAGGCGTCACCTGCAGCAGCGCATCTGCGCCGGCCGCCTTGGCCTCTTTGGAAAGAAACACCGCATAATCGGTATGATTGCTGCCGGCCCCGGCGATGACCGGGATGCGGCCCGCCACCTTTTTGACGGTGTAGCGGATGGCCTCAATATGCTCCTCATCCGACATGGTGGCGGATTCGCCGGTGGTGCCGCAGATGCAGACCGCGTCGGTATGCGCGGCGATCTGCTCCTCCAGCATGGCGCCCAGCCGGTCATAATGGATGGAGCCGTCTTCCTGCATCGGGGTGACGATGGCCACACAGG
The DNA here is from genome assembly GCA_904398325.1 of Candidatus Neoruminococcus faecicola. Classification (GTDB taxonomy): domain Bacteria; phylum Bacillota; class Clostridia; order Oscillospirales; family Ruminococcaceae; genus Neoruminococcus; species Neoruminococcus faecicola. The sequence continues at coordinate 64,711 of CAJFPC010000044.1, read as the reverse complement.
AGCCGGTAAAGATGGTCTTTTTCATCTAAAAACACCTCATATTCAGTCTAAATAGCCCTTGGCCGCCAGTAGCTCTGCCATCAGCACCGCGCCGCCGGCCGCGCCGCGCAGCGTATTGTGAGAAAGGCAGACGAATTTATAATCATACTGGCTGTCCTCCCGCAGACGACCGATCGAGACGGCCATGCCGTTTTCCAGGTTGCGGTCCAGACGGGTCTGGGGGCGGTCGTTTTCTTCAAAATAATGCAGGAACTGCTTGGGCGCGCTGGGCAGGCCCAGACGCTGCGGCTCCCCGGAGAAGCTGGCCCAGCGCTCGAGGATCTCCTCCCGAGTTGGCTTTTTCTCAAAGCTGACAAACACGGCAGCCATGTGCCCGTCGCTCACCGGCACCCGCAGGCACTGGGTAGTGATGGCAGGGGAGGAGGCAGGCACAATCTGCCCCGCCTGGATGGAGCCCCAGATTTTTAACGGCTCTTGCTCGCTTTTTTCCTCTTCGCCGCCGATGTAGGGGATCACGTTATCCACAATTTCGGGCCAGGTCTCAAAGGTCTTCCCGGCGCCGGAAATCGCCTGATAGGTGCAGGCCAGCGCGCATTTGACGCCAAAATCTGCCATCAGCGGATGCAGGGCGGGCACATAGCTCTGCAGCGAGCAGTTGGATTTTACGGCGATAAAGCCGCGCTTGGTGCCCAGCCGCTTGCGCTGGAAGGGGATCACCTCCGCGTGGGCGGCGTTGATTTCCGGCACGATCATCGGCACATCGGGGGTACCGCGATGGGCAGAATTATTGGAGATCACCGGGCATTCCAGCTTGGCATAGCGCTCTTCCAGGGCGCGGATCTCATCCTTTTTCATATCCACCGCGCAGAAAATAAAATCCACCTGGGCGGCGATGGCTTCGGCATCGGCGACGGCATCCAGCACCACCAAATCTCTGACTGCGTCGGGAATGGGGGTGGTCATGGCCCAGCGGGCGCCTACGGCATCTTCATAGCGCTTGCCGGCGGACCGGGCGGAAGCTGCCAGCGCCTTGATATGGAACCAGGGGTGATGCGCCAGCAGGGTGAGGAAACGCTGCCCCACCATACCGGTGGCGCCGACGACGGCGACGTTAAAATCTTGTTTCATGGGGTTTCTACTCCTTCCAGACAGTTCGGAAAACTAAAACCGGTAATAAAAAAACCGGTTGAAAACCGGCCATCATTACAATATAATAGAGATATTGACGTTTTGCCGCACCCGGCTGCCGATAGCTCTTCATCACATTGTATGATGACAGTTGCAGCCCTGTTCGAGTCAGCAACCAGGCATACAGCGGCCAGTTCCATCTGCCTTCGGCGGCTTTTCCTTTCACCGGCGCTGCTGACGGCCCTGACCGGCCTTGTGCTGGCTACTGATAAAAGACGCACCTCTATCTTCTTTAAAAACATATTATCATTGACCGGCGGTTATGTCAATTGATATTGCGATAAAACTAAAGTTTTCAGGTGAAATTTATGAAAAAGAGCGACTTTTATTATGATCTTCCCCAAGAGCTGATCGCCCAGCATCCGGCCCAGCAGCGGGATCATTCCCGCCTGATGTGCCTGGGCCGGGAAAGCGGAACAATCCAGCACCGGCACTTTTATGACCTGGTGGATCTGCTGCAGCCGGGGGACCTTCTGGTCATGAACGATTCCCGCGTCCTGCCTGCCCGCCTTTACGGCCACAAGGAGGCCACCGGCGGCGCCATGCAGTTTCTTCTGCTGGAGCAGAAGGGCCTCAACCGCTGGGAGGTGATGGTCCGGCCAGGCCACAAGGCCAAGGTAGGCGCCAGGTTTGTCTTTGGCGAAGGGAAGCTGACCGCCGAAATCCTGGATATCCTGGAGGGCGGCAACCGCCTGGTGGAATTTTATTATGAGGGGAATTTTTACGATCTTCTGGAGGAAATCGGTAAAATGCCCCTGCCGCCCTATATCACCGAAGCGCTGGAGGACAACGAGCGCTACCAGACGGTTTATTCCCGCGAGGTGGGCTCCAGCGCCGCGCCCACAGCCGGGCTGCACTTCACGCCGGAGCTGTTGGAGCAGCTGCGGGAAAAGGGGGTCGGCACCGCCTTTGTCACCCTGCATGTGGGGCTGGGCACCTTCCGGCCGGTGAAGGCGGAAAATATTGAAGAGCACCGGATGCACACCGAGCATTTTGTCCTGCCGGAAGAGACCGCCCGGCGGATCTGCGAGACAAAGCAGCAGGGCGGCCGGGTCATCGCCGTAGGCACCACCAGCTGCCGCACGCTGGAATCGGTAGCAACCTTCGCCGGCGGCATTCAGCCCTATGAGGGGAATACCAATATTTTCATCTATCCCGGCTATGAATTTAAGGTGCTGGACGGCCTGATCACCAACTTCCATCTGCCGGAAAGCACCCTGATCATGCTGGTGAGCGCTTTTGCGGGATATGACTCCGTGATGCACGCCTACCGGGTGGCAGTGGAGGAAAAATACCGCTTCTTCAGCTTTGGGGATGCCATGCTCATCTTGTGAAATTTGATAAAGGGGAATCGATAAGGCCATGTATCAGCTGCTAAAAACCGAAGGCAGGGCCCGCCGCGGCGTCTTTGAGACAGTGCACGGCACCGTGCAGACGCCTGCCTTTATGAATGTCGGCACCTCCGCCGCCATCAAAGGGGGTATCTCCTCCTATGACCTGAAGGAGCTTAAATGCCAGGTGGAGCTCTGCAATACTTACCATCTTCATGTCCGCCCGGGGGATGACGTGATCCGCCAGCTGGGCGGGCTGCACCGCTTTATCGGATGGGACCGTCCCATCCTCACCGACAGCGGCGGCTTTCAGGTGTTCTCTCTGGCCAGCCTGCGCAAAATCGAGGAGGAAGGGGTCTATTTCCAATCCCACATCGACGGCAAGCGCATTTTCATGGGCCCGGAGGAAAGCATGCGCATCCAGTCCAATCTGGGTTCTACCATCGCCATGGCCTTTGACGAATGCATGAAAAACCCCTGCGAATACGATTACGCTGTGCGTTCCGTAGCACGCACCACCCGCTGGCTGGCCCGCTGCAAGGCGGAGCTGGCCTGCCTGAACGCCCTGCCGGATACCATCAATCCGCACCAGCTGCTGTTCGGCATCAACCAGGGGGCCACCTACCGGGATCTGCGGGTGGAGCATATGAAGCAGATTGCCGAATTGGATCTGGACGGCTACGCCATCGGCGGCCTGGCGGTGGGGGAGCCCACCCCGGTCATGTATGAGATCATCGAAACGGTGGAGCCTTATATGCCGCGGGATAAGATCCGCTATCTGATGGGCGTCGGCAAGCCGGAAAATATCATCGAAGCCGTCTGGCGCGGGGTGGATCTGTTTGACTGCGTCATGCCCAGCCGCAACGCCCGTCACGGCACGCTGTTCACCTGGCAGGGGGTGCGCAATCTGAATAACGAGAAGTACCTTTTGGATGATTCCCCGGTGGATGAAAACTGCGGCTGCCCCACCTGCCGGCATTTCAGCCGGGCCTATCTGCGGCATCTTTTAAAGGCGAAGGAGATGCTGGGGATGCGCGCCTGCGTGGAACATAATCTTTATTTTTATAATACCCTGATGGAGCGCATCCGCAGCGCGCTGGAGGAGGGAACTTTTGCCCAGTTCCGGGAAAAATATGTTCCGATCCTCAGCAAAAGAATTTAAAGCCCTTGCAATCGAGGGACAGACCAGATATAATATTTCCTATACGGTAGGAGGTTAAAAGTATGAACGAAACAATGAATTATTTTATGGTGAACTTTCTCCCCATCGTGGCGATTTTTGCCCTGTTTTGGTTTTTGCTGATCCGCCCGCAGAAAAAGCGCGAGAAGCAGAACGAGCAGATGCGTTCCACGCTGCAGATTGCGGATGAGATCATGACTTCCGGCGGCATCATCGGCCGTATCGTCAGCATGAAGGAAGACACCCTGGTCATCGAGACCGGCAGTGACCGCAGCAAGATCCGCATCGCCCGCTGGGCAGTGGCGCAGAACCTGACCGCGATGGAGAATTCCTCCAAATAAATCCTGTCAAAGGGGAAATAAACCGCCTTCTCCCCGCATAAGCTGTACCAGTTCCAAGCAAGAAGGGGAGGGGTCGCCATGCGGCAGCCGGCAAACGGCAGCAGTTGGGAAAAAATCGTAAAAAACATTCTGATCTCCTGTGGAATCGGCCTTGCGGTTTCCGTGGTGCTCTTGTTCCTGGTCAGCGCTCTATTGCGGTTTATCAATATCCCGCACGCTTTGATTGACCCGGCAGCGACAGCAGCGCTCTGCATAGGGGCATTGGCGGCCGGCCTTGTCTGCGCCAAGCTCAACCGGGAAAAGGGGCTGATCTGCGGCTTGATCTGCGCGGCAGTGCTTTTTGCTGTATGGTACCTGTGCGGCGCGCTGATTTTCGGCGGCGAAATAGGGGCCGCGGGGATTTTCCGGCTGGTGTTCCTGCTGTTGTGCGGCGCCATCGGCGGCGTGCTGGGCGTCAACAGTAAAAAGAAAATTCACTAGACGATTGCATGGCCCAGGCGGTTGTGCTATAATAAAAAAGAAGAATGCTCCAAAGCAGCTGCTGCGGGGTGCAAAACCGGAACAGAGGTGAAAACGACATGAAACATATCAAAACTCTCAACAAAGCGAACCTGAAGGCCAGCGCCATCAAGGGTGGCTGCGGCGAGTGCCAGGCTTCCTGCCAGTCCGCCTGCAAGACCTCCTGCACGGTCGCCAACCAGAAGTGCGAGAGCAGAAGATAAGTTTTTCTGCCATTCTCAGTGCGGTGAAGAGGGACAGTTCATCTGTCCCTCTCTTGTTGTGTGGAAACGGAGGATCAGACCAATGATACATAAATATTTCCTGAATGGCTATTATATTGTGCTGGATGTCAACAGCGGCGCGGTCCACGTGGTGGATGAGCTGGCTTATGAGATGCTGGATCATCTGTCGGCCCCTATGGCACAGGATTGCCCAGGGGAGATGCTGGAGCGCTTGCGCGGGCGGTACAGCGAAAATGAGATCGAGGAAACCTACGCAGAGCTGCGCGGCCTGTGGGAATCCGGGCAGCTGTTTTCAGAGGATGACTACGAGCGTTTTGTCAGCCTGTATAGCACCTCGCCGATCAAGGCCATGTGCCTGAATGTCGCCCACGACTGCAACCTGCGCTGCGATTACTGTTTTGCCTCTACGGGAGATTATTGCGGCGGCCGCGCTCTGATGAGCGAGGAGGTGGGCAAAAAGGCCATCGATTACCTGATCGATCATTCTGCCAAGCGCTATCATTTGGAGATGGACTTTTTCGGCGGCGAACCGCTGATGAATTATCAGGTGGTCAAAAAACTGGTGGAATACGCCCGCAGCCAGGAGAAGCGCCACAACAAACTTTTCCGCTTCACCATCACCACCAACGGCATGCTGCTCAACGATGAGGTGGTCAATTTCCTCAACCGGGAGATGTCCAACATTGTCCTTTCGCTGGATGGCCGCAAGCAGGTCACCAACAAGGTGCGCCGCCGGGTGGACGGCGGCGGGTGCTACGACATCATCATGCCCAAAATGATCGATTTGGCCCGCAAGCGCCGCCCCAAGGAATATTATGTGCGCGGCACCTTTACCCGGTACAATCTGGATTTTACCGAGGATGTGCTGCACCTCAGGGACCTGGGCTTTGATCAGATTTCCATCGAGCCGGTGATTTCCGACCCAAGCGAGCCCTATTCTCTGACCGAGCGTCAGCTGCCTGCCATTTTTGCCGAATATGAGCGCCTGGCCAAGCTGATGATCAAGCAGGAAAAGCAGGGCGACCCCAAGGATTGGTTTAATTTCTTCCACTTTATGATCGACCTGGATCAGGGCCCCTGTGCCATCAAGCGCCTCAAGGGCTGCGGCTGCGGCAACGAATACGTCGCGGTGACCCCGCAGGGCGATGTGTATCCCTGCCACCAGTTTATCGGCCATGAGGAATGGAAAATGGGCAGCGTGCTGGATAACTCCCTGGATCTGGATATGAAAAAGCGCTTTGCGGCTGCCACCGTTTACGGCAAGCCCCAGTGCCGCAGCTGCTGGGCGAAGTTTTACTGCAGCGGCGGCTGCAGCGCCAACAACTACCAGTACAGCGGCGATATCCTGAAGGCCCATGACCTTTCCTGCCAGTTGGAAAAAAAGCGGCTGGAATGTGCTATCATGATCAAGGCCGCCCTGGCAGATCAGGCAGAGGAATAAGCGCATATTCGATCATCCTTTCGCATAGGTATGGGACAAGACCTGGCGAAAGGATGGTTTTTTATGTACCGGAAGTCCAAATGGCAAAATGCCGCCCGCCAGATGCGCGCGGTGAAGTTTTACATCCGCAACCATTATTATATGGTGCTGCTGGGGATTTTCTGCCTGGTGGGGGTGGCTGCAGGAACCCTGGCAGCGGCCATGCCGCTTTCGGACGAACTGGGCGCTGCGCAGGCGCTGATCGACAGTTTTTTGGAAAACCGGGAAAGCGCAGAGCTCAAAAGCCTTTTCCTGCTGGGGCTGGGGGGAAACCTGACGATGCTGGCGCTGCTGGTGTTTGGCGGCTGCAGCACCATTTCAAGGCCGGTGTGTATCGCCGTGCTGTTGTGGAAAGGGGTTGAAATCGGCTATACCTATGCGGCGTTTTTCCACCTGTACGGTTTTAGGGCGATGATCTTCCTGCTGCTGTATCTGTTTGGCCCGGATCTGTGCAGCGCTTTGCTGCTCATGAAAATGGGGGAGTATGCGGTGGAAAAATCCAGCAGCTTTCGTGCCCAGGCCCTGCCGAACCGCCCGGCTGGACCTGCCCCCGGCCCGCGGGAATATCTGCTCAAATGCGTGGTGATCCTGATTTTAACGCTGCTGGTGTCCCTCCTAAGCGCTCAGATAACCGTGCTGCTGCGGGATCAATATTGGCTGTAAAAAATGATAGCCCCGGACTTTTTAGGGCTGGGGCGTTTTTTTTGCTTTCACTTTGGCAAGGGGGGAGTTTTTCATGGCTTCTTCCACCTGGCGTTCCGCAATGTGGGTATAAATCTCTGTGGTGGAAAGATTGGCGTGGCCCAGAATATCCTGCAGCACCCGGATATCCACCTGGCCGTGCTGGTACATCAGCGTCGCAGCCGTATGCCGCAGTTTATGCACCGAATACCCCTGACCCTGCAGGCCGATGCGGCCCAGGCAGGCGGTGATGATCTGTTCCACCCGGCGCGGGGAAATCCGGCTGCCGGTGCGGGATAAAAACAGCGCGTTTTGATCTTTGGGCGTGCGCTTGGGCCTGGGGCGCACCGCCAGATACCGCTCCACTGCGGCGATGCAGGCGTCGTTCAGATAGACAATCCGCTCTTTGTTGCCTTTGCCTAACAGACGCAGGGAGTGCTCCTTGGTGTTAAAATCCCCAAGATTGATCCCTACCAGCTCTGAAAGGCGCATGCCGCAGTTTAAAAACAGCGTCAGCATGGCATAATCCCGTTCGCTGCCGGGTTCCATAGAACCGGCCAACAGCTCCAGGCTTTGCTCCAGCGTCAGATATTTCGGCAGCGATTTGCGCACCGAGGGCACCTCAAGATTTTCCACGGGATTGGTGGGCAGCAGCGTGGTTTTGATGTGCAGATACCGAAAAAAACTGCGCAGGCTGGAAACCTTGCGGGATCGGGTCTTGGCGGAATTTTCCCGCCCAGTGAGGGTGTAGTTGAGATATTCATACACATCCGACAAGGTGACCGCCTGAATCACAGAAACCGGAATGTCGCTGATAGCCACATCGGAAAGATCCTCCGGAAACTCTCCTGTCATTTTGCTGCATTTTAAATAACGCAGAAAGGTGCGCAGATCGATATAATACGCATCTACCGTGCGGACAGAACGGCCTTTGACCGTCAATAAATAAAATAGAAATTCCCGCAAAAAGCCGGGCGCATCCTGATAGTGGTCTTCTGCCATAATTTCTGCCCCCTTAATTTCGCTAAATTTTTATTTAGCGAAATTATTGATATAAAAAGTATATCCGTTCCCGCGGGATTTGTCAAGCTTTTTCCATGGGCCCTCCGCCCCGGCTTTGCCTTGCATCCCAACTTAAAACATGCTATACTATTTCATGATCTTCAATCACTGTTGGAAAGGATTTTGGCCATGGGGTTTGGATTTTATTTTTTCGTCATTTTTATTATTATGGTGCTTTCCGGCATTACTTTGTACATTAAGACCTACAACCGCAGGGTCCGTCAGGAAAATAAGCGCCGCAAGATGATTTTGGAATATCAGATGCAGCGGGATTTAAACCGCATGAAGCAGGAACGGGCCGGCCAGGCGGCGGATTCCCAGCCGGCTGCTGATGCGGATGCCGCTTCTTCCCTGCCGGATGCGCAGGATCAGGAGCTGTGAGACAGTTTCGTCCATACGATAAAAACCAGCCCCAATTCGGGCTGGTTTTTTTATATTTATCGGTAACGCGGCAGATTTCTCTCCGCTTTCGCATATGTTTCACTTCAGCGCGCATAATAAAGCAGGAAATGAGGTGTGTTGCTTTGAGCCTGATTCCCTGCAAAGAGCCCTGCAAATATCAGGTGGACGGATACTGCGAGCTTAATGAAATCAGCCGGATCACGGCGCAGAAAATATCGGGCTGCCAGTATTTTCAGCCGCGGTCAATCGGCAGCAATCCCCTTATCGATCACAGCGAGAGCCTGCGCCAGAGTGCTGACGCCGAATAACTGCAGGCCGGGCATTTGTTCGGTGTGCAGCTGCCGGATCGCGGCCTTGGGCAGCATGATCTTCTGATACCCCAGCCGATAGCATTCCCTGACGCGGCTTTCTACCGCAGAAATATTGCGGATTTCTCCCGCCAGGCCAATTTCTCCAAATGCCACCAGATGTTCCGGCAGCGGGCGGTCTGTCAGATTAGAGACCAGCGCCAGCGCCACCGCCAGGTCTACCGCAGGTTCATCCAGGCGCAGCCCACCCACAATGTTGACATAAACGTCGGTATTGCCAAAAAAACAGCCTGCGCGCTTTTCCAGCACGGCCAACAGCAGCGCCGTACGGTTGTAGTCAAACCCGGCAGCCATGCGGCGGGGCTGCCCAAAGCTGCTTTTGGCCACCAGGGCCTGCACCTCCACCAGGATAGGGCGGCTGCCCTCCATCACGCAGACAATGCAGGTGCCGGAAACCTGCTCCGGCCGGCCGGAAAGGAGCATTTCAGAGGGGTTTTCCACCGCTTCCAGCCCCCTTTCATCCATTGAGAACACGCCGATCTCGTTGGTGGAGCCAAAACGGTTTTTCACTGCCCGCAGGATGCGGTAGCTGAGCTGCTTGTCCCCTTCAAAATATAAAACGGCGTCTACCATATGCTCCAGCACCTTCGGGCCGGCGATAGCGCCGTCCTTGTTGACGTGCCCCACAATAAAGACCGGCTTGCCGCTGTTTTTGGCATAGCTGATCAGCAGCTGGGTGCATTCCCGCACCTGGGTGATGCTGCCCGCTGAAGAAGAAACCGCGCTGTGGGTGACCGTCTGGATGGAATCCACCACCAGGATATCCGGCTCCATCCGGTTGGCCAGCTCGATGATATGCTCGATATCTGTGGCGGTGGAAACAAACAGCCCTTCCCCTTCCACGCCCAGGCGGTTGGCCCGCAGCTTGATCTGGCGGGCGCTTTCCTCCCCGGAAACATACAGTACCTTTTTATTTTGACCCAGCACACCGCTGACCTGCATGAGCAGGGTGGATTTGCCGATACCGGGATCGCCGGAAATCAACACCACCGATCCCAGCACAATACCGCCGCCCAACACCCGGTCAAATTCGCTCAGGCCGGTGTGGTAGCGCTGCTCCTCAGCAGAATCCACTGCATCCAGCGGCTGCACCGCCTGACTGAGATCCATTGCCTTGGCGATGGATTTTGCCGTTGCGGTGGTTTCCGAGCGGACCTCCTCCGAAAAAGAGTTCCACGCGCCGCATTCCGGGCATTTGCCGTACCATTTGGCGGTTTCATAGCCACACTGGGCGCAGACATATCTGGTTTTCAACTTCCCTGCCAATGGGATGTCTCCCCTTCCCTCTCTGACTTTAATTCGCGCCGCGCTGGATCCCCTCGTATTCATACAGGCTGCCCACGATGGAAGCGGCGATTTTTTTCTGATATTCATCCGTGGTCAAAAGGGCAGCCTCCTCCCGGTTGGAAAGGAAGCCGCACTCCACCAGCACCGCCGGCTGCTTGGCCCGGTAGATCAAAAACACATTGGAACCGCACTGCTTTGCTTTGCGGTTATTGGCCGGGTCCAAATCGGCAACCATCCTCATCTGCAATAGCTCTCCAAAGGCCTGGCTTTCCTCATTTAGCGGGCCGTAAAAAATCTGTGCGCCGCGGCAGCTTTCCAGCTCGAATTTATTCTGATGGATGCTGATGAGAAAGCCGTTTTCCATCCCCTCCAGTATGGCCAGGCGGTTATGCAGGTCGGATTCTTTCTGCTGCCGGATGGACACCGCATCTTCGTCATGGATCGAACAGTCGGTTTCCCGGGTCATTTGGGTGGAAAAACCGCAAAAACGCAGCAGATCCCGCAGCTTCAGGGCGATTTGCAGGTTAATCTCCTTTTCCTGGATGTTGTCTGCCCCCACAGCGCCGCCATCCACGCCGCCGTGCCCCGCATCCACCAGGATGGTGGGCAGCGGATGGGCATGGGCCATGGCGGGCTGGTCCGCCGGAGGGCGGCTCATGGGGATAGCCAGCAGCCCGGCGCCCAGCGCCAAAGTCAGCGCCAGCATCTTAATTGGCCGAAAACGAATACAAAACCACCCTTTGCGCATCCCTGCATCCCTCCCACGGCATCTATATTCCGTGGAGACGGCGCCTATGCGCCCGCCCATATTCAGGAAACGGTGATCAGCGGCAGCAATTCCTCCAGCTTTTTCTCGCCGATGCCTTCCACCCGGTCCAGATCCCGGGTGGAAGCAAAGCGGCCGTTCTCCTCCCGGTCGTCGATGATGCGCTGGGCCAGAACTTCTCCAATGCCGGGCAGCTCCATCAATTCTTCCTTGGTGGCTGTGTTGATGTTGATGCGGCCGCCCAGCTGCTGCCGGGAGGAAATTTCCTCCAGCGCCTCATTGGAATAGAAAATGACCGTTTGCGCCGATTGCGGCGGAGTCAGCAAATAGACGCCTCCCAGCGCCAGCAGGATCAGCAGTGCCGTGACTGCGAGAACACCTTCTGTCTTGCCCATTTTCCTCACGCCCCCATAAAGCCAGCAAGGGCCCCTGGAAATCCCCAGGGGCCCTGTGGCGTTATTCTTTCCCCAGCACCTGACGGACTGTTTTGACCAGATTGTCTTTGGTCAGGCCAAATTCTTCCAGCAGCTTTGCGCCGGGGCCGGAATGGCCGAATACATCGTTGACGCCGATGCGGGTCACCGGCACCGGGCATCCGGCGGCAGTGACGGCGCAAACCGCCTCGCCCAGGCCGCCGATGATGTTGTGCTCCTCCGCGGTGACGATGCGGCCGGTTTCCCGGGCAGCCTTGAGGATAATCTCCTCATCGATGGGCTTGATGGTGTGGATGTTGATCACCCGGGCCGAAATGCCCATTTCCTTGAGGATGTCGCTGGCCAGCACCGCTTCGTAGACCAGCAGCCCGGTGGCGATGATGGTGATGTCGCTGCCTTCCCGCAGGGTGACGCCCTTGCCCCATTCAAAGCGATAGGTATCCGGATCGTTGAAAACAGGCACCGCCATCCGGCCAAAGCGCAGATACACCGGTCCCACATATTCGGCAGCGGCCCGCACTGCAGCCCGTGCCTCCACATCGTCGGCGGGATTGATGATGGTCATCCCTGGAATGGTGCGCATCAGGCCGATATCCTCACAGCACTGGTGGGTGGCGCCGTCCTCCCCCACCGAGACGCCCGCATGAGTGGCGCCGATTTTCACATTCAGATGAGGATAGCCGATGGAATTGCGGATCTGCTCAAAGGCGCGCCCTGCCGCAAACATGGCAAAGCTGCTGGCGAAGGGTACATAGCCGCAGGCGGCGAAACCGGCCGCCACGCCCATCATATTGGCCTCGGCGATGCCGCAGTCAAAGAAACGCTCCGGGCAGGCCTTTTTAAAGACGGCTGTTTTGGTCGCGCCGGCCAGATCGGCATCCAGCACAATCAGTTTGTCCATGGTGGTGGACAGTTCCGCCAAAGTGGCGCCGTAACTGTCCCGTGTTGCGATTTTTTTCACTTCAGCCATTTCACTTTACCTCCAATGCCTTCAAAGCGCCCTGCAGCTCCTCCATCGCGATGCGGTATTCCTCGTCGTTGGGGGCGGTGCCGTGCCATTTGGCGTTGTTTTCCATATAAGAGACGCCCTTGCCCTTGATGCTCTTGCCGATGATCGCGGTGGGATGCCCCTTATTCTGTCTGGCCTGATGATAGGCGGCCTCGATTTCCTCCAGATTGTGTGCATCCACCTGAATCACATAGAAATTAAACGCCTCGAATTTCTTATCGATGGGCTTGGGCGAACAGATATCGTCGATGCAGCCGTCAATCTGCAGATCGTTGTTGTCGATATAGACGCACAGGTTGTCCAGCTTGCTGTGGCCAGCCAGCATAGCAGCCTCCCACACCTGGCCCTCCTGCAGCTCACCATCCCCCAGGATGGCGTAAACGCGGTAATCCTTACCGGCCATTTTGCCGGCCATCGCCATGCCTACCGCAGCGGAGATGCCCTGCCCCAGGGAACCGGTGGACATATCCACGCCCGGCACATGCTTCATATCCGGATGGCCCTGCAGCAGCGCGCCGATCTGACGCAGATGGTTTAGCTCCTCAGGGGAAAAATACCCCCGTTCCGCCAGGGCGGCATACAGCGCAGGGGCGCAGTGCCCCTTGGACATGACAAAGCGGTCCCGGTCCTCCCACTTGGGATTGGCCGGATCAATCCGCATCTCAGCATTATAAAGATACGCTAACACGTCCGCAATGGAAAGCGAACCGCCCGGATGGCCGGATTTGGCGTGATAAACGCCGATGATCGTACCGATCCTGATTTTGCAAGCGGTGATTTCCAGTTTGTTTTTTAACGCCTGATCCATGTGATTACCTCCTGAGTTAGTCTGAAAGCCGCCGCAGCGCGGCTAAAAAATTGGTGAAATATTCCGGCAGGGGGGCATGGAATTCCAGATACTCCCCCGTCACCGGGTGGATAAAGCCGATGAGCCCGGCGTGCAGGCATTGGCCGCCCAGCTGGGCGATCACCTTTTTCGGCCCATAGACGGGGTCGCCCGCCACAGGATGCCCGATATAGGCGGCATGCACCCGGATCTGGTGGGTGCGCCCAGTCTTTAAGATGGCGCGCACATGGGTGAAGCCTTCATACCGGGCAATCACCTCAAAGGTGGTGTAAGCGTTCCGGGAGTGCTCGGCGGTGACGCACATCTTTTTGCGGTCGGTTTTATGCCGCCCGATGGGGGCGTCAACCACGCGGCTGTCTTCCTTCAAGTTCCCATAGAGCACCGCCTCATATTGGCGTGTAAAGCTATGCGCCTTGATCTGTTCTGAAAGCGCCAGATGGGCCTGATCGGTTTTCGCCACAATCAACAGGCCGCTGGTATCCTTATCGATGCGATGCACAATGCCGGGACGGATCACCCCGTTGATTCCCGACAGCCTGCCCTGACAGTGATAAAGCAGCGCATTGACCAGCGTGCCGCTCTCATTGCCCGGCGCCGGATGCACCACCATTCCCTTTGGCTTGTTAACCACCAGAAGCGCGTCGTCCTCATAGACGATATCCAGCGGGATGTTTTCCGGTTCAGCGTCCAGCGGCTTCGGCTCCGGGATGGTCAGCAGAATCTCATCCCCGGGCTTGAGACGGGTATTTTTTGCAGGCAGCCTGCCATTGAGCAGAACCTGCCCTTCTGCAATCAGCTTTTGCGCGCCGGAACGGGTGATGCTCTCCTGTGCGGCGGCAAGATAGCTGTCAAGGCGTTCCCCTTCCCACGCTTCCGGAACGATTAAATGCAACCGGTCTGCCATATTGTCAAGGCTCCTCTGTAGGCTCTCGGTGGTTTTCAGCATCCTGCGGCGGGATTTCTTTGATTTCGTGGGAATGGTGCTGACGCCCTTCCAACACCAGGATGTAGATGGCAATCAAAGCGGTTCCGCATACCACGCAGCAATCGGCAAAATTGAACACAGGGTAGGAAAACAGCGGGGAAATATCCAGATAATCCACAACAAACCCCCGGGCAAGCCGGTCAATCAAATTGCCGACGCCGCCGGCAGCCACCAGGCAGATGCCCCAGTTGCCCACCGGATGCCGGATTTTTTTTGCCAGCACCAGGTAGATCATCACCAACAGGATCGCTGCCGTCAGCACCACCAGAAAAACCACCTGTCCGCGGAAAATGCCGAAGGCAGCGCCATAATTCTCTACATAGGTAAAATTCAGCACGCCGGGGATCACCTGCACCGAATGCACCGGCGCCAGCTGCGACACCACCAGATATTTGATTCCCTGATCCACTGCCACCAGCAGCGCCGCCACCAGCAGGTATAAAACGGAAGTCATAGGCTGTTTCTCCAATCCGTGCAAAGATCATGGCCGGTACCGCCAGGCAGTCCGGCCATGAAAGAAGCAGAATAAATTATTTGACAATGGCGGCGCAGCGCTGGCACAGGGTGGGATGGTCCGGGTCGCTGCCGACCGTCTCGCTGAACATCCAGCAGCGCTCGCATTTTTCGCCGTCTGCCCGGCAAACGGTGACGCCCAGGCCTTCCACCTCGCCGGTGAACTGCCCGCCTTCGCCGTCCGCCAGCTCTACCTGGGAGACAATAAATGCTGTGGCAAGCTCCTCCTTCACGCCGGCGATAAAGTCAGCCAGCTCGCCGGTGCAGTGCAGCTGCACCTTGGCTTCCAGGGATTTGCCGATCAGCTTCTGGCCGCGGGCTTCCTCCAGCGCCTTGTTGACATCGTCGCGGATGGCATGGATACGGTCCCACTTGGCCATGAAAGCCTCCGCCGTGGTGCCGTGAGCAGCGGGCATATCGTTGAGCATGACGCTTTCGCCGTTCAGAGCGCTTTCCTTGGGCAGGAACTGCCAGATTTCCTCCGCGGTGAAGCAAAGCATGGGGGCGATCATCAAAGTCAGATCGCGCAGGATACGATAGATCGCTGTCTGGGCGGAACGGCGCCCCTTGCTGTCAGCCGCCTCCACGTACAGACGGTCCTTGATGATATCCAGATAGAAATTGGACATATCAATGGTGCAGAAATTGTGCACCGCATGGAATACAATATGGAAATCGAAATTCTCATAGGCCGCACGCACCTTGGCAGTCAGCTCATCCAGCTTGGCCAGGGCCCAGCGGTCCAGCTCGGGCATTTCGTTCTCCGGCACCTGATCGGTGTCAGGGCAGAAGCCCTCCAGGTTGCCCAGGATATAGCGGGCCGTATTGCGGATCTTGCGGTAAGAGTCGGAAAGCTGCTTGAAAATCGCCTCCGACACGCGGATATCAGAATGGTAATCAGAAGATGCCACCCAGAGGCGCAGGATGTCAGCGCCGTACTGCTCCACCACCTTGTCGGGGGCGGTGCCGTTTTTCAGGGATTTGGACATCTTCCGGCCTTCGCCGTCCACCACCCAGCCGCAGCTGCAGACCGCGTCATAGGGGGCCCGGCCATAGCAGGCCACAGAAGTGAGCAGCGACGACTGGAACCAGCCGCGGTACTGATCGGCGCCCTCCAGATACAGGTCGCAGGGCCACTTCAGTTCGGGGCGCTCCTTCAGCACGGCAGCGTGAGACGTGCCGGAATCAAACCAGACATCCATGATGTCCTTTTCCTTGGTGAAGCGCTGGCAGCCGCACTTTTTGCAGGCGGTGCCCTCCGGCAAGATCTCATCCGCTTCATGCAGCCACCAGGCGTCGGAGCCTTCCCGGCGGAACAGATCGGAAACCGCGCGGATGCTGGCCTCATCGATGTGGGGCTCGCCGCATTCGGCGCAGTAGAAAATCGGGATCGGCACCCCCCAGGTGCGCTGGCGGGAGATGCACCAGTCGGAGCGGTCCATCACCATGTTTTTGATGCGGCCCTCACCCCAGGCGGGGATCCACTTGACCTGTTCGATGGCCTTGACGGCATCCTCCTTGAAATCCTCCACCGAGCAGAACCACTGTTCGGTGGCGCGGTAAATGATCGGCTCCTTGCAGCGCCAGCAGTGAGGATACTGGTGGATGATCTTTTCCACCGCAAACATATGCCCGGAATTGGTCAGCTCCTCGGCGATGGCCTTGTTGGCCTGCTCGGTGGTCAGCCCGGCAAATTTGCCGGCTTCTTCGGTCATTTTTCCTTCACTGTCCACAGGGACAACGATACCGATTTCGGGATAATGGTTGACACAGACTTCAAAGTCCTCCACGCCGTGGCCGGGCGCAGTATGCACGCAGCCGGTACCGCTTTCCAGCGTGACATGGTCGCCCACAATCACCAGAGAATCCCGGTCCATGAAGGGATGGCGGCAGACGATATACTCCAGCTCCTTGCCGGTGGTGCTGCCCAGAATCTCATAGGCTTCGATACCGGCGGCCTTCATGGCGGCGGGAACCAGCTCCTTTGCCATCACATAATATTCGTCCTTCGCCTTCACGACGCAGTATTCATATTCCGGGCCCAGGCAGATCGCCATATTGCCGGGCAGAGTCCAGGTGGTGGTAGTCCAGATGACGAAATAGGTCTTATCCAGCTGGGCGCCCAACGGCTCCAGCTTGCCCTTGTCATCCTTCACCGCAAACTTGACATAAATCGAGAAACAGGGGTCTTCGGCGTACTCGATCTCCGCCTCCGCCAGGGCGGTGCGGCACTCCGGACACCAGTAGACGGGCTTAAGCCCCTTGTAGATATACCCTTTTTCGGCCATTTTGCCAAAAATCTCAATCTGGCGCGCCTCAAACTCCGGCTTCAGCGTCAGATAAGGGTCGTCAAAATCCCCCAGCACGCCCAGGCGCATAAACTGCTGCTTCTGGGTCTCCACATAGTGCATGGCAAACTCTTTGCAGGTTTTTCTCAATTCGATGGGGTCCATCTTGGAGCTGACGCCCACCTTTTTCATCGCCTTCAGCTCAATGGGCAGGCCGTGGGTATCCCAG
Organism: Candidatus Neoruminococcus faecicola; assembly: GCA_904398325.1. Classification (GTDB taxonomy): domain Bacteria; phylum Bacillota; class Clostridia; order Oscillospirales; family Ruminococcaceae; genus Neoruminococcus; species Neoruminococcus faecicola. The sequence continues at coordinate 47,577 of CAJFPC010000044.1, read as the reverse complement.
CCCGGCACATAGGGCGACTGGAAGCCGGCCATGTTTTTATAGCGGACGATGATATCCTTGAGCACCTTATTAAGAGCGGTGCCCAGATGGATATCGCCGTTGGCATACGGCGGGCCGTCATGCAGCACATACAGCGGCTTGCCCTCATTGCGTGCGATGATTTTCTGATAGAGTTTGCTCTCTTCCCACTCCTGCACCATACCGGGTTCCTTTTTCGGCAGCGAGGCCCTCATCTGGAAATCGGTCTTGGGCAGGTTCAGGGTCTGGTTGTAATCCTGCGCCATGGTTTTGTTTCTCTCCCTTATGATAGCGTTATCTTTTTCTGGAATTGTCGCGGTTGAGTTCAAATCCTTCCCCAAACATCAGCGGGCCGAATTTGGAAGAAACCGGCTCCCGCTTGCGCTCGCCGGCAGGGGCTTCCGCGCGGGTTTCCTCCGCGGCAGTCTCCTCAGCTGCAGCGGCCTGCGGCGCTGCATCCTCCGCCGGCGTCGTCTCTTCCGCTGGGGCTTGTGCAGTTGGCTTTTCGTCCTCCGTCTCCGCGGGCTTCACGGGGATTTTCTCCTCGCTGGGCAGCGTGCTGATAATTTCCAGGTGCTGCTTATAGATCGCCATGATCTTGCTTTTAAAGCTGGAAACCTCCTTCTGCAGCAGCTGCAGGCTCAGCTGCTCCCGTTCCAGCTGGCGGCGGGCGCCTTCCACAATGGCTTCTCCCTTGGCGTTGGCCTCACGGATAATCGCCTCCGCCTTGGCTTTGGAATCCCGCACAACGCTGTCGCCCAGCTTCTGGGCACCCAGCAGGGCAGCCCGCAGGCTTTCCTCATCGTTGCGGTATTCCTCCAGCTTTTCTGCGAGGACCATGATCTTCTCCTGCAGCTCGCGGTTTTCCGCCTGCATCTCTTCGTATTCCGAAGCAATGGTCTCTAAAAAACGGTCCACTTCCTCGGTGCGGTAGCCGCCCATGGACTTTGGAAAAGACCGCTCGACAATTTCCTTAGGAGTCAGCATGCAAGTAACCTCCCCAACTTAAACTGATTTTTTGATCTCAATAAAAATCCTGCCCTTGCGGCTCTGCCCGCCGACGCTCTCCACACGTCCGCGCCCAAAGCCGCGCACAGAAAGGATATCCTGTTCCTTCAAAAGGCAGTCCGCCCTGCGCTCTTCCCGATGGTTGACCATCACGCTGCCGCCAGCGATCAGCTCTTTTACCTTTTCGCGGCTGATACGCAGAAAAAGCGCAAGGACGCTGTCCAGCCGCGGGGAACTGACTGTCCCGCTTAAGGACACCTCCTGACGCTTGACTGCAATTTCTTCCGGTGCGCCCGCTTCCGCATGGACGCCTACGGAGCCGACCTTCACCAATTCCTGCAGCAGGATGGGCAGCACATGGGGCTGCAAAAACACCACGGCGCGCCCTTCTTCCACCAGGATGTCACCCAGGGTTTCCCGTTCCAGGCCCAGCGCCAAAATCGCCCCCAGGAAATCCCGGTGGGAAAGACGGTACTGCCCAGGATAGGATATCTGCGCGCACGCCACCGGGAAATGAGACGTCTCTTCCGGCGCCAGATAATCCGGCAGTGCGGCAAACACCACGCGCTCCGCCTCCTCATATCCGCCGAAAAACGCATAGCCGCCTTCCGGGAAGGATTCCAGCACCAGCGAGCGCTGATGCGGGGTGAGAAACGCGGAATACTGAGGGATATTCCGATTCCGGCACCGGGCGAGCAAATCCCACACATGGCGCACAAACAGCTGGTCTTCCGCCGCAGCAGGGTATCTCATGATTTAAAAGAAAACCCCGTTATTTTCCAGCTCATCCAGCAAATCGCCCATGATATCCACGTTGTACGGCGTAATGATATAAGTGCTGTTGGCCACCCGCTTGATCTGGCCGTTGTTGGCATAAGCCACGCCGCCCAGAAAATCGATCAGCCGGCGGGAAACTTCCTTATTGGCAGATTCCAGATTCAGCACCACGGTGCGCTTGGCGTTCAGATGATCGGCAATGGCGCTGGCATCGTCAAAACGCTCCGGCTTTACCAGCACCACCGACAGCTGGGTAGTCGCATGGATATTGACCACCTTGTTGCCGCGGCGCCCCTCATGCGCAGCGCCGCCCGCAGGCGCTGCTTCCTGGCCGCCCTGATTGGTGATGATATCCATCTCTTCCTCTTCGTAATAATCGTCTTCCTCATCAATGCCGATTAAATTTTTAAACTTGTCCACGAAGCCCATACTCAAACCCCTTAATCAATTTTATCACAGTCTCGGCCCAAAAATCGCACTGCCAAGCCGCACGATCGTGGAGCCATTGCGAATTGCCGCCTCATAATCCCCAGACATGCCCATCGACAATACGCTCATATTGATATTATCTGTTTTTTTTGCCTTATTGTCAATAAACAGTTGGAAAACCTTTGAAAAAAACTTCTCTTTTTCCGCCTCATTCTGGGCTACGGGCGGGATGGTCATCAGGCCGCACACCTGCAGATGGGAAAACTGCCCCAGTTCATCCAGAAAACCAGGCAAATCCTCCGGGTAAACGCCGCTCTTGGATTCCTGCTTTTCGCCGTTTACCTCCACCAGGATCTTCATCGCCCTGCCGTGAGCGGCGCTCAGCTTGTCGATTTCAGCCGCCAGCTTCAAAGAATCCACCGAATGGATCATATCCACCTTGTCGATGATGCTTTTCACCTTGTTGGTCTGCAAATGGCCGATAAAGTGGATGTTTTCCCGCTTGAGCTGATAGCCGTCATATTTGGCACAGAGCTCTTGGGCGCGGTTTTCTCCCAGCAGCCGGATACCCCAGTCAATCGCCAGGTTGACCCGCTCTGCCGGCACGGTCTTGGTCACCGCCATCAGGGTGACATCCTCCGGCCGGCGGCCGCACTGCAGGCAGGCCTCCGCCATGGAATCCCGGATGCGGTCCAGGCGCTCAAAGATTAAGCTCCTATCCGATGTGTTTTCCATCATAAAGGTCACTCCCCTTGATAATGATTTCATCAAAAAGCTGCACGTAGCTGTCATCCGGCGGCTGCAGGCTGGAAATCAGGTAAGCGCCGTCATCATAGATTTCATCCACCTTTTTAAAGCGGACCTCGTCCCCCTTCAGGATGAAAACCCCGGCTTCCTGAGCATCATTAAAGCGGATCGCCTCCTTGCTGATGCGCAGGCCGGAATAATTGGTAAACTGAATTTCAGCGGAAACACAACGGCTGTTGATAAAATAGGAATCGATATAATCGCAGCGGAACAGCACTGCCGCATTGTCGCTGCCCTCTTCCGTGATGATATCCTGCACATAGACCGGCACCGCTTCCCCACCGCGGCCGGCAAAGGAGAGGCTGACCGTTTGCCCGGGGGAGAGATTCTCGCTTTCCAGCTTATCCATTACCGTGACATAAAGCCAGTTGTGGCTGGTCATGATCTTGCCGATGCGGTCGGTGGTATCATCCTCCACCGTATTAAGCAGCGTCTCGATCTCCTCCAGGCTCATGGCTTCCACCGAATCGGTGGTGAGGATCTGTTCCCAACCGTCGGAATATTGGGAAAAATACCCCCGCTGCGGGCTGGTGATCTGCCGGAACCCGCTGGCGGAAAGAGAGGCTTCCAGCTCATCGCGGGTCGCTTCCAATTCTGAAATGCTCTGGCCCAAATCGCTGATGACGCCGGTGGCGATTTTCTTTTTGTTGAGGTAGAGCGTCAGGTTGTCACGGATTTTTTCTAAGGATTCCCCATCCCCGTCGTGTCCCGCCTGCGCCAGCAGGTTGACCTGCTCGCTGATCTGCCGGGTGATAACGTCAGTCTGGCCAAAATAGTTTTCCGTACCGGTCTGGGCGCTGTTGAGCACCTCGATCTGGCGCTCCACATCCCGCAGGTTGTTGACATTCTGTGCCTGGGTATCGTTGGTGTAGATTTCTGCGATGGTCTCGCCCTCGGCCACCTTGGCGCCGTCCTCCACCACATAGCCGACAGTCGAGACGCCGACGCTTTCCTCCAGCGGCGCTTCATCCCGCACCAGAATGCCGCTGGTGCTGAAGCTGTCCGCCACGGTATAGGTGAAGGCCGTCTCCGTTTCATAAGGGGAATACAAAAAAGTAAGCAGCTGGTACCCGGCATAAATAATCACAAATAAAATCAGCACCAAAGTGATAATAACGTCGGTAGCGTTGCGTTTCATGCCAGTTCCTTTCTGCTGTCAACAGCTTTCATGATGGTGTGCCCGGATGTTCCAGCGCCGCCAGACAGGCTGCTGCCACATCCCGGGCTGCCTCAAAGAGCGCTTGCTCCCCTCCCAGCTGGTCGCGATAGAGCCAGTGGATGCCTTTCATCCGTCTCAGCCAGGTCATCTGGCGTTTGGCATAGCGGCGGCTCTCCTGTTTCAGGCGGGCGGCTGCGGTTTCCAGGGGTTCCTTCCCCAACAGATAGGGGAAAAGCTCCTTGTAGCCGATCGCCTGCAGCGCCGTCTGGGAGGCCCCGGCGTGCAGCACCAGCCGGGCTTCCTCCACCAGGCCGTTCGACAGCATCTGATCGACCCGGCGGTCGATGCGCTCATAAAGCAGCTGCCGGTTCTCAAAGGCAATCCCCAGCAGGATGGGCTGATAGGGGCTTTCTTCCCGGCGGGAATCAGCCTCCCGCTGCTCCCGGGTTTTGCCGGTCAGCAAGGCCAGCTCCAGCGCACGGATCAGCCGCTTGAGATTATGGGGGTGCAGCTGGGCCGCATAATCCGGGTCCAGGGCGCGCAGCCGCTCCAGCAGCGCTTCTGCGCCGCTGCAGGCTGCTTCCTCCTCCAGCCGGCGGCGCAGGTCCGGGTCTGAGGCGCCGCTGTCAAAATCCAGGTGGTCCACCAGCGCCGAAAGATAAAGCCCTGTGCCCCCGGCCACCAGCGGAAGGCGCCCGCGGCCTGCGATCTCGCAGATTTTTTCTCTGGCGAGCTGGGCAAAATCCGCCACAGAAAAAGTCTCCGACAGGCTCAAAAAGCCCACCAGATGATGCGGGACGCCGTCCATCTCCTCTGGCGTAGGGCGCGCCGTGCCAATGGAGATGTCACGGTATACCTGCATGGAATCCGCCGAAATCACCTCAGCGTCAAACGCCTTGGCCAGCTGCACTGCCAGGGCGGTTTTCCCGCTGGCGGTGGGACCGGCAACGATCAGAAGGGGTTGTTTTACCATCATCAGCCTAACCTGCCAAACATTTTTTCAATCTGGTACCGCGAAATGGAAATGGCCACCGGCCGCCCGTGGGGGCAGTGGCGGATGTCGCCATCCTCCGCCATCAGCCGCAGAATTTCCTTTAAATCCTCATCCGGCGCCTCGCTGTTGCCCCGCACCGCGCTGTGGCAGGCCACGCTGTGGCAGATATCGTCCAGCAAAGAGGGCTTTAGCTCCTGGGAGTTTTCCGCCAGCTTGGCGGCGATCTCCTCCACCATGGCGGGGCAGTCCTCCAGACGGGCCACCGCCGGGATTTCCCGCACCAAAAGGCCGCCGCTGCCGAAATCCTCCACCACAAAGCCCAGCTGCTCAAAAAGGCCGGCATGCTCCACCGCTGCGCTGTAGGCAGCCTTATCCAGCGTCACCGAAAGGGGCGCCAGCAGCGTCTGCCGCTGGCAGATGCCGGCATCCACCTCGGCACGGATCTGCTTGTAGCGGATTTTCTCATGAGCAGCGTGTTTATCCACCAGATAAAGCTGCTGCTCATATTCCACCAGAATATAGGTGCCGAACAGCTGGCCGATGTACCGGCCTTTGGCGGCGTAATCCAGCGGGCTTTCCTTTTCCGTAGGTTCCGGCCTTTCCGGGGTCTGGGGCGGCTGCGGCTGCAAAGGCGTTTGTTCCGCTGGCCGGGATGCCGGCTGCTTCGCCGGCGCCGGATAAGAGATGGAAAAGGGCAGCCGGCTGCTGCTGAGCATCTCTCCCCTGTCCCCGGCAGAAACGGGAGCGGCCGTCCCCCGCGGCGCTGCGGCAGGGCGCGGTGCGCTGGGTGCAGCCGCAGGGGATTTTGGCGCGAACTCCTGCCGGAAGCGCTCGGCGGAAACCTGTGAAAAGGCAGGCTTTTCCGCCTGCTGCCAAATGGTCTGCTGGGGCTTGACAGCGCGGTCATATTCCAAATTCGCCAGATTGATCCGCGCGGAAGAGGGAGCGCCGGTTTCCATCTGGGCGGCGACGGTCAAATCGCTCTGCTCCAGCGCCTGGCGGCAGCCATGGAACACCGCGTCAAAGACGGATTTCTCGTTGGAAAAACGCACCTCGATCTTGGCCGGATGGACGTTGACATCCACCAGCATGGGGTTGAGCTGCACGTTCAGCACGCAGACAGGGAATTTGCCTGTAATCAGGTAGGTGTGAAAAGCCTCTTCCAGGGCCGCCATGCAGGTTTTGGAGCGTATGTAGCGGGTGTTGACGAAGAAATTTTCCATACCGCGGGTGCCGCGGGCATACTGGGGCTTGGAGATATAGCCGCTCACCGTGACCGCCTGGGTCTGGTATTCCACCGGGATGAGCCCGCTGACCACGCCGCTGCCATATACCGCATGGATTGCTGCCCGCAGGTCGCCGCTGCCCGGGCTGTGGAGCTTGAGCTCCCCATCCCGCAGAAAACGGAAGGACACCTCCGGGTGGGAAAGGGCCATCTTATCCATCACCGCCGCCACGCTGTTGGCTTCGGTCACATCCCGCTTGAGGAATTTCATCCGGGCAGGCGTGTTATAAAAAAGATCCCGCACCACCAGGGTGGTGCCATCCGGGCAGCCCGCTTCACACAGCTCCCCAGGGGCGCCCCCGGCGATGGAATACCGCCAGCCGCAGAAGCTCTCCCTGGTTTTGGTCAGAATTTCCACCCGGCTGACTGCGGCCACCGAGGCCAGCGCCTCCCCGCGGAAGCCGAAGGTATGGATGGATTCCAGGTCCTCCCGGCTGGCGATTTTGCTGGTGGCATGCCGCAAAAAGGCTGTGGGGATGTCCTCCTTTTCCATGCCGGAACCGTTATCCGTCACCCGAAGGTAGCTGATGCCGCCGCGGCGGATCTCCACCGTAACGGCAGAGGCCCCGGCGTCGATCGAGTTTTCCACCAGCTCCTTCACGATGGAAGAAGGGCGCTCCACCACCTCGCCGGCGGCGATCAACTCCGCCACCGCCTGGCTGAGGACTGCAATTTTTCCCATATGAACGCCCTCCTTTCCCGATCAGAGCATTTTTTTCAGCTCGCTGAGCTTCAGCAGCGCCTCGATAGGCGTCAGCGTGTCGATATCCAGCTTTTGCAGCGCCTCGGCCAATGCGCCGTCCCGCAGGCCGCCCAGGGTCATCTGCTCCTCCTGCCTGCCGGCCGGAGCGGCCTTGGCCGCCGATGGAGCCTGTGCGCCGGATTCCAGCTCCTTTAAAATAGCGTGGGCCCGCTTGACAATCCAGTCCGGCACGCCGGCCAGCTTGGCCACCTCGATGCCATAGCTGTCATCGGTGCCGCCAGGCAGGATGCGCCGCAGGAAGATGATGTCATCGCCCCGCTTTTTGCAGGCGATGTTGTAATTTTTCACACAGGAGAAGGCTTCCTCCAGCGCGGTCAATTCATGATAATGGGTGGCGAACATGGTCTTGGCGCCCAGCTTTTTGGGATCGGCGATGTACTCGATCACGCTGCGGGCAATGCTCATGCCGTCAAAGGTGGAGGTGCCGCGGCCGATCTCATCCAGGATGAGCAGGCTGCGGCGGGTGGCATTTTTGAGGATGTCGGCCACCTCGTTCATCTCTACCATAAAGGTGGATTGCCCGGTTGCCAGATCGTCCGAAGCGCCCACCCGGGTATAAATGCCGTCCACTACGCCGATGCGGGCGGATTGGGCCGGCACAAAGGAGCCGATCTGCGCCATCAGTACAATCAGCGCCGCCTGCCGCATATAGGTGGATTTGCCAGCCATATTGGGGCCGGTGATTACGGCGATTTGATGCTCGCCGCAATCCAGCAGCGTGTCGTTGGATACAAACGGGTCGCCGCGCAGCAGCTGTTCCACCACCGGATGGCGCCCCTCTTTGATGTAGATTTCCTCACTGTAGTCCACCTGGGGGCAGCAGTAGCCGTTCTCGCAGGCCACCCGCGCCAGGGAGGCGTAGACATCCAGCCAGGCAACCGCCTCCGCCGTGGCCTGGATGCGGTGCAGCTGGGCGGCTATCCAGAGGCGAAGCTCCTCATAAAGCTGGTTTTCCAGCTTGAGGATCTCTTCGGCGGCGCCGAAGATCTTCTCCTCCAGCTCCTTGAGCTCCTGGGTGATATAGCGCTCGGAATTCACCAGCGTCTGCTTGCGGACAAAATGATCCGGCACCTGGCCGGCGGCGGATTTCGGCACCTCCAGATAGTAGCCGAAGACGCTGTTGTAGCCCACCTTCAGCTTTTTGATGCCGGTTTCCTCCCGTTCCCGGGCCTCCATGGCGGCCATGACCTCATGCACATTGCCGGAAACCTGCCGCAGCTCATCCAGCCGGGCGTCCCTGCCGGCACAGATGACGCCGCCCTCCTTTAGGTTGATGGGCGGGTTTTCCACGATCGTGGAAAAAATGGAGTCTTTGACGTCCTCCAGCGGGTCCAGACGCTCCAAAACCTGCGTAAGGTTTTTAGACTTTACACCATCAAGCAGCGCCCGCACTGCGGGAATTTTTTCCGCCGTGCGGCCCAATGCCACCAGATCCCGCGGCGTGGCGTTGGAATAGACGATGCGGGTCATCAGCCGCTCCATATCGTGGATGTCGGCCAGCTGCTCCTGCAGGGCGCTGCACAAAATCTGGTCGCGGTGCAATTCCTCCACCGCGTGCAGCCGTCGCTCAATCTGCGGCGGGCTGATGAGCGGCTGGCAGATGATGCGGCGCATCAGGCGCTTGCCCATGGCGGTTTTGGTTTTATCCAATACCCACAAAAGGCTGCCCCTGCGCTCGCCGGAGCGCAGGGTCTCCAGCACCTCCAGATTGCGCCGCGCCGTCAGGTCCAGCTTCATATACTGGCTGTCGGTATAGATTTCCAGCTCCTGCAGGCGCTCCAGCCCATGGCGCTGGGTCTGGCCCAGATAGTCCAGCAGGCTGCCCAGCGCAAAAACACACAGCGGCACGCCGGCCAGGCCCAGCTCGTTGATGGTGGAGCCAAACTGCCCTTCGATCGCCTTGGAAAAGGCGGCAAAATCGTAGGCGCTCTCCTCCACCGGATTAACCGCGCAGGCCAGCCGCCCGGTCAAAAACGCCTGGAGCTTTTCCAGCCCGGCGGCAGCGGTATTATATAACGCTTCGCTGGGAGAAAAACGTCCTAATTCCCCGATGAGCTTTGCCTCATCCGCAGCCAGCTGAGTTGCGCAGGCCTCCCCGGTGGAAATATCCACAAAGGCCAGGCCCACCCCGTCTTCGCACCAATAGAGGGAGGCAAGATAGTTGTTTTTTTCCTCCGAAAGCATGTTGCTTTCCATCAGGGTGCCCGGCGTGATGACGCGGATCACCTCCCGCTGCACCAGCCCCTTGGCGGTGGCGGGATCTTCCATCTGCTCGCAGATGGCCACCTTGTAGCCTTTCTTAATCAGCCGGGCAATATAGGCCTCACAGCTGTGGTAGGGCACGCCGCACATGGGGGCGCGTTCGTCCAGGCCGCAGTCCCGCCCGGTGAGGGTCAGCTCCAGTTCCCGGGACGCCAGCTTGGCGTCATCGAAAAACATCTCATAAAAATCCCCCAGGCGGAAAAACAGAATTTCATCCTGATGCTGTTCTTTGATGCGGAAATACTGCTGCATCATGGGCGATAGCGACGCCAAAGACGCTCCCTCCTCTCCAGTCTGTGCTGTCAGCCGCAGCAAATCAGCCGCAGCCGCCGCAGGTGGAACAGCTGCCGGTGCAGCTGCTCAGATCGATTTCATCCGGGTTTTCCCCGTTGGCGCTGCGCATGACAATCTGTGTCACCTGGGTGACCAGGGTATCCAGCTCCTGCTTGGCCACCTCAAAATTGAGCATATTCTCGTTGCGCATGATCTTGGTGTACAGATCGCCCAGGTCCGCCTGCAGCTGCTGGATGCGGGCCTGGTCCGGCTCCGGCTTGGAAGAAGCGCTGCTGATCTGGATGCGCTTGAGATTGAACTGCCCGATCATGCCCTGCAGCTCCTCATCTTCGTCGTTGAGTTTTTTGGCAGTCAGATAGACGTGATAGCGCTCGTCCTTCTGCAGCTCCTTGCCCAGCTCGCGGGCCATTTCGATGACGTCCATATTATTTTCCTCCGTTCACTAATACTCCTTTGACGGCCCAGTTGTGGGCCTCGGTGACAGCGATATTGACAAAAGTCCCCACCAGCTCCTTGGGGCCGGGGAACTCTGCAATCAAATTGGAATCGGTGCGCCCGGTCAGATACCCCGCACCAGATTTGCCCTCCCCCTCCGCCAGCACCCGGACGGTGCTGCCGATCAGGCTGTGATGGATCTGGGAGCTGATCTCCTGCTGGGCCGCCAGCAGCTGACGAAACCATTTGGAGCGCTCCTCATAGGGGATGGTGTCCTCCATTTCCGCGGCGCGGGTGCCCTTGCGCTTGGAATAAATAAAGGTATACAGCTGGTTGTAGCGCACCTGCCGGACCAGATCCAGCGTCTCTAAAAATTCCTCATAGGTTTCGCCGGGGAAGCCGACGATGATGTCGCTGGTAAACGCCACATCAGGGATTTTTTTGCGGGCATAATCGATCAGCTCCAGATAGGAGGCCCGGTCGTAATGGCGGTTCATCTCTTTTAGCACGCGGTCGCAGCCCGACTGCACCGGCAGGTGGATGCATTTGCAGACCTTGCCGCATTCCGCAATGGTGTCGATCAGCTCGTGGGTGCAGTCCCGCGGATGGGAGGTCATAAACCGGATGCGGAAATCCCCCTCGATGCCGTTGATCAGCCGCAGAAGCCCGGCAAAATTGATCGGCTCCTCCAGCCCCTTGCCGTAGGAGTTGACATTCTGCCCCAGCAGCATGATCTCCTTATAGCCGGCAGCCACCAGCGCCCTTGCCTCCTCCAGGATTTTCTCCGGGCGGCGGCTGCGCTCCCGGCCGCGCACATAGGGCACGATGCAGAAGCTGCAGAAATTGTTGCAGCCGTGCATAATGGGCAGCCAGGCTTTTACCTTATCCTCCCGGTAGGCGGGCAGGTCCTCGGGCACCTCGCTGTCGGTCAGGGAGATGTCGAAAATGCGCTTCTGGCTGACCAGGTATTCGTGCAGGATCATGGGGAACTGCGCCAGCATATGGGTGCCGAACACAATATCCACATAAGGGTAGCTTTTGCGGATTTTCTGGGCAATATGCTCCTGCTGCACCATGCAGCCGCATAAAATAATCGTCAGGCCCGGACGTTTTTCCTTCAGATGCTTTAAGGCGCCCACATTGCCGAACACCCGGTCCTCCGCGTTTTCCCGCACGGCGCAGGTGTTGTAAAGGATCAGGTCAGCCTCCTCCGGGGAGGAGGTAAAGCCATATCCCATCTGGGCCAGCATGCCCATCAGCTTTTCCCCGTCTGCCACGTTCTGCTGGCAGCCATAGGAATGCACATGGGCATAGGGCTGCTGCAGGTAGCGCTCCCCCAGCAGGCGGCGGATTTTTTCGGTATACTCCTGCCGGAGCTCCTGCTGTTTTTTTGCTGACATTTGGGCGATTTCCATCAAAACAAGTGCCTCCCAACGGCGCTGAAACCTGAAACAGAATCAAGCGGAATTACAGTTTATTATACCTTTTTTTGCGGCTATCGTCAACAAAAGCTGCTCTTCCCTTATGGCCGAAACTCTGCTATGATAAAGGAAAACCCGCGCCGCCGCACCCAATCTGCTCCCGGCGCGAATAGGAGGCAACAGCATGATCATCGCAATCCTGATCGGAATCGCTTATCTGGTGCTGGCGGTGCTGCACGCCTGCGGCAGCACGGCGGCGCTTTCGCAGCAGTACCGCAGGCTGCCCTTCCGGCGGCAGTACCAGCGCGGGCTGGTGCTCCCCTACGGCTGCCTGGGGATCGGCTGGTGCGCCGTGGGGACCGCCGCCCTGATGCTGGATCTTTCCCTGGGGCTATTTTTGCTGCTGCTGGCGCTGGTTTCCCTTGTGCCCGGCATCCTGCTGCACAAAAACAGCAGGCGCTTTGAGCGCCGATAACCGCCGGGGGATTTCAGCCAACCGGCACCAAAGGCCGCCTTTTCCCTTGGGAAGAGGCGGCCTTCCGGCATTGTAACAGCAGAAAGCGGGAGAGAACCTCTCCCGCCCTGCCGCTGCCTTTTTACGCAGGCTCGAATTCACTTTTCGGCGCGCCGCACAGCGGGCAGACCCAATCCTCCGGGACATCCTTCCACAGGGTGCCGGGATTGATGCCATCCGCAGGATAGCCCTCATCCTCGTGATACACGAACCCACAAAGCTTGCAAACATAACTTGCCATACGCTCATCCCCTTTCTGGTTATTACTAAAATTATACTTTAAAAGTATAATTTAGTCAAGGCCTTTCAGATATTTCTTCAGATATTTTCCCGTATAAGAGTCAGGCGACGCGGCCACCTGCTCCGGAGTGCCGGCGGCGACGATCTGACCGCCGTTTTCCCCGCCTTCCGGGCCGATGTCGATGATATAGTCCGCCGTTTTGATCACATCCAGGTTGTGCTCGATCACCACGACCGAATTGCCGTTTTCCACCAGCTGCTCCAGCACCTGGATGAGCATGTGCACGTCGGCAGTGTGCAGCCCGGTGGTGGGCTCATCCAGAATATAGATGGTCTTGCCGGTGCCGCGCTTGGAAAGCTCGGTGGCCAGCTTGACCCGCTGGGCCTCGCCGCCGGAAAGAGTGGTGGCGGGCTGGCCGATTTTGATATAGCCCAGCCCCACATCCGCCAGGGTCTGCAGCTTGCGGCGCACCTTGGGGATGTTGGCAAAAAACTCCACCCCTTCTTCCACCGTCATTTCCAAGACGTCGTAGATGGATTTGCCCTTGTATTTCACTTCCAGCGTTTCCCGGTTGTAGCGGCGGCCCTTGCACACCTCACAGGGGACGTAGATATCCGGCAGAAAGTGCATCTCGATCTGGATAATGCCGTCGCCCTCGCAGGCCTCGCAGCGGCCACCCTTGACATTGAAGGAAAAGCGGCTGGAGGTGTAGCCCCGCATTTTGGCGTCGTTGGTCTGGGCGAAGACTTCCCGGATGTCGGTAAACACCCCGGTATAGGTGGCCGGGTTGGAGCGCGGCGTGCGCCCAATGGGAGACTGATCGATATCGATGACTTTGTCCAGATTCTCCAGGCCCAAGATCTCTTTGTGGCGGCCTGGCTTGGTGCGGGCGCCGTTGAGCTTGCCGGCTAACGCCTTATAGAGCACCTCGTTGATGAGGGAGCTCTTGCCCGAGCCGGAAACGCCGGTCACCACCGTCAGGCAGCCCAGGGGGATATCCACATCCACATTTTTCAGGTTATTTTCCGCTGCGCCGCGGATGAAGAGAAATTTCCCGTTGCCAGGGCGGCGCCTGGCGGGCACGGGGATTTTTTTTGCGCCGCAGAGATACTGCCCGGTGATGGAATCCTGGCAGGTGAGCAGATGCTCCACATCCCCGGCGTAAACCACTTCCCCGCCGTGGACCCCCGCCCCCGGGCCGATATCCACTACAAAATCCGCGCTGCGGATAGTATCTTCGTCGTGCTCCACCACAATCACCGTATTGCCCTGATCCCGCAGATGGCGCAGGGTGCCGATCAGCCGGTCGTTATCCCGCTGATGCAGCCCGATGCTGGGCTCATCCAGAATATACAGCACCCCCACCAGGGAAGAACCGATCTGGGTGGCCAGCCGGATGCGCTGGCTTTCGCCGCCGGAAAGGGTGCCCGCAGAACGGGAAAGGGTCAGATACCCCAGCCCCACGCTTTTGAGGAAGGACAGGCGGGACTGGATCTCCTTGATAATCTGCTGGGCGATCATGGCGTCCCGGTCGGAGAGCTTCAGATTTTCCAAAAAATCACAGGCCTCTTCCACCGATTTGCGGCAGAACTCCATAATATTGATGCCGCCCACCGTCACCGCCAGGGCGGTGGATTTCAAACGGTCGCCATGACAAACCGGGCATTCCACGCTGTTCATCAGGCCCGCGATCTCCTCCCGCATCCAGGTGCTGTTGGTCTCGCGGAAGCGCCGCTCCAGATTGTTGACAATGCCTTCAAATTCGATGAGATAAGAGCCCTTCATGGTGCCGGTTTCCCGCTGCACCTGGATCTTCTCCCCCTTGGAGCCATAGAGCAGCACGTCGATGACATCCTTGGGCAGGTCCTTGACCGGCGTCTTGAGGGAAAAGCCGTAATGCCGGGCCAGCCCCTCCATATACATCTGCACGATGCCGCCGTCGGCATAGTACCAGCCGCTGGCGCGGATGGCGCCCTCCTCGATGGTCAGGTTTTTATTGGGGATCACCAGATCGGGGTCGATTTTTAAAAACGTGCCGAGGCCGGTGCATTTTTCGCAGGCGCCATAGGGGTTGTTGAAGGAAAACATCCTGGGGGAAAGCTCTTCGATGCTGATGTCGTGATCCGGGCAGGAATAGCTCTGGGAAAAAGTCAGCTCCTCCCCTGCCGCATCCACGGTGACCAGCCCGCCGGTGAGGCCGATGGCGGTTTCCAGCGAATCCGCCAGGCGGGATGCAATATCCTCCCGCACCACCAGACGGTCCACCACAATTTCAATGGTGTGCTTTTTGTTTTTTTCCAGCTTGATTTCTTCCGATAGGTCGTAGAGGCTACCGTCCACCCGCACCCGCACATAGCCGGAACGGCGGGCTGCATCGAACTCCTTGACATGCTCGCCCTTGCGCTGGCGCACCACCGGCGCCAGAATTTGGATGCGGGTGCCGGCAGGCAGCTGCAGCACCCGGTCCACCATCTGGTCCACGGTCTGCTGGCGGATCTCCCGGCCGCAGACCGGGCAGTGCGGGATGCCGATGCGGGCGTACATCAGGCGCAGGTAATCATAAATTTCGGTGACGGTGCCCACGGTGGAACGGGGGTTCTTTGAGGTGGTCTTCTGGTCGATGGAAATGGCGGGAGAAAGCCCCTCAATGGAATCCACATCCGGCTTGTCCATCTGGCCCAAAAACTGACGGGCATAGCTGGAAAGGCTTTCCACATACCGGCGCTGACCGTCGGCATAGATGGTATCAAAGGCCAGCGAGCTTTTGCCCGAACCGGAAAGCCCGGTGAACACCACCAGCTGGTCCCGGGGGATCTCCAGATTGATGTTTTTTAAATTGTGTGCCCTGGCGCCTTTGATGACGATTTTATCAATAGCCAAACTGCTGTTCCTCCCTTGTTATAAGCGGTATTCCTTTTTCAGCGCCTCGATTTTATCCCTGAGATAAGCGGCGTGCTCAAATTCCAGAATCTTGGCGGCGTTTTTCATCTCCTGGGTCAGGCGGTTGATCTTCTCCTGGGCATCCTTGCGGGACATCTTTTTACCCGCGGATTTTTTGTCCCCCTTCTCGTGGGTGGAAATCTCCAGGATCTCCCGCACATCCTTGCGGATGGTGGTGGGGGTGATGCCGTGCTCTTCGTTGTATTTCATCTGGATCTGCCGGCGGCGGTTGGTCTCGGTGATGGCATATTCCATCGAGGGGGTCACCTGGTCGGCATACATGATTACCTTGCCTTCCGCGTTGCGGGCGGCGCGGCCGATGGTCTGGATGAGGGAAGTCTCGGAGCGCAGGAAGCCCTCCTTATCCGCATCCAGAATGGCCACCAGCGACACCTCGGGGATATCCAGCCCCTCCCGGAGCAGGTTGATGCCCACCAGGACGTCAAACTCGCCCATACGCAGGTCGCGGATGATCTCCATGCGTTCGATGGTGTCGATGTCGTGGTGCAGATAGCGGATGCGCACCCCCATGCTTTCCAGATAGGTGGTCAGATCCTCCGCCATTTTTTTGGTGAGAGTGGTGACCAGCACACGCTCCTTTTTCTCCACCCGGATGCGGATCTCAGAAAGCAAGTCGTCGATCTGCCCTTCGATAGGCCGCACCGAAATCTCCGGGTCCAAAAGGCCGGTGGGGCGGATCACCTGCTCCACAATCTGCGCGCTGCGTTCCCGCTCCAGCGGGCCGGGGGTGGCGCTGACAAAGACGATCTGGTTGAGCTTGTCATAAAATTCGTCAAAGCTCAGCGGCCGGTTATCCAGCGCCGACGGCAGCCGGAAGCCATAATCCACCAGGTTCTGCTTTCTCGCCCGGTCGCCGCCGTACATGCCGCGCACCTGGGGCAGCGTCACATGGGATTCATCCACAAAGAGCAGGAAATCCTTGGGGAAATAATCCAGCAAGGTGAAGGGGATGCTGCCCGGCGCCCGGCCGGAAAGCACCCGGGAGTAGTTTTCCACCCCTTTGCAGAAGCCGATCTCGGTGAGCATCTCAATATCGTAGTTGACCCGCTCGGCGATGCGCTGGGCTTCAATGAGCTTGTTTTGAGAACGGAAATATTCCACCCGCTCGTCGCATTCCCGGCGGATCTCCACAATGGCCGCCTCCATTTTATCCCGGGAAACAATATAATGCGAAGCCGGATAGATGGCCACGTGGCTGACTACATTTTTCAGCTCCCCGGTGACCGTGTTGATCTCGCTGATGCGGTCGATCTCGTCGCCGAAAAATTCCACCCGGATAGCGGTGTCGCTCCAGTAGGCAGGGAAAATCTCCACCACATCCCCCCTCACCCGGAATTTATTGCGGGTGAAGTTGACGTCGTTGCGCTCGTACTGGATCTCCACCAGCTTTTTGAGCAGCTCATCCCGGTCCTTCTGCATGCCGGTGCGCAGCGAGATCACCATGTTGTGGTAATCAATGGGGTCGCCCAGGGTGTAAATGCAGGAAACGCTGGCCACGATGATCACGTCCCGGCGTTCCCCCAGGGCGGCAGTGGCGGAATGGCGCAGCTTTTCGATTTCATCGTTGATGGCGGAATCCTTTTCAATATAGGTATCCGTGCTGGCGATATACGCCTCCGGCTGGTAATAGTCGTAGTAGGAGACGAAGTATTCCACCGCGTTATGGGGGAAAAATTCCTTGAATTCCGAGCAGAGCTGGGCCGCCAGGGTCTTGTTGTGGGCCAGCACCAGCGTGGGGCGGTTGACCTGTGCGATCACATTGGCCATGGTGAAGGTTTTGCCGGAGCCGGTGACACCCAGGAGCGTCTGCTCCTTGTCGCCCGCCTGGATGCCCGCCACCAGCTGGGCAATGGCTTCCGGCTGGTCGCCGGTAGGTTGGTAGGCCGATACCAATTCAAAATGATCCAATCTGCTCTCCCCCTGCTCTTCCTGCTGAAAAATTCGCGTTAATATTATACAACTTTTCCACGGAGCAGACAAGGCGGCACCCTGGGGCAAATCCTTCCGAAAATGCCCGGTCCGGCCGCAGGCCTTTTGTACCGGATGCCAAGGGCGCCGCGCCTGTTTCAGATCAATAAAAAGAACCGGGCTGGTCTGCCCGGTCCTGTTTGCGGTTATGCTGGCTCAATCCTGGATGGAAGCGTGATAATCCTGCAGGGATTTGATGTCGCCGTGGCCGTTTTCCCTGGCGTAGTGGATGCCCTCCACAGTGGCCCTGGCAGCGGCCATGGTAGTGATATAGGGGATTTTGTGCTTGATGGCGGCCTTGCGGATGTAGCTGTCGTCATGGGCGCTCTTGTCGCCCACCGGCGTGTTGATGAGCACGTCGATCTCCCCGTTGGTGATCAGATCCACCACGTTGGGCCGGCCCTCATAGATCTTGTTGACCACCCCGCAGGGAACGCCCGCCTGGATAATGACCTGGGCGCAGCCGCGGGTGGCCACGATGGTGAAGCCCAGCTCGTGGAATTTTCTGGCCACTTCGGGCAGCTCGTCCTTATCCGCGTCGCTGACGCTGATAAACAGCCTGCCGCCCAGCGGGATGCACTGCTTGGCAGCCTCCTGCGCCTTCCAGAATGCGCCGCCGAAGCTGGACGCCAGCCCCAGCACCTCGCCGGTGGAGCGCATCTCCGGCCCCAGCACCGGGTCCACCTCCGGGAACATGTTGAAGGGGAACACCGCCTCCTTGACCCCATAATAGGGCACATGGCGGTGCTTGAGGTCCTGCAGGGAATAGACCTCACCCTTGGCGCGGGCCATCATAATGTTGGTGGCGATATTCACCATGTTGATGTTGCACACCTTAGAGACCAGCGGCACCGTGCGGGAAGCGCGGGGATTGGCCTCCAGCACATAGACCTTGCCGTCGCAGATGGCATACTGCATGTTCATCAGCCCGTAGACGCCCATCTCCCGGGCGATTTTCATGGTATATTCGCGGATGGTTTTCAGATGCTCCTCGCTGATGTGCACCGAGGGCAGCACGCAGGCGGAATCGCCCGAGTGGATGCCCGCCAGCTCGATATGCTCCATCACCGCGGGCACAAAGACCTCTGTGCCGTTGGAAATGGCATCCGCCTCACACTCCAGCGCATGCTGCAAAAAGCGGTCGATCAGGATGGGGCGGTCCCGGGTGACGCCCTGGGCCTGGGCCATATAATCCGCCATCTCCTCGTCGTTGTGGACCACCGCCATACCGCGGCCGCCCAGCACATAAGAGGGGCGCACCATCACCGGATAACCGATGTCGCCGGCGGCCTTGAGGGCCTCCTCCACCGTGACGGCCATCTCCGCTTCCGGCATGGGGATGCCCAGCTTATCCATCATGGCGCGGAACAGGTCGCGGTCTTCCGCCATGTCGATGGTAGCGGGCGAGGTGCCCAGGATGTGGACGCCTGCCGCCTCCAGCTGGCTGGCCAGGTTCAGCGGGGTCTGACCGCCAAACTGGGCGATGACGCCGATGGGCTTTTCCTTGTGGTAAATGGCCAGCACGTCCTCAAAGGTCAGCGGCTCAAAATAGAGCTTATCCGAGGTGTCGTAATCGGTAGAAACCGTTTCAGGGTTGCAGTTGACGATGATCGTCTCATAGCCCAGCTTTTTGAGGGTGAAAGCCGCATGCACACAGCAGTAATCGAATTCGATGCCCTGGCCGATACGGTTGGGGCCGCCGCCCAGGATCATCACCTTGGGCCGCTCGCTGGGTGCGGGAGAAGAATCCGCCTGCAGATAAGAGGAGTAATAATAGGCCCGGTCCAGCACGCCGCTGACCGGCACGGCATGCCAGCCCTCCACCACGCCGATGGCGGTGCGCTGAGCGGCAATGTCCTCTTCCCTGGCGCCGGTCAGCTGGGCCAGGTAGCGGTCGGCAAAGCCGTATTCCTTCGCCTGCTTGAGCAGGGCATCCGGCAGCTTTTTGCCCTGGTAGGTGAGGATTTCAAGCTCCAGGTCGGCGATCTCTTTCATTTCCTTTAAGAACCAGGGCTTGATGGAGGTCAGCTGATAGAGCCGGTCGATATCCGCACCCTTTTTCAGCGCTTCATACAGGATGAACTGCCGCTCGCTGGTGGGCTTGTTGAGCAGGGTATAGAGCTTATCCAGCGGCATCTTGTCGTAGCCGTTGACGAAGCCCAGGCCGTAGCGGCCCTTTTCCAGGCTGCGGATAGCCTTCTGGAAGGCCTCCTTGTAGGTTTTGCCGATGCTCATCACTTCGCCGACGGCCTTCATCTGGGTGCCCAGCTCGTCGGTGGCGTCTTTGAATTTTTCAAAGGCCCAGCGGGCGAATTTGACCACCACATAGTCGCCGCCCGGCCGGTATTGATCCAGGCCGCCGCCCTTCCAATAGGGGATCTCGTCCAGCGTGAGGCCGCAGGCCAGCAGCGCGGATACCAGCGCGATGGGGAAACCCGTCGCCTTAGAGGCCAGCGCCGAAGAACGGGAGGTGCGGGGGTTGATCTCGATGATGACGATGCGGTCGCTCTTGGGGTCGTGGGCAAACTGGCAGTTGCAGCCGCCGATGACCTGCACCGATTCCACCACCTTATAGGCGGCCTCCTGCAGGCGCTGCTGCACCTCCTCCGAGATGGTCAGCATCGGCGCCGAGCAGAAGGAATCGCCGGTGTGCACGCCCATGGGGTCGATATTCTCGATGAAGCAGACCGTGATCATCTGGTTTTTGCTGTCGCGGACAATCTCCAGCTCCAGCTCTTCCCAGCCCAGCACGGATTCCTCCACCAGCACCTGGCCGATCAGGCTGGCGGCAATGCCGCGGCTGACCACTTCCTTCAGCTCCTGCACATTGTAGACCAGGCCGCCGCCGGCGCCGCCCATGGTGTAGGCGGGGCGGATGACCACCGGGTAGCCCAGCTCGTCCGCAATCTGGACAGCCTCCTCCACCGAGTAGGCCGGGGCGCTGCGGGCCATCTCAATGCCCAGGGCATCCATCTGCTCCTTGAAGGCGATGCGGTCTTCGCCGCGCTCGATGGAATCCACATGCACGCCGATGACCTCGACGTCGTATTTTTTCAGCACACCCAGCTTATCCAATTCGGAGCAGAGGTTCAGCCCGGACTGGCCGCCCAGGTTGGGCAGCAGGGCGTCGGGGCGCTCCTTGGCGATGATTTCTTCCAGACGCTCGGGGTTGAGCGGCTCGATATAGGTGACGTCCGCCATGTCGGGGTCGGTCATGATGGTGGCGGGATTGGAATTGACCAGCACAATCTCATACCCCAGGCTGCGCAGCGCCTTGCAGGCCTGTGTGCCGGAATAATCGAACTCGCACGCCTGGCCGATAATGATCGGGCCGGAACCGATGATCAAAATCTTATGGATGTCTGTTCTCTTTGGCATATACATTCCACCTTTTTCCCTTAATCTGATCAGGCAAACCACCCTTTGTCTTCCCCCGCGGGCGGAAAAGCATGGTCCTTATGTTTTTATCCAAAATATTATACCGAAAAATCCGCCACGATTCAACATCCGAAGGAAAAAAACTGCAAATTCATGCAGAATATTTTTCCTTCGCCCGCAAAAAAAAGAAAAAGCCCGCAGCCTTTCCGGCTGCAGGCCCTGTTATCGCTCATGGCTGAAAGCCCGCCTGCTGCACCAGCTCCCTGGTGCGGCGGTAGGCGCGGTCAAAAATTTCCTCCCCCTGCCGGATCAGGCCGGGATCCCCCTCCCTGCCGCAGCATTTGGCATATACCCCGCCGTAGGTAGCATCCGTCTCGCCGCGGCTGACCAGCATAAAGAAGGAGAAGGCGCCCGGGTCCTCCATCCGGTCGGAAAGCTCCTGCCGGGTGGCCTTGACCGCATCAAACAGCGAGGTGCGGATGGTATTTGCCACCGTACCGCTGGGCGAAGCTTCCTCCACCGCCTGCAGCACCGCAAAAAACACCAGCGCCGCCCCCTGCAGGTTGCCGATCCTGCCGCAATCCTCAATTAAATACCCGGCCAGCCGGCTGCCCAGCGCGCGGGCGGCGGCAATATTGCCGTTCTGCTTTTCCTTCAGGTATTCCTGGGCGGCCTCATCCGCCCGGTCTACCTGGCGGGAGGACTCCTGCGGCATGGCGCCCACCACTTTCATGTCGCTGTCGTCTTCCAGGGCGGCAAAGCAAAAAAGCTGCCGCTGAAAGCTCTGCCATACGGCGGCAGCTGCCATCCCGCAGGCCGCCAGCAAAATCATTGTGGACAAAAGCGGTTCACCCCTTTCTGGAAGACAGCGCCTGGGCCAGCGCACGGGCCAGCTGATCCGGGCAGGAAGTCCCCTTGCCCATGCAGGAGATGCCCGCCAGCCGCCCCATGACCTCCTCGGCCGGGCGGCCCTGCACCAGCGCCGCGATCCCCTGGGCGTTGCCGTGGCACCCACCCTGGAAGCGCACCTGCTGAATCAGGCCTCCGTCATCCAGTTCTATCTCAATTTTTCTGGAACAAACGCCCCTGGGCGTATAAGTGAATTTCAACGTGATCGCACAACCTTTGTTTTTTATCAGGCTTTTGCTTTTGTATTTTCCTTGCAGGCGTAGAGCTTTTCCAGCTGGTCGCGCTCGGTCACGCAGGTGCCCAGCGGGCGCGGCATCCGGCTGTAAAAACCGTGAAAATCCGTGCCGCCGGTGCGGATGACGCTGCTGCCTTCCAAAAGCTGCTCCAATATCTCGCGGTCCTGCTGGGTGGCGCTGGGGTAGTTGGCCTCCACCCCGTCCAGCCGGCCCTCGGCCAGCAGCTCCGCCAAAAGCTCATAGGAATCATAAGTGCCCGGATGGGCCAGCACCGCCAGCCCCCCGGCAGAATGGATCAGATCCACCGCATCCCGCACATCGGGATATTCCAGCGGAATGTAGCACCGGCCGCCCTTATCGAACAGCTCGTGGTACAATTCGCCGTAAATGCGGTCGGTATAGCCCTGATCCATCAAGGCGTGCATCAGATGCACCTTGTAAATGGCCTGGCTGCCGGCGCTGTACCGCAGAAAATAATCGTTGGTAATGGGGTAGATCCTTCTTAAGCGTTCCACCATCTCCAACCCGGCCTTTTGACGGCTCTCCAGGATGCGCCCCAGCATGCCCTGCAGGCGGTCCGGCTTTTCCGGCAGATAGCACAGGATGTGTGCCTGCCGGGAGCGCCTGGTGTCATAGCAGGAAATTTCGCATCCCGCAATCACCTCGACGCCATAGCGGCGGCCCACCACAGCGGCGCGGGTCACGCCGGCAAGGGTGTCGTGGTCAGTAATGGAAAGAAAGCCCAGGCCGATTTTCTTGGCGTAAAAGACCAGGTCGTCCACACTCATGGTGCCGTCGGAAAATCGGGAATGACAATGCAGTTCGCCCGTCAAAGCGAATTCCTCCTTGCGATCAATATCGAAAAACGGCACACAGCCGTGCCGTGCTTCTTCCCAACGCTCTCCATGCCGGGCGCCTTCCCCTGCGGCACCAAAACCTGCAGCCCATTTTGCCCTTGGTCTGACAGGTATTATTATACACGGTTTTGCCGGCGCTTATCAACCGTTATTTTGTAAAATTACCAGGAAAAAGGCTGACACCGCCCTGCAAGTTTGCTATAATATCCTTATCTATGAGAGCAGGAGGCGCGGTATGCACTATCAGACCAATTATCAAAATTTTTCTTCCATTTTTGCCGTACCGCGGCAGGTGGTGGAGCAGCACCTGAAACTCTGCGGCGCCCTGGCCCTCAAGGCACTGCTGCTCATCCTCAGCGAGGAGGGCGGCATGGATTCCGGCGCGCTGGCCCGGCGCCTCTCGGTGGAAGAAGGGGATATTAAAGACGCCGTCAACTATTGGGTGCAGGCGGGGATTCTTTCTTCTGCCGATGAGGCGGCAGCGCAGCCGGAACCCCCCGCCCCGGCTCAGGAAGCGCCGGCCGCACCGCAGGAAGAGGCGCCCCAAAAGGTGGTCCGCTCTGGCATCCAGCGGCCCCGGTTCACTGCAGTGCAGATCTCCGAAATGGCCAAGGCGGACAGTGCCGTCTCCCCCCTTTTGGAGGAGCTTCAGACCGTGCTGGGGCGTCCCCTCTCTCCGGTGGAGATGGAATGCGCTGTCTCGCTTTACAGCTATTACGGCCTTTCGCCGGATTACATCCTGATCGCGGCCAACTACTGCGCCTGCGCCGGGAAAAGCAGCATGCGCTATCTGGAAAAGACCATTTCCGGCTGGCTGGAAGAGGGCGTGGACACCTACGAAAAGGCGGAGGCCCGCATCCGGGATCTGACCCGCCAGAATGAAAACGAAAAGCTCATCAAATCCGCCTTCGGCATCCGCGGGCGGGATCTGACCGCCCGGGAAAAGCAGCTGGCGGACAAATGGCTGGATGAATTCCACCAGGACATCCCTCTCATCTACGCCGCTTTTGAAAAGACGGTAGAGGCCACCGGGCGGATCTCCTTTGCCTATTTGGATAAGATCCTCACCAGCTGGCACGAGAAGGGCTTCACCACCCCGCAGCAGGCCAAGTCCTCCCCCGCCCCCCGGCGCGGCGCGGCGGTGGAAAACAGCTCCATCGACCTGGGCCGCCTGGAAGAGAGAGCCAACCAGATATACGAGAAAAAATAACGGCAGCGCCCGCCTGACGGCGGCCATTGCCCGGGAAAAATCGATAAGGGGAAAACAATATGGGATATTCCAGGGAAGTATATCAAAAAGCAGCCGCCCGCCTGGGGGAGCGCCGCCGCCAGTCGGTGGACCGCAACCTGGCGCAGATCGAGCAGGTGCGCGCCCAGGTGCCGGGCGCCGCAGCCCTGCTGGACCAGCTGGCCCAGACCTCGGCTAAAATTTCCCGGGCGGTGCTCTCCCACGGGACAGACCTCGCCGCTGTGATTGACAAAATCCGCCGGGAAAATGAAGAAACCCAGGCGCGGCTGCGCAGCCTGCTGGCCAGCCGCGGCCTTAGGGAGGATTTGCTGGAGCCGCAGTATTTCTGCCCCCTCTGCCAGGATGAAGGCTGGGTGGAGGACCGGCAGTGCAGCTGCATAAAGCGCCTTGCCGCCGAATGCGCCCTGGAGGAGCTGGCAAGCCCGGAGGAGCTGCAGCGGAGCACTTTTTCCGCCTTCCGGCTGGACTATTATCCCGACCGGCCGGACGCAAGCGGCCGCATCCCCCGCGCGGGGATGGAGCGCATCCTGCGCCGCTGCATGGAATACAGCCGCAGCTTTTCCCCAAAAAGCCCCAGCCTGCTGATGCTGGGCGCCACCGGCCTCGGCAAAAGCCATCTTTCCCTGGCCATTGCGCAGAACGTGGTCAAAAGCGGCTTTGGGGCAGTGTACCGCTCCTGCCAGCAGCTGGTGCGCCAATTGGAGCAGGCGCGTTTTTCCCCCGGGCAGCAGCCGGGCGAGGAGGCCGTCTTTTCTGCCCTGGCCGGCTGCGACCTGATGATTATCGACGATCTAGGCAGCGAATTTGCCAACAGCTTTTCCGGCGCGGCGCTCTACAATCTGATCAACACCCGCCTGGTGGAAGGCCGCCCCACCATCGTCAGCACCAACCTGACGGTGGCGCAGATTCAGCAGCAGTATTCCGACCGGCTGCTCTCCCGCCTTTCCACCTATGAGATCCTTTATTTCCTGGGGGAGGATATCCGCATGAAAATCAGCACCGAACCTCAGAGCCCAAGCCTGTAAAGAAGATCGCCATTACAGCAAAAAGCCTGCGCCGCAGCTGCGGTACAGGCTTTTTTCATGGTTATTTTTTCAGTTCGCCCAGGCTGGCAGCCTTGAGATAAGCGTTGATGAAGCCGTCGATGTCCCCATCCATCACCGCGGTGATGTTGCCCATCTCATAGTCGGTGCGGTGATCCTTCACCAGCGTGTAGGGCATAAAGACATAAGAGCGGATCTGGCTGCCCCAGGCAATCTCTTTCTGCACGCCCTTGATATCCTCGATCTTTTCCAGGTGCTCCTGCTCTTTGATCTGGATCAGCTTGGATTTGAGCATCTTCAGGCAGGTCGCCTTATTCTGCAGCTGACTGCGCTCCGTCTGGCAGGAGACCACGATGCCGGTGGGAATATGCACCATGCGCACCGCGGAGGAAACCTTGTTGACGTTCTGGCCGCCGGCGCCGCCGGAACGGTAGGCGGTCACCTCCAGATCCTCGGGGCGGATATCCACCTCGATGCTGTCATCGATCTCGGGCATCACCTCCAGCGACGCAAAGGAGGTGTGCCGCCGCCCGGAGGAGTCGAAGGGGGAAACCCGCACCAGCCGGTGCACGCCGGCCTCGCCCCGCAAAAAGCCGTAGGCATTCTCCCCCTCGATGAGGATGGAGGCGCTTTTGAGGCCGGCCTCGTCCCCGTCCAGATAATCCAGCAGCTTATACTTGTAGCCGTGGCGCTCCGCCCAGCGGGTGTACATGCGGTAGAGCATCTGGGCCCAATCCTGCGCCTCGGTGCCGCCCGCCCCCGCGTGGAAGGTGAGAATGGCGTTGTTGCTGTCGTATTCGCCGGTGAGCAGCGTGGTCAGCTTTTCCTTCTCGATGCCGTCCACCAGGCGCTCATAAATGCCGTTGGCCTCGTCGTAGACGGATTCATCCTCCGCCTCGATGGCGAGATCGATGAGGGTGAGCACATCGTCATAATCCGATTGCAGGGCGTCATAGCTCTTGATTTTATTCTTGACCGAAGAGGTCTCCCGCAGCACCTTCTGGGAATTTTCCTGATCGTCCCAGAAGCCTGGCTGGGCTGCCAGCGCCTCCAGGCGGGCCTCCTCGCTTTTCAGATGGTCGTAGCCGATGGCTTCCCGCAGGTATTTCAGCTGTTCCTCCAGCTCCAAAACCTTCAGGCGCAGCTCCTCAAATTGCAGCATATTGTGACGTCTCCCTTAAAATTCAGTAGTAGTATTATTATAATTTACCAGAGGAAACATGTCAATAAAGACGATTCGGAAAAGAAATCGCCGATATCTGTTTTCTTTTCCCCCGCTTTGTATTATAATATTGGGCAGCAGATTTTGACGGATGAAGGATGAGCGGATTTATGTATCAGTATGCGCAGAAAAGCTGCCCCATATGCCAGACCAAATTCCAGGAGGGCAACGACGTAGTCGTCTGCCCCGAATGCGGCACCCCTTATCACCGCGACTGCTATCAGCGGGCCGGCCGCTGCATTTATGAGGACCGGCATGAGGAGATGCGCCGCAAAAACGAAGAGCTTGCCGCCCAGCAGCAGCGCATCCGCCGCCAGGAGGAGGCCCTGCGCCAGCAGCAGCGGCAGGAGGGCGCTCCCCTGCGCTGCAGGGACTGCGGCTCCATCAACCCGCCCCAGGCGGTTTACTGCCAGGTGTGCGGCTCTCCGCTGGACCGTGCCAGCACCGCCCCGGGCGCCGGGCAGCACAACCCCGGGAACCTGGCCTCCGCCCTGATGGAAGAAATGTTCCAGGGCCTTGGCCCCGAGGACCAGCTGGGCGGCGAGAAAGTCTCCCATGTGGCTGCTTATGTGCGGGAGAATTCCTTCTACTTTCTGCCCCGCTTCAAGCGCTTTGCGGAGCGCGACGGCCGCGTGGCCTGGAACTGGGCGGCCTTCTTTTTCAGCTTTGCCTATTATTTTTATCGCAAAATGTATAAGGCCGGCACGGTGCTGCTGCTCATTTCCGTTTTGGTGTCGGTGCCGAACTTCCTGGCGGCCATCGGCATCCTGCGGGAAACGCTGATCGCCCAGGGCATCGCAGTCTCCTCCTTCGGCGCGGATTTCAACTATGTGCTGATCTCACAGCTGCAATGGTTCTCCAATGTGGTCACCTTTGCCATCAGCCTGTTTCTGGGGCTGTTCACCAACCGGTTCTATATGGGGCATGTGTTCCGCCAGATCAAGGCCCTCAAGGCCCGGCGCTCTTCCCTGACGGACAGCCAGCTGGGCGGCGTGCTCAAGGCCCACGGCGGCGTCAGCCGGGGCGCAGTGCTGGTGCTGGCCATTGTGGTGTTCGGCCTGACGTTCACAGCCTCGTATTTTATCGTCGGATTACTGTAAATTCCAACCGTTTTGCTTTTGCCGCTGCAAGGAAAGGAGCATGCCATCTCATGAAAGTGAAAAAGGCCGTCATCCCCGCCGCCGGGCTGGGCACCCGGGTGCTGCCCGCCTCCAAGGCGGTCCCGAAAGAAATGCTGCCCATTGTGGATAAGCCTGCCATCCAGTATATCGTGGAGGAAGCCGCCGCCGCCGGCATCGAGGATATCCTCATCATCACCGGCCGGGGCAAAGGCGCCATCGAGGATCATTTTGACCGCAGCCCGGAATTGGAGGCCAAGCTGCTCTCCTCCGGCAAGGAAGAAATGCAGCGGCAGATGGCTGCCATCTCTCACCTGGCCAATCTGACCTTCCTGCGCCAGCAGGAGACCAAGGGCCTGGGCCATGCCATCCTCTGCGCCCGGCAGTTTGCCGGGGACGAGCCCTTCGCTGTCCTGTACGGCGACGACGTGGTGCTGGGGCCGGTTTCCGCCACGGGGGAGTTGTGCGCCGCCTATGAGGAATACGGCCTGGGGGTGGTGGGCATCCAGCCGGTGCAGCTGAGTGAAATCGGCCGCTACTGCACCCTGGCGGTCAAGGAGCTGGCAGACGGGCGCTTTGCCGTCAGCGACATGATCGAGAAGCCGAAGCCGGAGCAGGTTCTCAGCCCTTATGCCGTTTTGGGACGCTGCCTGCTGACGCCGGAGATCTTCCCGATTCTGGAAAATACCCCGCCCGGCGCCGGCGGCGAACTGCAGCTGACCGATGCCATGCGCACCCTGGCCCGCACCAAGGGGATGATCGGGGTGCAGTATTCCTCCAAGCGGTACGACATGGGCAACAAGCTGGGCATCCTGCAGGCCACCGTGGAAGTGGCCGCCGCCCATCCGGAGGTTGGCCCGCAGTTTCTAGCCTATTTAAAAGAATTCCTTCAAAACCAGCCGTGACCGCGTTTTTCCCTTAAAACAACAAAGCCTCCCGTATTCGGGAGGCTTTTTTCTGTCAAGCGGTCAAAAAGCGGGGATCAGTCCCCATCCGGCGGCTCGCAGACGCCGTCCGGCACAGTCGGTTCCCCCTCTGCACGGCGGAACATCAGCGCAAAGCCGGCCAGCAGCAGGCCGGCGGCGACCCAGATGGCCCGTTCCCCGACGGACAATGTCAGCACAGCGCCGATAGCCGCCCCCACCGCAAAGGCCAGGATGATAAACCCATACCAGGCGGCCTTGGTGCGGTATTCCCTCTGGCGGGTCATGTGGTACTGACTTAAATTTTCGGCAGCGCTGCGCATGTTGCCGATGCACATGGTGGTGGCGCAGGAAATACCGTGGAATTTGCGGAAGCTGTCCACCTGCATGGCGCAGGCAAAGGAGAGCATCACATTGGCCAGCGTATTGTACTGCTGCGGCAGGAAGCCCGCCGCGGCCAGCATGATGATCTCAAACAGCACCACAATCTGCCGCCAGTGCAGAAGGCCGCGCTCCTGCCAGAGGTGCCGCACCCACTGGGAAAGATAAACCCCCGCCAAAAAGGCAGCCAGCGGGATCAGATACCGCACTGCACCGGAAAAATTCCCCTGGGCCAGGCTCTGCCCCAGCAGCACGATGTTGCCTGTCTGCGCATTGGCAAAGACCTGCGAGCGGCAATTATAGGAATACGCATCCTGAAAACCGCCAGCCAGGGTCAGCAGCACCCCCAGCAGCATGGATTCCGACGGCTGCCCCCGGCCGGGACGCTGAAAAAAGCGGCTCATAATTCCGGCACCTCCGCAAAGGGCAGTTCCCCTTCCCCGGTATTGGCGATGCCGCAGCTGAAGCCCTTCAGGCAGCGGCGGGACAAAAGGGGCTCCCAGGCGCCGCTGCAGGCGGCCATCCCCTGCCCGGAGGGAATATCACGGTGTTTTCTGCTGTGCTTCTGCCGGTGCATCCCGGTGGAAGCCCCTGCCGGCAGGCGGCTGAGCATGATTTTGCAGCTGCTGTCCCGGTGCATATTCGCTGCCGTCTCGCCGGGGCCACCTCCCAAATGGGGTATCACCAATTCATCCATCCGGTCAAAACAAATGCGCATATCAAATGCCTCCTTTTGCTGCTGGGCGGCCGCTCACAGCATCCGCCGCAGGTAAACCATATCCCTTAGCAAAACGCCGCCGTCATAAATGGGATGATCGTAATGGTCCGTGAAGAAATTTTTCACCACGCGGGTGCGCCGGAACCCGCAGGCTTCATAAAACCCCAGGGTGGCAGGGCTTTCCCCCGTGCCGACCTCCAGCAGGCGGCCGCCACGGCTGCGGCAGTATGAAGCCGCAAACTCCAGCAGAGTGCGGCCATAGCCCCTGCGCTGATAAGAGGGCGATACGGCGAGGCTTTTAACTTCAAAGAGGTCCGGCCCCTCCCGGGTAATAATCAAAATACCCCGGGCATCCCCATCCAGCAGGCGGAACATCTCCCCCCGCCAGAGGTAACGCTCCACCATATCCATCTGTTCATCGGCCAGCAGAAGAAGCTCCCGGTAGCAAAGCCTTTCCTGCTGCGGCACCGGATCAAACCTCATGCGGTATCCCTCCCCGGCGGCTGTGTGATTTCAAAACCGGTTTATCATACCACAAAACCAGGTGGTTTTGCAAGGGAGCAGCCTGCAAAATACTATCTGGGGCTTGACTTTTTATCTTGATGCTGATATAATTTTGAATGTTACCGCCATAAGGGCGGTTATCCTTGCCCGCATTGCGGGCCTTATGTCCAAAAGGAGGTGTAAAAATGGCAAATACCATCATGAACTACGAGACTGTTGTGGTGACCAGCACCAAGCTGACCGAGGAGGAGACCACCGCCCTGGTGGAGAAATTCAAGACCCTCATCACCGCCAACGGCGGCACCATCAACAACGTGGATACCTGGGGCAAGCGCCGCCTGGCCTATCCGATCAACTACGAGACGGAAGGTGTCTACACTCTGTTCGATTTCACCAGCGCCCCGCAGGTTCCCGCTGAGCTGGACCGCGTGCTGATGATTACCGACGGCGTGCTGCGCTCCCTCATCGTCCGCAAGGACGCCTAAGTGGAAAGGTCGTGTCATAAGAGATGCTCAACAAAGCGATCCTGGTGGGTAGACTGACCGCTGACCCGGAACTTCGTCAAACCCCCAACGGAATTTCCGTGATTTCCTTTTCCATCGCCTGCGACCGCCCCTATTCCAGAGGCGGGGAGCGTCAGACGGATTTTATCAACATCGTCGCCTGGCGCAGCACCGCCGAATTTATCGCCAAATATTTTCACAAGGGCAATGCCATCGCCATCGACGGCAGCATTCAGACCCGCAGATATACGGATAAGGACGGGAACAACCGCACTGCCTTTGAGGTGCAGGCGGATCATGTGAGCTTTGTGGAAAGCAAGAGCGCTTCTGCTGCTTCTCAAATGCCGCAGCCCATGGCGGCCCCTGCTGCCGCCCCCACCCAGAACAGCCCCGCCGCCTCTTATGCCAGCGGCGATTTGGGCGATTTTGAAGAACTGGATTCCGACGACGACCTGCCCTTCTGACAGGTTGCCTGCATCCTGATTGTTAAAGGAGGTTTAGATTATGCCGTACGAAAAGTCCGACCGGCCGGAAAGAGGCCACGGCGGCAGAAAAGGCAGAAAGAAAGTCTGCTCCTTCTGCGTTGACCGCATTGAGAATATCGATTATAAGGATGTCCCCCGCCTGAGAAGATTCATCTCTGAGCGTGCGAAGATTGTCCCCCGCCGCGTGACCGGCACCTGCGCGCAGCATCAGCGCCAGCTGACCATCGCCATCAAGCGTGCCCGCCACCTGGCCCTGCTGCCCTATGTCAGCGACTAAGTGATCGATACTGCTTTTAAAATGATGTATAGCCTCAAAGCTATACATCATTTTTTTATCCCAGCAAATACCCGCAGCCCGTCAGGCCGGCTTTATTCTCTATAAAAAATTTTCACTTTTTATGAAAAATTTGTTAAAATCCGCACAAAGTTCTTGAATAGTCAATAATTTATATGATATTCTATAATAGATGATATCCTGCATTCCCTGCGGGTGCTGTATGTGCAGGAAATCTGCCTTTGGCAGTGACGCCGTACCGGATATGGCATAAAATCCCGCAGAATTATGACTAGAAGGAGAGGTGACCACATGCAGAAATTCAGACAGAGCTGGGCAAGCCGCGCAATCCAGGCGAGAGATCAATTCGGTCAGACAAAGGCGGTTTTATTTGAGAAAATACAGGAAGCACTGGCCTCAGTGCTCCCGATTACCCTGATTGTGCTGGTGCTGTGCCTCACAATCGCCCCCCTGGCCCCCGATACGCTGCTGGCTTTTCTGATGGGAGCAGTACTGCTTATTTTAGGCATGGGCCTATTTACGCTGGGCGCCGATACCGCTATGACCCCTATCGGCGAGCGGGTGGGTGCCGCCATGACAAAATCCAGAAAGCTGGGGGTAGTGGTTGCCGTCGGTTTTTTGATCGGCGTGATTATCACGGTCTCCGAGCCGGACCTGCAGGTGCTGGCCAATCAGGTACCGGGCGTGCCCAACGCCGTGCTGGTGATGGCAGTAGCGGTTGGCGTCGGCGCCTTTTTGGTGATTGCCATGCTGAGAATCCTGTTTAAAATCCCTCTGAACGCTTTGCTGGTGGGCTTTTACATCGTGGTATTTGCACTGGCAGCCATGATTCCGCCGGATTTTCTCGCGATCGCCTTTGATTCCGGCGGCGTGACCACCGGCCCGATGACAGTGCCCTTCATTATGGCGCTGGGCGTTGGTGTCGCCTCCATCCGCAGCGATAAGGATGCCGCGCAGGACAGCTTCGGCCTGGTGGCGCTCTGCTCCATCGGCCCGATTCTGGCGGTTATGATCCTGTCGCTGATTTACCCCTCTGCCGGCGTCTATACGGCGCCGCATCTTCCCCAGGCGGCAGACAGCCGGGCGATTGCCGACCTGTTTTTGGTGGAGCTGCCCGAGTATGCCTGGGAGATGGCCATCTGCCTGGCGCCCATCGCAGCGTTCTTTGCGATTTTTCAGATCATTTCTTTGCGATTAAATCGCAAAAAGGTATTGAAAATTGTCATCGGTATCCTATATACTTACTTAGGACTGGTTCTCTTCCTCACCGGGGTGAACGTGGGCTTTTTGCCGGCGGGCAGCTATCTGGGGCAGGAGATTGCGGAGCTTTCCTATCAGTGGATTCTGATCCCCATCGGCATGCTCATGGGCTGGTTTATTGTCCAGGCGGAACCGGCGGTCCATGTGCTCAACAAACAGGTGGAGGAAATTACCTCAGGTGCCATCGCCGGAAAAGCGCTGAGCACCAGCCTTTCCATTGGCGTGGCGGTTTCCATCGGCCTGGCCATGGTGCGGGTGCTGACTGGGATCTCCATTTTCTGGCTGCTGATCCCCGGTTATCTGGGAGCCATTGTCATGTCCTTTTTCTCGCCGAAAATTTTCACTGCCATCGCCTTTGACTCCGGCGGCGTGGCCTCTGGCCCGATGACTGCCACCTTCCTGCTGCCTTTTGCGCAGGGCGCCTGCAGCGCTTTAGGCGGAAATGTGGTAATCGATGCCTTTGGCGTGGTGGCTATGGTGGCAATGACGCCCCTGCTGACCATCCAGATGCTCGGCCTGCTGTATAAGTGGAAGCTCAAACGCGGCAAAGCGGAAGAAGAAAAAATGCTGCCCGCCTCCACTGCCGGCGAGGAGGAAATTATCGATTTGTAAGGATGATGAGAAAGGGGAAACTTGCGCCATGCGCGAAACCGTTCTAAGCATTATGATCACCGATCGGGATTATGAAGAGGAATTTGCCGCCTGGCATCAGGAAAAGGGAATCCCTCTGGTCCTGACGGTCTTAGGGGAGGGCACAGCGACAACAGAAATCCTGGACTACCTGGGGCTGGAAGCTTCGGAAAAGGCTGTTTTGCTCTGCATTATGCCCAGATCTCCACGCCTGGTGCGTCAGGCGGAAAAAGAGCTGTGGCTGGATCTGCCCGGCCGGGGGATTTTGCTGACCGTGCCGCTTTCCAGCATCTGCGAAAATGCTGCAAAAGGATATCTGATGCGTCACAAAGAGGAGGCAACTATGGAAACCAAGGAAGCCACATACGAACTGCTGATTGTCATCACCAATCAGGGGCACACCGACCTGGTCATGGAGGCGGCCCGCAGCGCCGGCGCTACCGGCGGCACCACCATCCATGCGAAAGGGATCGGTATGGATGAGGCGCAGAAATTTTTCGGCATCTCCATTGCGGCTGAGCGGGAACTGGTCTTTATCCTGGTCCGCTCTGAAAAGCGCCGGGCCATCATGAAGGCCATCATGTGCCAGGCCGGCGTACAGTCAGAGGCACAGTCCGTGGTCTTCTCCCTGCCGGTATGCGATGTGGCGGGGCTCCGGCACTTGGACGATGAGGACGCTGAGTAAATCAGCAAAATTTATCTATGCAAAATAAAAAAGAGGACGGCTTAGCCCGTCCTCTTTTGTTCTGTGCGGCGCATTTATTTTAGGAGAAAATGCGCTTCATGACGTCTTCCTTCACCTGCTCCACCGGCACCCCCAGCGCCACGGAAAACTCCCCGTACACCAGGCGCTCCGCCAGGCGCAGATAGCGCTGATCCACCAGGCCCAGCTTCTTTTTGTGCTCCCGGGCCTGCTCCTGCTTCAGATAGCATTCCTTGAGCAGATAGAGCATCTTGTCCGGGCTGGCGCTGTCGCTCAGCTGCTGGTAATGCTCCACCAGAGGGGCTTGCCGGTGACTGTACACCGGCTGCGGATGCATCCCAGGCAGCTGCTCCAGATAATGGGCAGCCTCCTCACCAGTGATGACCCTGCGCAGCTGCACGGCGCTGTTTTCCACCGGCAGAAAGATCTTCTCATCCCCCGTCTCAAAAACGGCCGCCAGCTGATAATAAGCTGTTGGCTGCCGGCCGGACCCATTCGCCCGGTTGAAAATGCGCTCCACACGGCAGACGCCGTTTTTCCCGCATATGATATATTCCCCCACCTGAAACACAGCTCCATGCACCCCTTTCCATTTCGGTTTTTTCCGGCAGATTTCTGCCGGCTGCTTCTCTGTTTTATTCTATTTTATCATAAAATTAACATATTTTCAAATGAAATTTTGTACAAAAATTACATCAGCTCTCTATAGGCAAAATGCACCAAAGCCCCGGAAATTTCCGGGGCTTTGGCTGTTTTACATAAAAATTATTTTTCCAGCTGGGAGAACAGATAAGTCATGTAGCTGGCAAAATGGGCAAACACAATGCCCGGCTCGGTCAGATCCGGGAACCAGCGCTTGAGCCACTCAAAGGTGATATATCCCTCATAACCGCCGTCAGCAAGAATCTGCATGGCGTCAAAAACCGGCACATCTCCATAACCCATCATACGATAAGAAACCAGATCACCCACCATGACCGAATCCTTCACGTGGATGTATTTGACATAATTGCCGATGTGGTGGAAGGTCTTCTCCGGGCTTTCCCCATAAAAACGGTAGGGATGGTGGATATCCCACAGCACGCCGCCGGAAACCGGATCGGTGCCCTCCATAAAACCGGCCATCGTCTCGGAGTTGGCCAAGACGCCGTTGGTCTCCATCAAAAGGGCAACATTCTGCTCCTTGGCGCGCTGGCAATAATCCAGGTAGCGGCGCTTTGCCAGGGCGAGATCCGCCTGTTCCGGATGGGCCACCGGGGTGACCATCACCCGCACATAGGGGATGCCCATTTTGGAGGCGCAGGCGATATAATCCATGACCTCTTTTTCGCAGTCCTTTTCCTGGCCCAGGCAGGCCGCCGAGGTGAGCATGGGAATCTGCAGGCCCATGCCCTCAAGGCGCTCCTTGGTCTCCCCCGCGCGCTCGTCAGAAAAAATCTTAAAATCCGGCGCGTAGAGCTTGTGCTCCACCCCGCGGATCTCCACACCATTCATCTTCAGATCCTTGGCGGTGGTGATAATTTCATTCCAGGTCCAATCCGGGCACCCTAAGGTGGAAAATGCTAATTTCATAATACGTTGACCCCTTTCCGTTACTGGGTTTCCTCTTCGCTGGGGGCCTCCTCCCCTTCTTCGCCGCCGGATTCCTCAGAATCCTGCGCCGGGATGGCCACAAGCAGCGATACAATATCCCGATCGATATAAACATCGGAGCCGGCGGACGGCACGGTGCGCAGCACCTCGCCCTCCTCGGCGGTATCATCTTCGAGCTCCACAATACGGAACTCCACTTTCAGGGCAGCCAGCTCTTCGGCCACCTCATCTACATTCCTGCCCGTGTAATTGGGCATAATCATCATATTGGAGCCTTTGCTCACCGTGAGGATGATGGTCCCGCGGTTCTGCATGACCGTGCCTGCCGGGCTGGATTGGTCGATCACAACCCCAGGCGCCACATCATCGCTGAATTCCTCCTGGATTTCAAACTGAAAGCGCTCGCTGTACTCCGGATTGCTCTGGATGGCGGCGATATACTGCCCAACAAAATTGGGCACCGTATGGTCCTCCTCTTCGCTGCTGGAATCCTCCTGGCTGGCCTGGGAGGAAGTGCTTTCCCCCGTGCCGAAAAGATAATCATAAGTCAGCGTGAAGAACACGGTCAAGGTCGCCAGCAAAATCACGATGGTCACCGCCATGGCGATCATCAGGTATTTCCGGTTTTTGCCGCTATCCTCGGGAGCGCGCCGCACCTGCGGGCTGAAGGCATCCGGCAGGATGGTGGTGCGGTCCAGGCTGACGGTTTCCTCCTGGGGCTTGGGCGGCTGGGCAGGCGCCGCAGCGTATTTGGAAAAATCAAACACCGCCGTGCCGCTTCCCTCATCCATCATCAGCGAGATCAGCGAATCCATGGTCTGCACCCGCTTGGAGGGCATGAGCACCATCGCCTTCTGGATAGCCAGCGACAGCGCGCTGGAAACATCCGGGCAGATCAGGTTGACCGGTTTGAGCAGGTCGATTTCCCGCCGGGTCATGGCGCTCTGAGGGCGGATGCCGGTCAGCGCCTCATACATCACGGCTGCCGCGCCGTAAACATCCGTCCAGCTGCCCTGCCAGCTGTTGGCCTGGTACTGTTCCGAAGCGGAAAACCCCTCAAACAGCTCGCTGGCCAGTTCGCTTTTGGCAGTGCGCACCGGCGCGATGGCAAAATCAAACAGCAGCAGCCTGCCCTCGCCATCCACATACAGCGTGTAGGGCGAGATGCCCCGGTGGATAAAGCCCAGCTTGTGCAGGCTGCCCACCGTGTGCAAAAGCGGCAGGAACATCTCCTTGACTTCCGATTCCCCCAGCGCCTTGCCCCGTTCCTCCAGGTATCGCTCAAAGGGCACGCAGCGCCCCACCAGATACACCGCATAGGCAGTGCCGTGCTCGCTGAAGGTATCCACCACCGGGATCACGCTGTGATAACGGCTCCCGGCCAGTTCCTCCACCACCAGGGCCAGCTCGCGGAAATCCACCAGAAGGTTCTTAAAGAGCACCTCGCGGCCGGCTTTGGGGATCACTTCCCAGGTGGCCTCATCACGCTCCGCGATTTTGCGGGGCATGTATTCGCTGACAACCACTTTCCTGCGCTGCTGCATGTCATAAGCAAGATAGAGGAACCCTTCCCCGTTGCTTTTTAAAATGCGGCCGATCAGATACCGCCCCGCCAGCACATGGCCGAAGGGCAGCTGCCCGTATTCCCAGGGCAGGTGCTGGGCATCCTCCTCGGTGAAGCCGCAGTATTTGCAGGGGCCGTCCCCTTCCTTTTCGTTCATGCAGCCATAACAAATATGCAAATCCTTTGGGAGCATCCGCCAAAACCACCTTTGGCCGCAGTATTATGCGGTCTGAATTGAGGCAGCATCCTGGAGGCCCAGCTCTTCAATCGCCCATTCGCGCAGCTTGTATTTCTGGATCTTGCCGCTGGCCGTCATGGGGAAGGCTTTCATAAACCGGATGTATTTTGGCACCTTATGCCGGGCCATATGGCTCTTGACGTATTCCTTCATCTCGTCCTCGGTGATCTGGGCATCCTCCTTGAGGATGATGCAGGCCAGCACCTCTTCGCCATACTGCTCGCTGGGCACACCGATCACCTGGACATCCTGTACCATCGGATGGGTGTAAAGGAATTCCTCGATCTCCATGGGGTAGATATTCTCGCCGCCGCGGATGATCATATCCTTGATTCTGCCTGTAATCTTATAATACCCGTTTTCGTCCACGGTTGCAAGGTCTCCGGTGTGCAGCCAGCCATCTTTGTCGATGGCCTGCTTGGTGGCCTCCTCCATCTTATAATAGCCTGCCATGACGTTGTAGCCCCTGGCGCAGAATTCACCGGCCACATTGGGCGGCAGCGTCTCGCCCGTCTCGGGGTCGACAATCTTGGTCTCCACAAAGGGCATGTGCCGGCCCACTGTGGCCACCCGGCGCTCGATGCTGTCGTCGGTGGTGGTCATGGTGCAGGCGGGGGAAGCCTCCGTCTGGCCGTAGGTGATGGTGATTTCGGTCATGTGCATCTCATCGATCACCTGGCGCATCACCTTGATGGGGCAGGGCGAACCGGCCATGATGCCGGTGCGCAGATGGGAAAAATCATATTTCTTAAAATCCGGATGCTCCAGCATGCCGATAAACATGGTCGGTACACCGTGTACGGCGGTGCACTGCTCCTCGGTGACAGCCTTCATCACCTTGGCCGGGCTGTAATAATCCACCGGCACCATGGAGGTGGCATGGGTCAGGCTGGCCATGATGGCGAGCACCAGGCCGAAGCAGTGGAAAAACGGCACCGGGATGCAGAGACGGTCGGCATGGGTAAATTTCATGCAGTCGCCGATCCCCTTGCCGTTGTTGACAATGTTGTAGTGGGAGAGCATGACCCCTTTGGGGAAACCGGTGGTACCGGAGGTATACTGCATATTGACGATCTCATGAGGGTCCAGGTTGCTGGTGATGTCGTCGAACATCTTCTGCGGGATGATTTTGCCCATTTCCTCCAGCTGGCCCCAGGGCAGCATGCCGGCGGGACACTCCCTGTCGCCCGCGTAAATGATCGTCTTGAGGAAAGGGAGCATCGGGTTGTTGTAAGAGCCGGGCTTGCAGTCCTTCAGGGTGGGGCACAGCTCGTTGACGATCTGCACATAGTCGGAATCCTTGTAGCCGTCGATCATCACCAACGCCTTGCAGTCCGACTGACGCAGCAGATATTCCAGTTCAAAGACCTTATAGGCGGTATTCACCGTCACCAGCACCGCGCCGATCTTAGCGGTAGCAAACAGCAGCTGGATCCACTCCGGCACGTTGGTCGCCCAAATGGCCACATGGTCGCCCTTGCTGATGCCCGCGGCCAGCAGGCCCTTGGCCACGCGCTCGGTCTCCTCGTCAAACTCCTTCCAGGTGCGCTGATAAGGCCGGTCGTTGTACTTGATTGCGATGTCGTCGGGGTACTGCTGCGCTACCTGGGTGAGCAGCCCGCCCACAGTGATGTTCATCAAACTTTCTGCCATTCCAAATTTCCTCCACATACTTAAGATTTTCAGTGTTTGTTTGGCAGCTTCGTGGCTGCGGCCACCGCCAGATCCGGCCGGCCGTGCCGGAATCCAACAAAAAAGGCCTTCGTCTTCTCTAAAGAAGACGAAAGCCTTGCTTCCGCGTTACCACTTCTATTGGCGGCTTGCGCCGCCCACTCTGCCGTGTCCAATAACACGCTTCCCCGCTATCGGTGGGAATTCCGTTCGAGCCTACTTTTCATTCAGCCGACCGCTCTGAGGCCAGTTCCCAAACCTAGTTTTTACCACTTCACAGCAACCAGTGGCTCTCTGAAAAAACGCCGGATGGTACTACTCCTCGTCAACGCGTTAGAATATTGAACTCTTGTTTATTTTAACAGCTGTCTAATCGTTTGTCAACACCTTTTGCAAAATTTTTGGCAGCCGCCTTTCCCCGCCAAAAAGGGACGCCCGAAGGCGCCCCTTTCAAAAAAACGGGAAAAACAAATCACATTTCTTCCAGCAGGCGGGTGAGCATCTCCTTGAGGACAGCGGGATTCCCCTGCCCCTTGGAGGCGCGCATGCACTGCCCCACCAAAAAGCCCAGCACATTGGTCTTGCCGCCCTTGTACTGTTCCACCGCTTTGGCGTTGCCGGCCAGCACCTGGCGGGCCATGGCCTCCAGAGCGGAGGTATCGCTGATCTGCCGCAGGCCGCGGGCATCCACCACCTGGGCGGCGGTGGCGTCGGTGAACATGATCTCCTCCACCACCGTTTTGCCGGCAGTGTTGGAAATCTCCCCCGATTCGATCAGGGCGATCATCTCCACCAGCTTTTCCGGGGTGAGGCGGGTCTCTGCAAGGGTGAGGTTTTTCTCATACAGCAGGCGGGAGACATCCCCCAGCAGCCAGTTGCTGACTGCTTTATCCGAAACCTTGCCCAAGGCCGAGGCAGCCTCAAAAAACGCAGCCTTATCCTGGTTTTCCACCAGCAGGTTGGCGTCGAAATAGGGCAGGCCATTCTCCTTCATATACCGCAGCAGGCGGTGGTTGGGCAGCTCGGGGATGCTCTGGCGCAGCTGTTCCACTCGCTGGGGGTCCACCACGATGGTGGGCAAATCCGGCTCTGGGAAGTAGCGGTAATCCTGCGCATCCTCCTTGGAGCGGAGCAGCACATTGACGCCTGCCGCATCGTCCCAGCGGCGGGTCTCCTGATAGATCTCGCCGCCGCTTTCCAGCACGTCGATCTGGCGGTGGGCTTCATAGTCGATGGCGCGCACCGCACCGCTGAAGGAGTTGACATTCTTCATCTCCACGCGGGTGTTGAACTCGGCCGAGCCCTTTTTGCGCACCGAGACATTGACGTCGCAGCGGATAGAGCCCTCCTGCATTTTGCAGTCGGAAATATCCAGGTACTGCAGGATGGATTTGATCCCCTCCAGATAGGCCTTGGCCTCGCCGGAGCCGCGCAGGTCCGGCTCCGAGACGATCTCGATCAGCGGCACGCCGCAGCGGTTGAAATCCACCAGCGAGCCCTGGAAGCTGTCTCCGTGAATCAGCTTGCCGGCGTCCTCTTCAATATGGATGCGGGTGACGCCGATGCGCTTGGTATGGCCTTCCTCATCCAGGATGATATCCAGGTGGCCATGCTCGCACAGCGGGATGTCATACTGGGAGATCTGATAAGCCTTGGGCAGATCGGGGTAAAAATAATTCTTGCGGTCCTGCTTGCAGACATTATGGATGGTGCAGCCCAGGGCGTGGCCCATTTTGATGGCGTAATCCACCACCTTCTCATTCAGGGTGGGCAGGGTGCCGGGCATGCCGGTGCATACCGGGCAGCAGTTGGTGTTTACTTCCGCACCGAAGGAGTTTTTGCAGCTGCAGTAAATTTTGGAGTCGGTGTTCAGCTCGGCGTGGACTTCCAGCCCCACAATCACTTCGTAATCTTCATAAGCCATGATGTACGCTTCCCTCCCTCAGTCAACGATGGCGGCGGGGGCAAAGCCGCCGCACAGGCTCTCATAAGCGGCAGCCAGCCGCAGGATCTTCGCTTCCTCAAATTTGGCGCCGATCAGCTGCATACCGATGGGCAGGCCGTTTTTGCCGGTGCCGCAGGGGATGGAGACCGCCGGCAGCCCCGCGATATTGATATTGACCGTGCAGACATCCGCCGCATACATTTTCAGCGGGTTGTCGTAATTTTCCCCCAGCCGGAAGGCGGTGCCGGGCGCGGTGGGCGCCAGAATGGCGTCGCAGCCGGCAAAGGCCTCGGCGAATTCCGCCGCAATGCGGTTCTGCATCAGCTTGGCGCGCTTGTAATAAGCATCATAATACCCGGAGCTGAGCACAAAGGTACCCAGCATGATGCGGCGCTTGACCTCGTCGCCAAAGCCCTCGCTGCGGGTTTTTTCATACATTTCGGTAAGGCTGGAGTATTCCGGCGTGCGGTAGCCGTATTTGACCCCGTCAAACCGCGCCAGGTTGGAGGAAGCCTCCGCCGAGGAGATGATGTAATACGCCGCCAGCCCGTAGGGGGTGCTGGGCAGGCTGATTTCCTTCACGGTGACGCCCTGCGCCTTGAGGGCATCGGCAGCGGCCAGCACAGCGGCCCGGGTCTCCTCCTCCACGCCCTCGCCGAAATACTCCTTCGGCAGGCCGATGGTCATGCCCTGCACCGGCGCATGGATACCGGCGGCAAGGCCGGTGTAGTCGTGAGGGATGCTGGTGGCATCCATGGGGTCGCGGCCGGCAATGGCCTCAAACAGCAGGGCTGCATCCTCCACCGTGCGGGCCACCGGGCCGATCTGATCCAGCGAGGAGGCGAACGCCACCAGGCCGTAGCGGGAAACGGAGCCGTAGGTGGGTTTGAGACCCACCACGCCGCAGTAGGCGGCGGGCTGCCGGATGGAGCCGCCGGTGTCGGAGCCCAGTGCCAGCACCGCCTCGCAGGCGGCCACCGCCGCCGCAGAGCCGCCGGAAGAGCCGCCGGGGACATAATCCGGGTTGTGGGGATTGCGGGTGGTTTTCATGGCGGAATTCTCACAGGAGGAGCCCATG
Source organism: Candidatus Neoruminococcus faecicola (assembly GCA_904398325.1). Lineage (GTDB taxonomy): Bacteria > Bacillota > Clostridia > Oscillospirales > Ruminococcaceae > Neoruminococcus > Neoruminococcus faecicola. Next base: position 5,738 of record CAJFPC010000044.1, on the reverse strand, counting down.
GCGAATTCATCCATATTCACCTTGCCCAGCAGCACCATGCCCTGCTCCATCGCTCTGGCATAGGCGAACGCGTCAAAGGAGGGGACATAATTATACAGGATCTTGGAGGCGCAGGTGGTCAGCACATCCTTGGTGGAGATATTATCCTTCACCGCCAGCGGGATGCCCGCCAGCGGGGCAAGGGCCTCCCCCTTCGCCAGCTTTTCATCCACCCGGGCGGCCTGGCTGCGGGCGGTTTCCTCTGTCAGGGTGAGATAGGCGCCCACCCGGGGCTCCACCTGGGCGATGCGGCCCAGCACGCTCTCGGTGATTTCCGCCGCGCTGGCCTCTTTGGCGCGCAGCATGCGGCCCAGTTCGGCCGCGGATTTTTCATAGAGTTCCATGTTGCCACCCCTTATTCCACTGTTTTAGGCACGACCACGCAGCCAGCCTGCATTTGCGGCGCGTTTTTGAGGATTTCGTCCCTCTTCATCGAGGGCTTGACCTCGTCTTTTCTCAGCTGCATGGGATGCTCCGGATCCAGGCCGATGCCGGCATCCTCCATGGGGGGCAGCTGCTCCACCATGGTGATGATGCTTTCCATCTGGGACTGGAATTTGGGCAGCTTGTCCTCCTCGATCGCCAGGCGGGAAAGCCGGGCGATGTGGGCGATATCAATCTGCATGATGATCTCTCCTTTATTTTAACATCTCGGATAACTGTGCTTCATCGATGACGGGAATCCCCAGCTGCAGGGCCTTTTCCAGCTTGCTTCCGGCCTCCTCGCCCGCCAGCACATAGCTGGTCTTTTTGGAGACGGAGGAAGCGGCCTTGCCGCCGTTCTGCTCGATGAGGGCCTTGGCCTCACTGCGGCTCATGGTGGGCAGCGTGCCGGTGAGCACAAAGGTGAGCCCTGCCAGCTTATCGCTGCGGGGCGCCTGCCGGCTGGCAGCCATGGTGAGGCCCTCCTCCCGCAGGCGCTGGATCAGGCGCTGGTTCTGCGGGGTGGCAAAATAATCCGCCACCGATTTGGCCAGCACCGGCCCGACGCCATCCACCTGGGAAAGCGCCTCCTCCCCGGCTGCCATCAATTCCTCCATGGTGGGAAAAACACCGCAGATCAGCTCCGCCGTGCGCTGGCCGATGCCGCGGATGCCCAGGGCAAACACCAGCCGGGCCAGATCCTGCCCCTTGGAACGGGCGATGGCCTCCACCAGGTTCTGGGCGCTCTTTTTTCCCATGCGCTCCAGCGGCTCCAGCTGTTCCGTAGTGAGGGTGTAAAGATCCGCCGGCGAGGCCACCAGGCCGTTCTCAAGCAAAGCGGCGGTCAGCGCCTCCCCCAGCCCCTCGATATCCATAGCGTCGCGGCTGGCAAAGTGGATCAGGTTGCGCATCAGCTGGGCGGGGCAGTCGGTGTTGGGGCAGCGGTAAACCGCCTCCCCCTCCTCCCGGACCACGGCGGAACCGCAGGCCGGGCAGACCTGGGGAATCTGATACACCGGGGCGCCGGGCTGATGCTCCTTGACCGCAACCACCTCGGGGATGATCTCGCCGGCCTTGCGCACCAGGATGATATCGCCGACAGAAATGCCCTTCTCATTGATAAAATCCTGATTGTGCAGCACCGCCCGGCTGACGGTAGTGCCCGCCAGCTGGATGGGATCAAACACCGCCGTCGGCGTCAGGGCGCCGGTGCGGCCCACGTTGATTTCGATGGCATTAAGGCGGGTGGCCTTTTCCTCCGGGGGATATTTATAGGCAATGGCCCACCGGGGGAACTTCGCCGTGGCGCCCAGCTCCTGCCGCTGGGCCAGGCTGTCCACCTTGAGCACGGCGCCGTCGATATCAAAGCGCAGGGTGCCCCGCAGGCGGCCGATCTCCTCAATGCGGCGGATGGCCTCCTCGATATCCTCATAAACCCGGTATTCCGGTGAAACGGGAAACCCCAGCTGGGCCAGCCGCTCCAGCGACTGGGCGTGGCTCTCAAAGGGCTCGGAGGACTGCTGCACGTTGAAGACAAAAATATCCAGCCCGCGCTTGGCGGTGATGGCAGGGTCCTTCTGCCGCAGGGAACCGGCTGCCGCATTGCGGGGGTTTTTAAAAGGGGGAAGGTCGTGCTCCTCCTGATAGGCCACCACCTTTTCAAAGCTCTCCCGCGGCATATACACCTCGCCCCGCACCTCCAAATAGCGGATGGGCTCAGGCAGCCGCAGCGGGATGGAGCGGATGGTCCGCAGGTTGTAGGTGACATCCTCCCCCACCAGGCCGTCGCCGCGGGTGGAGCCCCGCACCAGGATGCCGTCCTCATATTCCAGCGAGACGGAAAGGCCGTCGATCTTCATCTCCGCCACATAGACGGGATGGGGGATCTTTTCCCGCACGCGGCGGTCAAAATCCCGCAGCTCCTCCACACTGAATACATCCTGCAGCGAACCCATCTGCACCGTGTGTGTCACCGGCTCAAAGGTGTTCTGCGCAAAGCCCCCGACCCGCTGGGTGGGGGAATCCGGCGTGCGGTACTCGGGATGAGCATCCTCCAGCGCCATCAGGCGGTGCAGCATCTGGTCGTATTCATAATCGCTGATTTCCGGATCATCCAGATCATAATAGCGGTGGCTGTGATATTCCAGCTGGCGCCGCAGCGCCTCGATCTCCTGCAAAATCTGATCCATAATATCCTCCAGGCAAAACAGAAAATAGGATACCATGAAAATTCATGGTATCACCCAGCCCGTCTGTCGGGACAGCGCAAAGCTCGCCGCCGGACCGCAGCGGCGCGGCGGCTTATAGAGCTATTATACCACAGGATCGCCTGTTTTCCAGTGTTTCCCCAAACAAATATGCGCAAAAAGTGCGCGCAAAGGCCCTATCCCCCAAAGCCGTATTTCCAGTTATCCGCATCCCCCAGCTGGGCAAACTGCTGTGGCGTAACGCCCATAATGACCGTCTCTGCCAGGCCCACGCTGGTGGAAACATCGCTCTTGACCCGAAACCCCGGCATCACAGCGGAAACCTGCACCTCCACCGTGGCCAGGATGCGGTGGCGGGTCTGGTTGATGCCCGCCTGGTCAAACTGGCTCTCGATGGTGGTGTTCACATAGCTGGCCGGGTAGATGCGCACCCGCACCGGGGGCCCCAGGCCGGAAAACAGCTGAAACCCCGTCAGCGTACCCAGGGGGATCTCGATTTCCTGGGCGGACATTTCCCTCAAGCTTTCATTGACCGAGCGGGTCAGCCCGGCTGTCAGCTGATTGATCGCTACCTGATCGGTGACGATGGCCACCGGCGTCCCCTCGCTGTTATACTGCACCTTGGCCATCTGTGCATAGCCCAGCTGATTCTCTTCCATCAGGTCCAGCACCGCCTGGTTGACCGTCTGGGTCACATAGATCTTGGCGCGGAAGGCGAACACCTGCTGCACCGTAGGCCGGATCCAGCGGTCAAAGCCGAAAAAGGCCGCCAGCACGGCAGCCAGGAGCCCAAGGCCAACCAGACGTTTTTTCCATTTTGCCGGGTCGTGTTTCCATCTTGTCCTCATGCCGCACCCCGCCCTCACTCCTTAAGGATATTGGCGCGGCAGGCCGGTTATGCCCTCAAAGCTTCAGCAGCATGCCGGCAGCGGCGCTGGCCGCCAGAAAATACAGCGGATGGGCTTTGATCTTCAGCATCGCCAGGACCAGGACGCAGAACAGCGCGATCGAAGGCAGCTGCAGGCCGCCCAGCGACAGGGCGAAAATATCGTCCGTCCCAAAAAAGGTCTGCAGCACCAGCTGGATCACCACCACCGTAATCATGGCGGTCACCGCAGGCCGCAGGCCGTAAAACACATCCTTCACATGGGGATTGTCCTGAAACTTCGTGAGGAATTTGGCAATGACCAAAATGACGATGATCGACGGCGTAACCAGGCCCAGTGTCGCGCACAGCGCCCCGGGAACCCCCGCTGTGGTAAAGCCCGCATAGGTGGCCATATTGACGCCGATAGGCCCAGGGGTGGATTCCGAGACGGCAATCATGTTGCCGATGGTTTCCGCTGTGAACCAGTGGTATTTATCCGCCAGGTCATAGAGAAAGGGAAGTGTCGCCAGCCCGCCGCCGATGGCAAAGAGGCCGACCTTGAAAAATTCTACAAACAGCAGCAGATAGATCATTTCCCCGCCCCCTTTTTCTGATACATGCCCAGCACCAGGCCGATGACGCCGCCGGCCAGCACAAAATACACCGGCGATACGGCGGTGAAAAACACCATAGCCAGCGTGACCAGATAAACAATCAGCGTGGGAAGATCGATCACCGCGCCCCTGAGCATCTTATACACCGCCTGAATAATAAGGGCGGAAACCCCCACCGTCAGCCCGTTGAGGGCATGCTGCACCAGTTCGATTTCGGCAAAATTGCGGATGAACGCCGCGATGATGGTGATGATAATCAGCGGGGAGGTGACCATCCCCAGGGTGGCCGCAATGCCGCCGATCACGCCGCATCGCTTATACCCGACAAAAGTCGCCACATTGACGGCGATGACGCCGGGGGTGCTCTGCCCGATGGCAAAATAATCCAGCATTTCTTCATCGGTAACCCAGCCGCGTTTCTCCACCAGCTCCCGCTGCAATAGCGGCAGCATGGCATAGCCGCCCCCAAAGGTCACGCTGCCCAGCTTCCAGAACAGCAAATATAATTCCAACAGGCGATTCATGACAGTCGATCCTCTCCTTCTCCCATTCCAAATCCCAGCAGCGCCGCGCCGGCAAGGCCGGGGCCGCATTCCCAGACGGAACCGCGCAGCAGGGTGCGGTGCCTGGCGGCGGGATGATACAGCCGCGGCAGCACCCGGCGGCGCACCTCCTCCAAAAACCATTCCCCTTCCCGGGCAATGCCGCCGGAAAGGACGACCTCTTCCGGCTCGAGCAGGTTGATCAGCCCGATCAGCCCGGCGGCCAGCCAGTCCAGATAATCCTCCACCACCTGCCGGGCGGTGGGATCTCCCTGCCGGCAGGCGTCAAAGGCGGTTTTGCCGTCCACCTGCCCGGCCGCGGCGGCAAGGGCCGCCAAGCCGCTGGCGGGATGGGCAGAAATGGCCTCATTAACAGAACAGATCAGCCCGGTGGCGGAGGCATAGGCCTCCCAGCAGCCCCGCTGGCCGCAGGTGCACAGCCGCCCCTCTTTTTGCACAATCATATGCCCGGCCTCCAGCCCGCCGCCAAAAGCCCCGGCAAACAGGCGGCCATCCATCACCAGGCCGGAACCGATACCGGTGCCCAGGGTGACCATCAAGAGGCTGCGGCAATGCTGCCGCACCGGCCAGTATTCCCCCCAGGCGGCGGCATCGGCGTCGTTGGCCAGATGGACTGCAAGGCCGGTTTTTTCCTCCAGGCAGGGCCCGATGGGGAACCGGTCAAACCCCAGGTTGGCGGAGCGCACCGCAAGGCCGGCGGCCGCATCCACCGTACCGGGGATGGCAGCTCCCAGCCAGGCGACCTGCCCGCGCCGGATGCCGGCGGCCTGCAGCAGATTTTCCGCCAGTGCCGCAATGCGGCGGCAGATTTCTTCCGGCGGGATGGCTTTGCCTATGGGCAGGCTTTTCTGCGCCAAAAGCCGCAGCCTGCTGTCAAACAGCCCTGCTTTCAAATTGGTCCCGCCCAGGTCGATGCCCAGATAACAGTCCATGCCGCTCCCTCCCCGTTTTGCATCCAGTATAGCATATCTTGCCCCAGCGGCCGAGAATCCAGTCGGAATTTTTTCCCTGTTCTGTGATATTG
>CAJFPC010000043.1 GCA_904398325.1 Candidatus Neoruminococcus faecicola | reverse complement strand
GAAAGAGAAAAAGCGCGGAACATCCGCGCCTTTTGCCAAACGGGAAGAATTTTGATTTGCAATGGGGCCGGCAGCCCAAGGGCGGGCGGGAAAGCCCCCATTCCGCACAGATGCGGCGCGAGGCGGGGCCGGGCGCTGCCCGGGCGCGGGGGAAGTCCTCTGTCCCGCACAGATGCGGCACGAGGCGGAGCCGGGCAGCGCCGGGCGGAGAAAGAAAAAAGCGCGGAACATCCGCGCCTTTTGCCAAACGGGAAGAATTTTGATTTGCAATGGGGCCGGCAGCCGCCCCGCGCAGCCGAGTTATTCCAAAAAGCCGAAGTTGGAAAGGGGCCACAGGGTGAAGCGCGCCTCCCCGATGAGCTTATCCTCCGAAATGTAGGGCTCCGACCATTTGCGGGCGTCCAAGCTGCCGGCGCGGTTGTCGCCGAAGAAAAGATAGCTGCCCTCCGGCACGTTCCAGGTGCCGGAAAAATTCTCGTCATACACCACATAGGGCTCTTCATAGCGCTCGCCGTTGATATACAGCTCCCCGTGGTCCAGCGTCACCTCATCCCCCGGCAGGCCGATGACCCGCTTGATGAGGATTTCGCCCAGCTCGTCGCTCTCAAACACCAGGATATCCCCCCGCTGCACGGTCTTTTCCGGCGCGTACATGTGGGTGGCGAACAGGATGGAATGTTCCTGGATGGTGGGCAGCATGGAGCCGGAGGGCACCCGGGTGAGGAAAAACGCAAATTTGAGCAGCAGCAGCACCACCAGGATCTCGATGCCGAAGGGGATGATCCACTCCTTTAGGATTTTTTTCAGCTTGGACGGCTCCGCCGCCTGAGGGGTCCTCTCTTCCATCTGGTTAAAGCCTCGCTTTCCTAAAACAGTTCAAATCCAGCCCGCAGAGGAGGGCGTCCTCCCGGGGGCCGTCATAAAAATCCCGCCGCAGCCCCTCCTCGGCAAAGCCCAGGGAGGCATACAGCCGCCGGGCGGCGGTGTTGGAGGGGCGGACCTCCAGCGTCACCCGCCGGCAGCCGCGCAGGGCGGCCTGCTGCAGAAAGGCCTGCATCAGCGCCCGGCCCAGGCCCTGGCCCCGGTACTGGGGCAGGATGGCCACGTTATCCACAGCGCCCTCCCCCAGCACCAGGTGCATGCCGGCGTAGCCGATGAGCCGCCCCCCCTGCCAGAGGCCCACAAACAGCCCGCAGGGGCTTTCCAGGCTGCCGCGCAGGGAAGCCTCGCTCCAGGGCCGGGCAAAGCAGGCGGCCTCGACGGCGGCGGCGGCAGGGGCATCCGCCGGGGTGAGCAGCCGGGGGGATACCTGATTATTTTGCATCATACCAGCTCTCCCCCGCGCCCACATCGGCCACCAGCGGCGCCTTGAGGGCGCAGGCGGCCTCCATCTCCTCCTTGAGCAGGCGGCGCACCGCCTCTTCTTCCGCCTTGGGGCTTTCCACAATCAGCTCGTCGTGCACCTGCAGGATCAGCCGGGCGCGAAGGCCCTCCCGCTCCAGCCGGCGGGCCACCCGCACCATGGCGATTTTGATGATGTCCGCCGCGCTGCCCTGGATGGGCGTATTCATGGCCACCCGCTCCCCAAAGGCCCGGGTGATGCGGTTGGTGGCGCCCAGCTCCGGCAGATAGCGGCAGCGGCCGAACATGGTGCGCACATAGCCCAGCTTTTTGGCGTTTTCCACCGTTTCGGCCATATAGCGGCGCACGCCGGGGTAGGTATCCAGATACTTCTCGATATAGTCCGAGGCCTCCGCCACCGTGACCCCGATGTTTTTGGAAAGGGAAAAGGCCCCGATGCCGTACACAATGCCGAAATTGACCGCCTTGGCGCGGCTGCGCATCAGCGGGGTGACAAATTCCTGGGGCATGTGGAACACCTGGGCGGCGGTCTTGGTGTGGATATCCTCGCCGGATAAAAAGGCGGAAATCATGTTTTCATCCCCGCTTAAGTGGGCCAGCACCCGCAATTCGATCTGGGAATAGTCGGCGTCCACCAGCACCATGCCCTCCGGCGCGATGAAAAACCGCCGCAGGTTGCTGCCCAGCTCGCTGCGCACCGGGATATTCTGCAGGTTCGGCTCGGTGGAGCTGATGCGGCCGGTGCGGGTCTCGGTCTGCTGGAAGCTGGAGTGCACCCGGCCGCTCTGGTCCGCCACCTTGAGCAGGCCCTCCACATAGGTGCTCTTGAGCTTGGCCTTAGTGCGGTAATCCAGAATATCCTGCACGATGGGGTGGCGCCCGGCCAGCCCCTCCAGCACCTCGGCGCTGGTGGAATAGCCGCTTTTGGTCTTCTTTTTGGCGGGCAGGTGCAGCTTTTCAAAGAGGATCACCCCCAGCTGCTTGGGGGAATTGATGTTGAAGCGTTCGCCGGCCTCCTCATAGATGCGCGCCTCCAGCTGTTCCAGATCCCGGTCCAGCTCGCCGCCAAAGGCGCGGATGGCGCCGGTATCCACCAAAAAGCCCGCCTCCTCCATTTCGGCCAGCACCTGGGCCAGCGGCTGCTCGATCCGGTGCAGCAGCTCCTCCTGGTCGTGGGCGAGGATCTCCTCCTCCAGCCGGTCGCAGAGCAGCGAGAGCCTGGCCGCCGGCAGGGGCTCCGGCCCGTCGGCAGCCTCGGGGATTTTATACTGGCCGCACAGCCGCTCAAAATCATAATCGCTGGCCGAGGGGCTGAGCAGATACGCCGCCAGCGACCCGTCAAACTCCACCTGCTGCCAGGGGATGCCCTCCTCGAGGCACCAACGGTAAAAGGGCTTGGTGGCGAGCATCCGCTTTTTCACCGGCAGCCCGGCCAGCCGCCGGAGGAGCCCCTCCTCCCCGACGCGGTATTCGGCGCCCTCCCAGAAAAGGGAGGCCTGCGCCGGCTTTCCCTCCTCCCAATGGCAGAAAAGGTCCACCCGGTCCCCGGGGCCCCAGGCGGCCAGCTGCTCCCCGGTCAGGCTGCCGCCAAACCGGGCGGTGAAGGCCGCCGCCGGGCTCTCGGCCAGGGGGATTCCCTCCTCCAGCTTCAGGCCCAGCCGGTCCATCAGGGTATAAAGCTCCAGCTCGCCCAGCAGCGCCGCGGCGCCCGCCCGGTCCATGGGGCGGGGCAGGTAGGCATCCAGGTCGTTGTCGATGGGGGCCTCTAGGCAGATTTCCGCCAGGCTGCGGCTGAGGGCGGCGCTTTCCCGCCCGGCGGCCAGCTTGGCCCGCACCCCCGGCTTGATGGCGGCGTCCTCCAGGTGGTCATAGACGCCCTGCAGGCTGCCGAACTGCCGAATGAGGGCCAGGGCGGTTTTTTCGCCGATGCCCGCCACGCCGGGGATGTTATCCGAGGTGTCGCCCATCAGTGCCTTGACCTCGATCATCTGCCGGGGGGCGACGCCGTACTGCTCCCGGATGGCGGCCTCGTCCAGCAGGGTGTATTCCGCCTTGCCCATCCGGGTGGCGGCCAGGCAGACCTGCACCCCGTCCCCGATGAGCTGGTAACTGTCCCGGTCGCCGGTGATGAGCACGCATTCCTCCCCGGCCTCCCTGGCCAGGCGGGAAAGGGTGCCCAGAATGTCATCCGCCTCATAGCCGGGGGCCTCCACCACCTGGTAGCCCAGCAGGCGGATCAGCTCCTTTAAGGGGCCCAGCTGGCTGGCCAGCTCCTGGGGCATGCCCTTGCGGGTGGCCTTGTAGCCCTCATACTGCAGATGCCGGAAGGTCGGCCCCGACAGGTCAAAGGCAAAGGCCAGCCGGTCGGGGGCAAGATCCTCCAGCAGCCGCTGCAGGATATTGAAAAACCCGAAGATGCCGTTGGTATACTGCCCCTTGCTGTTGGTGAGGATGCGGATGCCGTAAAAGGCCCGGTTTAAAATGCTGTTGGAATCGATAACCGCCAGTTTCATGGTCTCCCTCCGAAAGAAAAACTCGGCTGTGCGCCTGTGGCTGCAATAAAGTTATTATAACACAATCTGCGGGATTTTTGACCCACCGCCCGAAGAAAAGCTGCCGCAGGCAAAAAGTTTTCCGCATTTTCTGCCGCCCGCCGCGGAAAATCCGCCGGTTGCCGCCGGCGCGGTTTTATGCTACAATACAGGGAAAGCTTTTTTCCGGCGGCAATCCTGCCGCCGGTGCAAAAGCTTCTGCAATCATCCAAAAACGCGGCCTGTAAAAAAATGCGCCCCGGTGCAGCCGGGGCTTTTGTTTGGAGGGAGGGAACCCTATGCAGATCGGCAGCATCTCCCTGGCCCGCACCGCCGCCCTGGCGCCCATGGCCGGGGTGGGGGACCGGGCCTTCCGGGAAATCTGCAAGGAGCTGGGCGCCGCCTATGTGGTGGGGGAAATGGTCAGCTCCAAGGGCATGTGCTATGAAAACGAGAAGAGCCTGGAGCTTTTGAGCGTCGGGGAGGCCCAGCGCCCCATGGCGGTGCAGATCTTCGGCAGCGAGCCGGATACCATGGCCGCGGCCGCCCGCATGGCCCTGGCCTGCCGGCCGGACGTCATCGACATCAACATGGGCTGCCCCGCGCCCAAAATCGCCGGCAACGGCGGCGGCAGCGCCCTGATGCGGGATCTGCCCCTGGCGGAGCGGATCATCCGGGCGGTGGTGGCCGCAGTGGACCTGCCCGTGACGGTGAAAATGCGCACCGGCTGGGATGCAGCCCACCAAAACGCGGTGGAGCTTGCCAAAATCGCGGAGGACTGCGGCGCGGCGGCGGTGACCATCCACGGCCGCACCCGGGAGCAGATGTACCGCCCATCGGTGGATCTGGAAATGATCCGCCGGGTGAAGGAGGCGGTGCGCATCCCGGTGATCGGCAACGGGGATATCACCGGCGCTGCCAGCGCCAAGGCCATGTATGACGCCACCGGCGTGGACCTGGTGATGATCGGCCGGGGGGCGCTGGGCAGCCCGTGGGTATTCCGCGAGGTGCGGGAATTTTTCACCGCCGGGCATCTGCCGCCGCCCCTCCCCCCGGAGGAAAAGGCCCGCATCATCCTGCGGCACGGGCAGCTGGCCATCCGCTATAAGGGCGAAGCGGTGGCCATGCGGGAGATGCGCAAGCACGCCGGCTATTATATGAAGGGCTTCCCCGGCGCGGCCAGGCTGCGGCAGCAGGCCGGGCAGCTGACCGTCTTTGCCGATCTGGAGCGCCTGGTGGAGGGGATGCTCGCCGCCCAAAGCGCCGCCCCCCAGCCCTGACCAAATCAAAAGCCCTCCCCCACGGGAGGGCTTTGTTTTTCTGCCTTAGCCGGGGCTTTTTTCCGGCCGGGGGTTGG
>CAJFPC010000042.1 GCA_904398325.1 Candidatus Neoruminococcus faecicola | reverse complement strand
TCGTAAACGCCGCACATGGGCCCGCCGGTCAGCTGGTTGCGGAAGGGGGAGGTGTAGCCTCGCAGGATGCCCGACGCCACCCAGCGGATCAGGGTGATGATGTCAAAGACCGGCACGCCGGTCATGCGGCAGACCATCGGGTTGAAGGGGGCGAAGTTGGTGCCCTCGCAGACGATGGCGCCGATATCCGGGTGCTCGGTTTTGAGCTTTTTCGCCGCCCAGGCCACGTCGGCCTCCACCTCCTCGTAGACATAGGAGGGGGCGTTGAGCGGGAAGGTCTTGTAAAAATGCTCGGTATCCTGCATGCCCTGGATGCACAGCCGCTCCACTGGCACATTCTCGGCAAACAGCTTGGGGTTCAGGGTAGCGTCGTTGGCGGTGAGGATGCCGATTTTTTTATCGGGGGGCAGCATGGCGGCCACCAGCGGCACCTGCAGCAGGCCGGAGGTGATCACCGGGATGTGCACCGCCTCGGCAATCTGCTTCTGAAAGGCGATCAAAAAGCCGCAGCAGGTGGAAATGGCCTGGCAACCCTCTGCCTCCAGGGCCTTGGCGCCGTCGATAAAGGGCTGCAGCAGGGCGGGATCGCTGTTTTCCACAATGCGGATGGCCTTGGCGCCCTTGACCGTGTAAAAGCGCACCGGGAAATCATAGGTGAAGCCGTTGCCGATGTCGCCGGGGATGCGGGGCAGGACCGAATCCACCATCAGGATGCCGATGGGCACGCCCTGGCTGGGGGTGCCGCCGTACAGGGTAGTCATATGCGCATTCCTCCTCAAACAGATTTTTGTAAAAATCGCCCCATTTATTTTGACATTTACAGGGGATTTGTGGTTATTATACCATAAAATATTGGAATCCGCAAGGATTCTTTGCCCGCTTTGCTTTTCCCTGCGGCATGCCGGCGGCGCCCGGCGCATAAACTGAGGGGAACAGGGCGGGGAGGGAACGCAGATGGAACTGCTGGTATATGACGGAACAGAGCGCCGGATGCGGCGTTATCAGCTGGAAGAAGGGGAACCGCTGCCCTTTGCAGGCGGGGTGACGGCAGGAGAGCTTCTTTCGGATGGGTATGGCGCGCCTTTGTGGAGCAGCCGGGCCTTTTTGGAGGCGCTGGCCGCCTTGGCAGAAACTGCCGGCCCCCTCGCACTGCGGCGCGGGCTGGACCGCCGGGAGCTGGGGCCGTTTTTGTTCGGGCAGGCGGCGCTGGTCTCGGGCGGGGAAAAGCTGGCCCGTCAGGCGGTGCGCTGCGGCCGGTGGCAGCAGGTGCGCCAAACCGGGCAGGGGGTGCTGCTATTGCAGGAGGGGAGCTGGTCCCGGCAGGGGCCCTGGCAGCCGCCTGTGCTGCAAAAAGGCGAGTCCGGCCCGGCGGTGGCGGCCCTGCAATGGATGCTTGGCCGGGCGGGATATTCCACAGCGGTGGATGGACGCTTTGACGACCGGCTCTACAACCTGCTCTGCCGCTGCTGCCCGCAGCTGGGGGACCCGGCCGGGGGAGTTTGGCGCAGCGGGGACTGGCCCGCCCTCTGCCGGATGGCCGGGGTGCTGCCGGAGATAAAGCAGTTGTTTTTAAAGGGGACATAAAAAACAAAAGGGAAAAGCCCCGGGGCTCCTGCAGGAGTCTCGGGGCTTTTTGCACAAGAAAAAGCGGCCGCCCGGGCCGCAAACTTGTAGGGTAAAAATGGAATAAAAAGCTTGACACAGTACCGCCGTTAGGATATAATAATATACTGTATCAAAATGGCTATCTGTGCCTTTTTTCGCTAATATTATACCATATTGTCAGAAGATTGGCAATAGCTTTTTTGGGGGATAAATAAACGGTTTTGAAGCGTTTTGCCGGATGTAAACAGACGAATGGAGTGATTGAGCCTATGGTGAATGTCAAGCCGGTGCAGCTCGGAAAGAATGTCCGCATGAGCTTTGCGAAGATCAACGAAGTGCTGGACATGCCGAACCTGATCGAGGTGCAGAAAAATTCGTACGAGTGGTTCCTGAAGGAAGGGCTCCGGGAGGTTTTTGAGGATGTCTCCGAGATTTCCGACTATCAGGGCAATCTGGTGCTGAATTTCATTGACTATCGGTTGGACGACAAGCCGAAATACACCATTGAAGAGTGTAAGGAACGGGACGCCACTTACGCTGCTCCGCTGCGGGTGAGGGCCAGCCTCTTGAACCGCGAGACCGGCGAGGTCAAGGAGCAGGATATCTTTATGGGCGATTTCCCGCTGATGACGGACAGCGGCACCTTTGTCATCAACGGCGCCGAGCGGGTGATCGTTTCCCAGCTGGTGCGTTCCCCCGGCGTGTATTACGCCATGAGCCGGGATAAATCCGGCAAGGAGCTTTATACCTCCACTGTTATCCCCAACCGCGGCGCGTGGCTGGAGTATGAGACCGACTCCAACGACGTGTTCTATGTGCGCATCGATAAGAACAGAAAGCTGCCTATCACCACCTTCATCCGTTCGCTGGGCCTTTCCTCCAACGAGGAAATCCTGGAGGTGTTCGGCCAGAGCGAGCTGATCCTGGCCACATTGGAAAAGGACAGCACCAAAAATACCGAGGAGGCCCTCCTGGAGGTGTACCGCAAGCTGCGCCCCGGCGAGCCCCCCACGGTGGACAGCGCCCAGTCCCATCTGGACGCGCTGTTCTTTGACGCGAGAAGGTACGACCTTTCCCGCGTGGGCCGCTATAAATACAATAAGAAGCTGGCCATCGGCGGCCGCATCGCCGGCCACACCCTGGCGGAGCCGGTGGTGAACCCCATGACCGGGGAGATCCTGGCCGAGGCGGGGGTCACCGTTTCCCGCGAGCTGGCCGAGACCATCGAGCGCGCCGGCGTGGATACCGCCTACCTGCTGATCGGGGAAAAGCGGGTGAAGGTTTTCTCCAACGGCATGGTGGACCTGCACGACTTTGTCTCCTTCGACCCGGCCGAGGCGGGCATCCATGAGAAGGTGCGCTTCAGCGTGCTGCGCGATATTCTGGAAAATTCCGCCGATGAGGAGGAAATCCGGGAGGCGGTCAAGGCCCGCGCCCTGGAGCTGACCCCCAAGCATATCATCATCGACGATATCTTCTCTTCCATCAATTACCTGTGCAACTTAAGCGACGGCATCGGCTTCACCGATGACATCGACCATCTGGGCAACCGGCGCATCCGCTCGGTGGGCGAGCTGCTGCAGAACCAGTTCCGCATCGGCTTTTCCCGCATGGAGCGCGTCATCCGCGAGCGCATGGCCACCCAGGCCCAGGATATGGACGTGGTGACCCCCCAGGCGCTCATCAACATCCGTCCGGTGGTGGCTTCCATTAAGGAGTTTTTCGGCTCTTCGCCCCTCTCCCAGTTTATGGATCAGAACAACCCCCTGGCCGAGCTGACCCACAAGAGAAGGCTTTCCTCTCTGGGCCCCGGCGGTCTTTCCCGTGACCGCGCCGGCTTCGAGGTGCGCGACGTGCATTACAGCCATTACGGCCGCATGTGCCCCATTGAGACGCCGGAAGGCCCCAACATCGGCCTGATCGCCTATCTGGCCACCTTCGCCAAAATCAACGAATACGGCTTTATCGAAGCCCCCTACCGCCGCGTCGACCCGGTAACCCACCAGGTGCTGGACGATGTGGTCTACATGACCGCCGACGTGGAGGATAACTACATCGTCGCCCAGGCCAACGAGCCGCTGGATGAGGAAGGCCATTTTGTCAACAAGATGGTCAACGTCCGCGTGCGGGACGCCATCAAGGAAGTCGAGCGGGAAAAGGTCGACTTTATGGATGTTTCGCCCAAGATGGTGGTTTCGGTGGCGACGGCCATGATCCCCTTTTTGGAAAACGACGACGCCAACCGCGCGCTGATGGGTTCCAACATGCAGCGCCAGGCGGTGCCGCTGATGATCACCGAGAACCCCATCGTGGGCACCGGCATGGAGTATAAGGCTGCGGTGGATTCCGGCGTGGTGGTGCTGGCCAAGCACAGCGGCGTGGTGGAGCGCGTCTGCGCCGACGAGATCGTCATCCTCACCGACGAAGGGGAGTATGAGAATTATCACCTGATCAAATTCCTGCGCTCCAACCAGGGCACCTGCATCAACCAGCGGCCCATTGTGGATAAGGGCGAGCGGGTCATCAAGGGCCAGGTCATCGCCGACGGCCCCGCCACCTGCAACGGAGAAATCTCCCTGGGCAAAAACGCCCTCATCGGCTTTATGACCTGGGAGGGCTACAACTACGAGGACGCCGTCCT
>CAJFPC010000041.1 GCA_904398325.1 Candidatus Neoruminococcus faecicola | reverse complement strand
GAGATGCCCCCGGCGGAGATCTGTCTCTTCGGCGGGGAGGTGGTCTCGGTCACCGCTGACAGCGACGGCACCGGCAGCGTGCTGCTGCGCCAGATCGATGGGGAAAACGAGCATGTGTTCCATTATGACGCCTCCACCTCCTGCTATCTGCCCGATCCCAGCCAGTGGCAGCCGGGCGACCGGGTGATGGCGGTGTATGACGGCGTCTCCACCCGCAGCCTGCCGCCCCAGAGCAACGCCTCGGAATTCTGGCCCTATCACGACGCCCAGTAAGGGCTGGTTTCCCGCTGATTGCGCCTCCCCGCCGGGAGGCGTTTTTCTTTGCCGGCAGGCCCTGAGAGAGGGCGTTTTGCACCGCCCGGGCCCGGCCGCCGCCCGGAAAGGCTGTTTTTTGTAACAGGGCACAAAAAGTTTCCGGTTTCCAGCCGGAAAAAACTGCGGTTCGCACAAGAATCTCCCCTAAAATTTGCAGAAAATTCCCGAAAAATGGAAATCAAATCCCCGTTAAACTTGACAAATTTCCCGCTTATGCATATAATTGCAAAAGTTTTGGTAAAAATAGCATCAGGGCCCTGCCCCGCCAAGACAATGGCAAATCCAATAGAATAAGGAGAGAGATATGATACACTGGATGAAGAAGGTGCTGGCGGTCGTTCCGGCTGGAATCACCAGAGCCTTTGGAGTGGGTATCTTACCTGTAATTCTTGCTCTTATTGTATTTCAGGTAACCGCTCTGACCGGGCAGCAGAAGCTTTCCGCCGAGGCCATCGGCGTCCTGGGCCAATCCGCCCCGCTGGAAGCTGCCGCAGAAGATGAAACGAAGCAAACCGGCATCGCGCTGGAAACCATGGCCCTCACCGAGCCGGCGGCCGTCGCTGCCCCGGCGGAGCCCGGCGCCCTGCCCCAGGTCACCCCGGTGGCCAGGGAATGGATCGACCCGGAGGATGACAACGCCATCGCCGTCACCCTCAGGATGGGCAGCGTCACCCGGGAGGTAATCGTCCGCCGGGGCGCCGATGTGGAGGATGTGCTGGCCATGGTGGGCATCGAGATGCAGGATGGGTACGAGGTTTCCCCCGGCCTGGGGGAAACGGTCCACGACGGGGATGTGGTCACCTACGGCAGCATCAAATCCCACGAGTACACCGTGGAGGAGGTAGTCCCCTACGAGGAGGTGGAGAAGCTTTCCCCCCTCATTGAGGACGGCAAAACCATGGTGGTGCAGACCGGCAAGGACGGCCTGCGCCGCGCCACCTATCAGGAAAAGCTGGTGGCAGGCCAGGTGGTGGAGCGCACCGTGGTGGAAAGCGAATGGATCGAGCCCATGATCGAGCAGCACACCATCACCGGCGCGGATGTGGCCGTCAGCCCGCTGGAGTTTGACGTCCAGCTGGATGAAAACGGCGTCCCCGAGAACTACGCCGCCGTGCTCACCAACCAGGTGGCCACCGGCTACAGCGCCAGGGAAGGCTCCTGGGGCGCCAGCGGGGAAAAGACCACCCCCGGCCATGTGGCGGTGGATCCCCGGGAGATCCCCTACGGCACCAAGCTGTATATCACCTCCCGGGACGGCAGCTTTGTCTATGGCTATGCCGTCGCCACCGACACCGGTATCGGCCTGCTCAACGACGTGGTCGATGTGGACCTGTTTTACGACACCTATGACGAAAGCTGCCTGAACGGCCGCAAGATCGTCGACATCTATATTCTGGAATGACCGCCAGGGCCCCATCCGCCGGATGGGGCCCCTTCTTTCTGCCGCCCGCCTTGCAAATGCTCCCCAAAGATGATAGAATAAGTACAAATTATTCGTTTTTCAGGATTTTTTGAGGACAATATTTTGAGCGGAGGGAAGCAGTTATGGATTATAAAACCCGATTCCTGACCAGCGATTTCATCATCGGCCACGGCGCCATCCGGGAGCGGATCACCCGCGAGACCGATTATCAGATCGACCCCTACATCGCCCAGGCCAGCCTGGTGTATGTGCCGGAGCAGCGGGAATTCCTCAAGGAGGTCTACCGCAGCTACGGCCGGCTCGCCCAGGCGGCGGGGGTGCCCACCATCATGGCCGCCCCCAGCAAAAAGGGTACCGAGGAGCTGATCCGCAAATACAACCCCGCCATGCCCGACGTGGCGGCGGACTGCATCCGCATGGTGCGGGAGGTGCAGGCGGAATTCGGCGATTTCGGCCGGGAGAATATCTACATCGGCGGCGCCTGCGGCTGCCGGGGCGACTCCTACAAGCCGGAAGAATCCCTCACCGAGGAGGAGGCCTACCGCTACCACCGCTACCAGATCGAGCGGCTGGAGGCGGCCAAGCCCGACTACATCATCTGCGAGACCCTGCCCGCCGTGGAGGAGGCCAAGGGCCTGGTGCGCATCCTCAGCGAGTATGACATCCCCTATGTGGTCAGCTTTGTGGTGCGCCCCGCCGGCTGTGTGCTGGACGGCACCCCCATCGACGAGGCCATCAAGACGCTGGATGCCCTGGTGCCCAACAACCCGCCCCTCTATTTCAATATCAACTGCGTCCACGCCGATTTCATCGATGAGGCGCTGACCAACTGCAAGGATCACGACATCCTGCGCCGGCGGATGAAGGGCGTCATGTGCAACACCGCCAAAATGACCCCCGAGGAGCTGGACGGCAGCCCGGTGCTCATCACCGAGGAGCCGAAGCCCTATGCCGAGAAGGAATTCCTTCTGCACACCAAGTGGGGCTTCAAGGTGCTGGGCGGCTGCTGCGGCACCGACGAGCGCCACATCGGCGAATTGCTCCGCCTGCTGGTGGAATACCACAAACACAACTGACAGCCAAAGGAGGCCTTTTTCTTGGATATCGTCACAGCGCTCCAGGCGCCCTTTCTCATGTGCCAGGGCTCCATCCGGGAGCGGATCAACCGCGAGGCGCCCATCCGCCCGGATAAGAACATCGGCAGCGCCAACCTGATCTATCTGCCAGAGGGCCGGGAGTTTTTAAAGCGGCTGTACGGCAGCTATATCTACCCCTGCTATCTGGAAGACCTGCCCATGATCGTCACCGCCCAGACCAAATTCCTGCACCCCGAGCGGGTGGCCCGGTATGACGCCAGCCAGCCCGACGTGGTGGGCGACAGCCTGGCCTTTATGCGGGAATTGTGCGCCGATTTCGGCGAATACGGCAAAAAGATGATCGTCGGCGCCATCACCGGCAGCAAAAACAACGCCTACAAGCCGGAGGAGGCCCTCACGGAGGAGGAATCCTACCGCTACCACCGCCCCCATGTGGAGGCGCTGGCCGCCGCCGGGCCGGATTTCATCAATTCGGTGACCATGCCCTCGGTGGAGGAGGCCAAGGGCCTGGTGCGCCTGATGAGCGAGACCGGCCTGCCGTATATCGTCAGCTTTGTGGTGCGGCCCACCGGCTGCGTCTTAGACGGCACCCCTCTGGACGAGGCCATGAAGCAGATCGACGCCGCCGTGCCCGGCCGGGAACCGGTGAGCATCAATGTCAACTGCGTCCACGCCACCGTGCTGGACAGCTGCATCTCCCACTGCAGGGACCAGGAGTATATTAAGAGCCGCCTGCACGGCTTTTTGTGCAACACCTCCGCCCTTTCGCCGGAGGAGCTGGACCACTGCGAGGAATTGCAGACCGAAGACCCGAAGGTCTTTGCCAAAAACGTCTTCGGCATCCACAAAAAATACGGCACCACCTGGGTGGGCGGCTGCTGCGGCACCGACGAACGCCACCTGATCGAGCTGGTGAAGCTGATGAAGGCGGAGTATCATTTCTAAGGGAGGGGAGCGCTTTGTCCATTTCCATGCGCCGGCTGCTGGCCGAGCAGCCCTTTGTCGTGCTGCAGGGGGCGATCCGCGACCGGCTGGAACGGGAAAGCCCCATCCCGCCGGATGCCCATGTGGGCAACGCCAGCCTGGTGCACGATCCCCGCACCCGGGGCTTTGTGGAGAAGGTCTACCGCCTCTATCTGGATGTGGCCTGCCGCTATGGCCTGCCGGTGGTGATGATCCCTCAGACCAAGTTTTTAAACCGGGAGCAGGTGGCGGCCTATGACCCCGCCATGCCCGATCTGATGGCCGAGGTGATGGAGCATTGCCGCCAGGTGCGGGCAAGCTATGGGGAGTTTGCCGGCAAGATCATCCTGGGCGCCCTCACCGGCTGCAAAAACGACGCCTATAAGCCGGAAGAGGCCCTCACGGAGGAGGAATCCTACCGCTACCACGCCGACCATACCCGCCGGCTGGCGGCCCAGCAGCCGGATTTCCTCTACATCACCACCATGCCCTCGGTGCCGGAGGCGGAGGGCCTCTGCCGCCTGGCTGCCGAGACGGGGCTGGAATATCTGGTCAGCTTTGTGGTGCGGCCCACCGGCTGCGTGCTGGACGGCACCCCGCTGGAGGAAGCCATCCGCCGCATCGACGCCAAAACGGGGGGAAACCCGCCCTTTTGCTACTGCGTCAACTGCGTGCACCCCACAGTGCTGGATGCCTGCCTTGGCCATTTTAAGGACCGGGAGCTGCTCACCCGCCGCCTGAAGGGCTATATCGCCAACCCTTCCGACCTCTCGCCGGAGGAGCTGGATGGCATTGAGGAGCTGCAGACCGAGGAACCGGAGCGCTTTGCCGAAGAGGTGACCGCCATGCACCAAAAATACGGCCTGAAGCTGCTGGGCGGCTGCTGCGGCACCGATGAGCGCCATATGGAAGCGATCATCCGCCGGCTGCTGGAGCTGCATCCGCAGGCGGCCCGCTGACCCGTTATCAGGAAGGAAAAAGCGGCCAATTGGCCGCTTTTTTGTTTTGCCGCCCCAAAAGGGGGGCCTCCCGCGGGAGGCCCCCCTTGCCCATGGATAGGGGCTGATGTGTAAGGAATGGGGTTGGATTATACTTTGGCAATGGTCATGTTGGGGCGCAAAAAGTTCATGGCGTCGCCGGTGTTGTAGACGCTCACCCGGGTCTGGGAGCCTGCCGGCACCTGGATGAGGGACTGGGTGGCCAGGTTAACGGCACCGCCGGCAGCGGTGACCGCCTTCTGGATCATGGTGTGGGTGAGCACCTGGTCGTCGACCGCCAGGCCCACAGAGGCATTCTGCGAGACACTTTGCAGTGTGTAGGCACTGCAGGAAAACTGCACCAAGTAGGTACCAGGGCAGCTGATCACAAAATCGCCGCTGCCAGGCTGGTGGGTGATGGCGCTGCCCTCGGAAAAAACATTCAGGGCAAAAGGGATCTGGCTGCTCGGCGCCACGGCGACATCCCCCAGGGATGCCGCCTGTAAAGACTCCCCCTGGCAGCACCCGCAGGAGCAGCCGCTGCCGCAGGAGCAGTTATTGTTCCCGCAATCGCAGGAGCAGCCGCTGCCGCAGGAGCAGTTATCATTCCCGCACCCGCAGCCGCTGCCGCAGGAGCAGTTATCATTCCCGCACCCGCAGGAGCAGCCGCTGCCGCAGCCGCAGTTATTGTTCCCGCACCCGCAGGAGCAGCCGTTGCCGCAGGAGCAGTTATTGTTCCCGCAATCGCAGGAGCAGCCGCTGCCGCAGGAGCAGTTATTGTTCCCGCACCCGCAGGAGCAGCCGCTGCCGCAGGAGCAGTTATTGTTTCCGCACCCGCAG
>CAJFPC010000040.1 GCA_904398325.1 Candidatus Neoruminococcus faecicola | reverse complement strand
GCGGGCCATCCACGACGAGTTTATCCCCGGCTAAGGGGCAAAGGCGGCTTCGGCCGCCTTTTTGGTTATACCGCGAGATCAAAATCCTGGCGCGGATAGGCCGGGCAGATTCCGGCAGGGCGCTGTGGGCCATCCACGACGAGTTTATCCCCGGCTAAGGGGAAAAGGCGGCTTTGGGCCGCCTTTTTTATTGGGCGCGCGAAAAACGGAGCCGGCACCGGCAGACGGAAATCCCCGCCGGCCTGCTGGGAATCGGCAGCGGAGCTGTTTTGCCATCAAACTTTTTTGTGAAAAAAGGCAGTAGGAGCAGGGCGGATTATTTTGTTATAATAAAGCCATTTGCACAAAATGATGCATAATTTTAATTTTAGAATTGCAGGATTTTCTGTACAATCTAACAAGACTTTCTCTCAAGCATTTTTGATAAAAATCCAGTTGATTTTAGTCAAATCGGCTAAAATTATACCTAAAATAAGGCGAAAAACTAGACTTTTATAGCAACAATAGTTTATAATTTGAACGGAATATTAAAATTATATTTCAACATTGTGAACCGTTATTTCATTTTTGCCGAATAATCAAAAGGAGGAATGTATCATGGCGATCCCAAAGGATTACAACATTGTCGTCATCGGCATGGGGTTTATCGGCGGCTTTTTGACGCCGGGCTACCGCAAGCTGCTGGGCGACAAGGTGGAGACCAATGTCTTCGCTGCGGATGTGGATGAGGAAAAGGTCAAGCGCCTGCAGGGAAAATTCCCCTTCACGATCACCGCGCAGCCCGCGCTGGAGCTGCTGCGGGAAAAAACCCCCGATTTGGTGATCGTGTCTGTTCCGCCCAAGATTATCCCGGTGGTGCTGAAGGAGACCCTGACCGCCTATTTTGCCGAGCAGCGGCAAAAGGGCGGCAATCTGCCGGATATCATCACCTTTGGCCCTACCCCCAACCCGCAGCTTTATTATGATGTGCTGGGCGACGATATCAACTGTGTGAAGTTCCTGCCCAGCATGGTGGAGCCGATCGGCGATGTGCAGCTGCAGAAGGTGGGCGCAGGCTCCCTGTGCTTTGTGCCGGGGCATCCCTTCCCCGAAGACCGCAAGCAGCGGATGATCGACTTTGCCAACGTGTTCGGCCGCACCTTCCTGCTCACCCACGACCAGACGCTGTACGGCCTTTCCAGCAAGAACACCGCCCATACCAGCTATGAGCTCAGCTACGCCATCTCCGACGCCATGAAGGAGCGGGGCGTGGAGGTTACCGTCTCCCAGATCGGCAGCGCCATGCGGGCGGCCTACCGCAAATACCGCGGCTTTGAGGGGGATGGGGAGTATCCCTCCTCCCTGGAGGATGTGCCGGAATCCATCCGCGATTTTGTGGAGAAGCTGGCCGTGGCCTGGTACAAGGGCATTGTGGACTATGTGCAGTTTATGAGCGGTGAAAACGCCACCATGCAGGATTTTGTGGGCGCCAACTACGAGGCCTTCACCCTGACGGTGCAGCTTTCCACCCGGGAGGAGCTGGAGGTTTCCACCAGCCACCATGCCACCAAGGGCGGCGTGACGGAAAAATCCGTCAACGTTGTCAACGAATACTTCTTCCAGCAGCTGAAGGATGCGGTGAAAGCCCATCTGGACGGCACCCTGCCGCCCAGCTTCTTCGATACGGCGGAGGGCATCGCCTTTATGATCGACATGACGGTGAACCGCCACGCCCATCGCCTGGCCAGCAAATAAGCGTCCGGGGACGAGAGAGGGGAGAAGAGAATGAAGCACAATGTTGTGACCAGCGATGTGCTGGTGATCGGCGGCAGCGGAGCCGGCGTGATGAGCGCCCTGGCCGCCGCCAAGGAGGGTGCTTCGGTGGTGATGGCCGTCAAAGGCAAGGTGGGCAAAAGCGGCAATGCCATCATGCTGGGCGGCAGCTTCGGCGTGGATGGCGTCAGCGCCCGCAAATACTGCGGCGAGCCGGAGGCCAATGCGGACTACACCCCCGAAAAGCTGTTTGAGAAGCTGGTTTCCTGCGGCTTCCAGATCGGCGACCAGCGCCTGCAGAAGCATTTTGTTGAGATGGGCCCCATTGCGGTGGCAGAGCTGCTGGAATGGGTCAAGGAGATCGGCGACCGGTTTGTGTTTTCGCCCAAGGCCTCCCGCTGGCGCGCGGGCGGCGTAGCCTTTGGCCGGGCGCTCAAGCACGGCCTGGAGCAGAACCGGGAAATTCTGGTATATGAGGATACCTTCATCTCCGACCTGCTCACCTGCGGCGGCCAGGTCTGCGGTGCCGTCGGCATGAATGTCTACACCGGTGAGCTGGTGGAATTTAAAGCCAAAGCCGTGATCCTCTGCACCGGCGGCTACCAGCCCCATTCCCTCAAGAATACCATCAGCGACATGACCGGCGACGGCATCGCCATGGCGCTGCGGGCGGGGGCAAAGGCCAAGGATATGGAGTTTCTCCTTTATATCCCCACCATTGTGGAGCCTGCCTACGCCAGAGGCTCGCTGCTGCCCTTCCAGTGCACCATGCCCAACCTGTTCCCCATCCGGGAAAAGGCCACCGACCTGGACGGCGACGAGCTGGTCTATTCCAAGGACCCCAAGTACAAGACCAACGCCTCCAACAGCAAGGTCAAAAAGCTGCTGATGCAGTACTTCTATGGCGAGGGCATGTACAAAAAATGGGATCAGTACGGCAACCGGTTCTATTTTGATTATTCCGCTTACTCCGAGAAGGATATTTACGACGCCTTTGAGGAGATGGCCCGCCAGCAGAGCCACTGGCACCGCAAGGGCAAATATCACTTCATCGACCTGAAAAAGCTCGCCGGCGAGATCATCGCCAACGGCAGGCGCTGGATGGTCGGCTTCGGCAATGAGTACAGCATGGGCGGCGTCGTGGTGGACGATACCTTCTTCACCGGGGTGCCGGGGCTGTATGCAGCCGGCGAGGTGACCAGCGGATTGTTCGGGGCCTTCCGCAGCGGCGACGGCCTGACGGAGATGCTGGCCAACGGCAAGGTGGCCGGCCGCTCGGCGGGATTGTACGCCGCAGGCGCCGCCCAGCTGGAGCCGGACAACCTGGCCCAGGCGGCCGGGGCGCTTACCGCCCCGCTGGGGCGCACCGAGGGCGTCAGCCCGGTGGAGGCCATGCGCCGGATCGAAGCTGTCTGCGACGAGGGCTTCAACTTCTATCGGGATGGCCAGCGCCTGGAGAAGGCCTATACCGAAATCTGCCAGCTGCGCCGCAGTCTGGATCAGATGGCGGCCCCCGGCGGCGAGCGGTACAATCTGGAGTGGATGAATTCCATCGCTGCCCGGAACCTGGCGCTCTGTGCCGAAAGCGGCCTTTACAGCGCGCTGCACCGCACCGAAAGCCGCGGCTGCCATCTGCGCAGCGACTGCCCGCAGGTGGATAACACCAACTTCCGCTATAGCTTTGCGGCCAGCCTGCACGGCGGCGAGCTGGAGTATGAAAAAGCCTACCCCGAGGCGGTGTATCAGCCGCTGGATGACCGGGATTATCCCGACGTCGGCGAGTGCATCGTCAAAACGATCCTGGAGGTGGAGTGATGAAGGTTTCAATCAGACGCCAGGGCACTATCCAGACCTATGAGGTCCCCAAGCTGGATGACACCATGACGGTGATGGATATCCTGGACTATATCTACACCCACCTGGATCACACCCTGGCCTATTACCGGCACAGCTCCTGCAATCAGGGCATCTGCGGCAGATGCGCCCTCAAGCTCAACGGTTCGGCTGTGCTGGCCTGCGCCAAAGAGGTGCCCCCCGAAACCGCAGAAATCCTGCTGGAGCCCATGGACGGCCAGCTGGTGCGGGATCTGGTGGTACAACCCCGGTGAGAGGGCCGGGGCCCAAATTGAGGAAGTGTTCTTTTGTTTTATAGAGAACGCCGAAAAAACGAGTCAGAATAAGAAAGGATGAGACAATTGAAAAAGAGATTACTGGCGCTCGGACTAAGCCTTGCGATGTCCCTGACAGCCCTGGTGGGCTGCGGCGGGGGCGGGGATACGGCCTCCACGAGCAGCAGCACCCAAAGCGCGGTTGCCGGCAGCGGCGACCTGAGCCTGACGGAACCGGTCAACCTGAATATGGCCGCCGCCAAGATGGGTACCTCCTGGTACAGCTACGGCTCTATTTTCAGTGACATCCTGCTGCAGAATCTGCCCAGTGGTTCCCAGATCACGGTAGAGACCAACAGCGGCGCCACCAGTAATCCCCTGCTGATCGAGAACGGCTCCAGCCAGTTCGGCTTCGGCTACAACCTGTCCTCCGCCTGGGCGCTGGAAGGCGTCGAAGTGTATGAAGGCCGCGCCTGCCCGGATCTGCTGGGCCTGGTCGGCAATCTGGATACCTTCTATTATGTGATCGTCACCTCCGCTGAATCGGGCATCACCGATCTGGCTGACGTGGCTGCCAACCAAACCCCCATCCGCGTTTCCACCACGGAAGTCGGCAACATGGGCGAAGTGGTTTCCCGCCTGGTTCTGGAAGAATACGGCATCACCTATGAGGATATCGAGGCCTGGGGCGGCCAGGTTGCCCATAACGACCTGACCACCATCGTGGACGCCTTCAAGGATGGCCAGACCGACCTGTTTATCCACAACGTGACCCTGGGCCATGCCTCCCTGACCGAGCTGGCCGTCACCATCGACCTGAACTTCCTGCAGATGCCTCAGGATATGATCGACAGCATGTGCGAGAAGTACAACTTCAGCACCGCGGTGCTGCCTGCGGGCTCCTTCAATGGCCAGGATGAGGATATCAACTGCCTGAGCCTGACCACCAACCTGGTTGCCAGCAGCGCCATGAGCGACGGCGTGGCCTATGCCATCACCAAGGCCCTCTGCGAGAATACGGAAGCGCTCCATGCCGGCCATGTGGCCCTGGAGGACTTCACGCCGGAGCGGGCCTGCGACCCTGCCGGCCTCGGCATCCCGCTGCACCCCGGCGCACAGGCCTATTTTGAAGAAGCCGGCCTGATGTAACGGAAGACACTACTCCCTCACTTTACTGAGTCAAGCGTTTGTCCTTTGCGGTTTCGCCCCCGGGGATGGTTTCTCGGGGGCGGGGCAAACGCCCATGGGCAGCGGTTCTGCCGCTCCCGGCTTTCAATAGAGGGAGCAGCAACCGTTTAGAATAGGAGGAGAGACAAGCCCATGAGTGAGAACAAGTATGTGAAGCGCTTTCTCAATCCGGCAAGCATTTGGGCTATCATCTGGGCGCTGTTCCAGATTTGGATCGTGTTTCGCGGCTCCTTCAGCGCGTTGGTGCTGCGCCCGATCCATGTCGGATTTGCCATCGGCCTGGTGTTTTTGACCCAGCCGATGTTTAAGAAGAACAAAGTCCCCAAAGGGCAGAAATATATGCCCAAGTGGTATGAATACATTTTCGTCGCGCTGGATCTGATGTGCATCATCCATATGTGCGTCAACTCCGAGCGGATCATGTCCCGCATGGTGGGCGTGGACGCCCTGACCACGATGGATATCGTCGTTGGCGTCGTGCTGATCCTGTTGCTGCTGGAGTGCTCCAGACGTGCGGTGAACATGGCCCTGACGATTATCGTCCTCGTCTTCCTCGCGTATGGTTTCTTCGGCCACATGCTGCCGGGCCTGCTGGGCCACACGGGCCACAGCCTGAGCGCAATGCTGGAAAACCAGGTTTATTCCACCGGCGGCATCTTCGGTTCTCCCGTCAGCGTGTCGGTGAGCATGGTGTTCTACTTCCTGCTGTTCGGCGCGTTCCTTTCCGCGACGCCGGCCGGCCAGCTGTTTATCAACATCTCTAACCTGCTGACCCGCAAGACCACCGGCGGCGCCGGCAAGGCCACGGTCGTGGCCTGCGCGTTCTTCGGGATGATCAGCGGTTCCGCCCCGGCCAATGTGGCTTCGGTGGGCACCATTATGTATCCCTCCCTGAAAAAAGAGAAGTTTGACCCCACCTTCTCCGGCAGTATCCTGGCCATCGGCGGCACCGCCGGCCAGCTGATCCCGCCGGTCATGGGTGCGGCGGCCTTTATCATGGTGGATATGGTCGGCACCAGCTATTCCCAGGTTATGCTTTCTGCGGTCCTGCCCTCCATCATCTTCATGATGGCGATGTACTTCCTGGTGCATTTTTACGCCAAGAAGCATCATCTTTCCGCCCCTGTGATGGATGTGGCCCAGGTCAAAAAGGATATCATGAAGCATCTGCACCTGCTGCTTTCCATTGTGGTGCTGGTAGCTATGATCCTTTCCGGCCGTTCCATGATGCGTGCGGCTACCCTGTCCGCCGTGGTGCTGATCGTGCTGACCATGATCCGCAAGGATACCCGGCTGAACCTTTTCACCTTCCTGGAGACGCTGGAGAGCACCGCCAAGCAGGCCGTCATCGTTGTGATGCCCTGCGCGCTGGCCGGCATCATCGTTGGTGAGATCGTCTCTACCGGCCTCGGCCTGAGATTCAGCAGCATGATCAATATGGTTGCGCAGAACAGCCTGCTGATCGCCCTGATGCTGACCATGCTGATGGCGCTGATCCTGGGTATGGGCATGCCCACCAGTGCGGCTTATATCATGGCTGCCACGCTGCTTGCCCCCACCATGGTCAACCTGGGTGTGGAAGCGATCGTTGCCCACTTCTTCGTATTCTACTTTGCCAACCTTTCCATGATCACCCCGCCGGTGGCGCTGTCCTCCTTTGCGGCAGCCGGCATCGTCGGCGTCGATATGTGGAAGCTGGGCCTGGCAGCCTTCAAGTACAGCTTCGTGATCTTTATCATCCCTTACGCCTTTGTGTACAGCCCGGCAATGCTCGGCTTCGGCACAGTCCCGGAGATCATCCAGATCGCGGTCTTTACCATTCTGGGTATCTATGCGGTTGGCTGCGGCCTGATCGGCTACGGCCTGGCGCCCATCAACAAGCTGGAGCGCCTGGTGCTGATCGTGGCAGCTGTGATGCTGATCGTTCCGGAGCTGATCTCCAGCGTGATCGGCACGGTCATCCTGGCCGCCAGCCTGGCGCTGCAGTATCAGAGACGCAAAAAGCTCCCTCCCTCTGACGGCGAGGGCCCCAAGGAAGAAGAAGTAAGCGAAACGGTATCCGCTTGAGCCGGATGATGAAATTTTGACAACTGGTTTTCGGCGGCGCACGGCATAACAGGGGGACAGGCGCCATAGGATGGTGATACCCCCGCCATGCCGGCGCCTGCCGGAGCCAACTATATTTCGGATGAAGGGTTCGGGAGAGGCTATTTTGAGATAGCGCCGAAGGGGCAAGCAAAACTCTCAGGCAAAAGGACCGGATCCGGACGAAACTCTGGAAAGCGTTTGCACCGATGAAGCTAAAATCTTTCAGGTAACAAGACAGAGCGCATGGAAAAGGGGATTCTTTCCTGCGCTCTGTTTGTTATTTTTAGGGCGCAGCCCGGAAAGGAGGCGTGTGTGGAGGTCCTCCCTCGGTGCTGGGTGGCACCGGGTTGAAAGAAAATCCCCACCCTGATCTCCCGCATGGCGGCGGCGGGCGTGATCCTGGCGCTGCTGCGCCGGCCCGGGCTGCCGCTGTGCATCCGGGGGGTGCTGCGCCCCCGCCTGGAGGGCAGGATGGTCAAAAACATCCTCTCCATCGGCATCCCCAATGGGGTGGAGAGCACCATGTTCCATTTTGGGCGGCTGATCCTCACCAGCATGGTGGCCGCCATGAGCACCTCGGCCATTGTGGCCAACGCGGTGGGGAATGTGATCGGGCAGTTCCATATTTTTGCCGCCCAGTCCATCGGGCTCGGCATGGTGACGGTGGTCAGCCGGTGCGTGGGCGCGGGGGATTATGCCAAGGCCCGCTTTTATACCCGCAAGCTGATGAAAGGCATGATCTGGACCCAGATCGCCATCAACGCCCTTTGCCTGGCGGTGACGCCGCTGGTGCTGTGGGCTTATCATCTCTCGCCGGAATCCGGCCGGCTGGCGCTGATTTTGACGGCGCTGCACGCGGTGATGTCCATGGTGCTGTATCCGCTGGCCTTCGGGGTCTGCAACACCCTGCGGGCTGCCGGGGATGCCCGGTACACCATGTGGGTTTCCAGCATCAGCATGTGGGTGCTGCGGATTTTTGCCGGGTTTGTGCTGGGCTTCCCGCTCCGGCTGGGCGTCGTCGGGCTGTGGAGCGCCCAGGTGATACTGGATTGGAGCGCCCGCGCCATCTGCTTTGGCCTGCAGTACCGCGGCCGCCGCTGGGAGGAAAAGGCCCTGAAGGGCTAAAGCCGCCCTATGAATGCAAAAGCCTCCGGGAAGCGATTCCCGGAGGCTTTTTGTGTCAGGGGCGGATTGCGGCATGTTTTGCGCTGCGGCAGCGGTAAAATAGGCTGGGCAGGCGCACTGCCGATTTTGCTTCTGGAAGGTCGTTGGAACGATGAAAAAATGGCTCCCTTATCTGATTTTTTGCGCAGCCGCCCTGGGGGTGGGCGCGCTGGCGGGCTTTCTCATCCGGGAGGCGCTGCAGCAAAGCTTCCCGCTGCTGCAAAAGCCGCCTCTGACCCCGCCGGCAGCGGTGTTTCCCGTGGTGTGGGGCATCCTGTACCTGCTGATGGGCATTGGCGCGGCGCGTGTCTGGTGCAGCGATTCCCTCTGGCGGGGCGTCGGTTTATTGTGGTGGGCGGCCCAGCTGGCGGCCAATTTCTGCTGGAGTTTGCTGTTTTTCCGCTGGCAGGCGCGGCTGACGGCGTTTTTCTGGCTGGTGCTGCTGTGGTGGCTGATCTTTTGGATGATCCGCCGCTTTTCTCAGGCGGACCGATTGGCGGCGCGGCTGCAGCTGCCTTATCTCGTCTGGACCAGCTTTGCCGGGTATTTGAACCTTGGGGTCTGGTATCTCAACCGGTGATTATCCGCCGAAAAAGCTGGCCAGCGGGGTGAGGATCTCGTTAAAATCCTGGATGGTCTCGTTGAGGGTATCCAGATCCAGCTTCTGCACCTGCAGCAGGACCTCTGCCATGCTCTCCCGGCTGGTGAGGGCCAGATTTTCAATTTCCTGGGCCATGCGCGCCCAGTCCACAGCGGCCAGCTGACGGGAGACGGTGTTGACGTCCTTGAGGATATCCTGGGCCTGCGGCAGCAGGATGGCTGCCGTAGCCAGCAGGACCGCCATGGTCACCGCCAGCAGTAGGGCGATCAGCCGGGTGAAAAACAGCTGCTTTTTGAGCAGCCGGATGGTATCCGTCTGGGTGGTATCTGGTTGCATCGGGCATCTTCTCCTCTCCTGTTTTGCGCCGCGCCCGCCCTTGCAAAAGGGCAGCGGCTGTGCTACCATAAAAACGGCAGGCGCGAGCGGTTTTCCCTGTCTATTTTAGCACAAAACCGCGCCGCAGCCTATGGAGAAAGCAAAAAAAGATTCCATCCGAAGGAAAAAGGAGGCTTGCCGGATGAAAACCATCGGCCTGATCGGCGGCATGAGCTGGGAGAGTACCGTCCCTTATTATCAGATCATCAATACCCGCGTCAAGGAAAAGCTGGGCGGCCTTCACTCCGCCAAATGCGTCTTATACAGCGTGGATTTTCAGGAGATCGAGGCCTGCCAGGCCAGCGGCCAGTGGGAAAAAAGCGGCCGCATCCTGGCCGGGGCGGCCCAGGCGCTGCAGGCGGCGGGGGCGGATTTTCTGGTGATCTGCACCAACACCATGCACAAGGTGGCCCGCCAGGTGGAGGAGGCAGTCTCCATCCCGCTGGTGCATATCGCCCGGGTGACGGCCGAGGCCCTGAAGGCCCGCCAGGTCCGCCGGGTGGCGCTGCTGGGCACCCGCTACACCATGGAACAGGATTTTTATAAGGCCATCCTGGTGGAGGAAGGGATCCAGGTGATGATCCCGGAGGAGGATGACCGGGCGGAAATCAACCGCGTGATTTTTGAGGAGCTCTGCCTGGGGGAGATTTTGCCGCAGTCCAAGGCGAAATTCCTCTCGGTAGTGGAGGCCCTCGCCCGTCAGGGCGCCGAAGGGGTGATTCTCGGCTGCACGGAAATCGGCCTGCTGATCCAGCAGGAGGATACGCCGGTGCCGCTGTTTGACACCACCCGGCTGCACGCGCTGGCAGCGGCCGATCTGGCCCTGGCAGACGCCGGGATATAAAAATAAGGCGCGGCACCCTCAAACAGGGTGCCGCGCCTTCGCTTTGGGATCAAAGCTTATTTCATGTTCTTCTCGTAAGCTTCGATCATCTTCTTGACCATCTGGCCGCCCACAGAACCGGCCTCGCGGCTGGTCAGCTCGCCATTATAGCCATCCTTCAGGTTGACGCCGACCTCGCTGGCGGCCTCCATCTTGAACTTGTTCATGGCCTCCTTGGCCTCGGGGATCACCAGGTTGTTGGAAGACTTGGTAGTGTTCGCCATTGTTACTTCTCTCCTTAATTCCATTTTAGACTTGGTTTCTTTGCTTGCGTTTGCAGTAGTAGTGTTGCCGGTGTGCATCGGTTTATTGATGGAAATGATTGCATGCGGGATTGCTTTTTTTGATGGAAAAATCCTGCCGCTTTTCAAAAGGTCAGGCGGGAGATCAGCCCCTTCTGGCCGCTGACCAGCAGAATCGCCACCGCCGCCAGCAGGAAAAACGGCTCCCTGGGGCCGCCCAGTGCCAGGGGGAATTCCTCCGGCTCGATCCACGCCCCGGAAAAATCCCGCAGGCTGCGCCCCAGCGAGACCACCGCTCCTTCCCGGGTGAGGCTGCTGAAGGTGAGGGTATCCCGCATGCCAAGCCCGCAGGTGATCACCTTGCCCCAGTGGTCCGCGCCGGGGGGCAGCTCCCCGCCGATGGTGTTGAGGATGACGACGCTCTCGCCCAGGCGGTGCAGGGCGGGGAAGCAGTCCGGCTCGGAGAGCACCACCGCCGTATGCTCCCCCCGGATGCTCACCGCCTCCGGCAGCTCCGCCGCGAGGATTTCCGGCGCGGCGCACAGCACGGTGCGGTGCCCCAGCAGCGAGACGGGCACCGCCGGCGCCACCGCCCGCCCGAGAAAATCGAAGATCCGGCGGGAAAGATTCCCTCCGCCCAACAGCACAGTGGTCATAGAAAGGCTCCTTTTTGGCTGGTTTTCCCCGTTAGTTTGGCCGCGGGGAATGGATTTATCCGCAAAGCCGGCAAATTCATCCTCCCTGGGCGCAACAAGCAGAAACCGGCGCGCGCTCCTTTTGCGGCCGGGCAAAAAAATCCCCCGCCGCTTTGGCTGCGGCAGGGGGATTTCGATTTTCTGTTTTGCTGCGGCGGGCTTATTTG